>CAZEUV010000235.1:0-3272 GCA_964515285.1 uncultured Maribacter sp. | reverse complement strand
CCACATTGGGGTACATCAACTTCTTTCCAAGCTTTTTGAACTGGGTGTAAGCCGTCTTCTGACAGTCCTTCGATCGTTGTTATTTCCTTCCCGTTCAATCGAGAAACCTGTAATTGGCAACTACGGGTGGCATTACCGTCTATGTGTACGGTACATGAGCCACACTGCCCTATTCCACAGCCATATTTGGTGCCCACCATATCTAAATGGTCTCGTAGTACCCAAAGCAAGGGTGTGTCAGCAGAAACCTCTACCGATCGTGACTTTCCATTGATTTTTAAAGTGTATGTTGGCATTTTCTAAAAGTATTGAATTTGTTAATTTTTATATAGGAGTATTATCCGTTTTCGAAAAGTTCAATAAAGTAAAAGTTCCTATGTATCACTAGACCTTCTAAATTAACCAAAAAAAGCGTCTCCTAGTTTTTGCGAGATATTTTTAACCTTTTATTATGTTAAAACTTATTGAACCGAACAACCCCTTTATTCACTTTGCATAAAACCTTTCCTTCTTTGCCAGTAAATTAATCTACTTTTGCCGCGATGTCAGCAATAAAGCAAATAGGTAGTTTACAAAACCCTTTGGTGAAAAAGGTTTTGTTGCTCAAAGAGAAATCTCGTGAACGAAAGAAATCAGGACTTTTTGTATTGGAGGGGCAACGCGAACTTAGTCTGGCCCTAAAAGGCAGTTACGAGATAAAAACATCATTTTTTTATGGGGATATCATTTCCGAAAACGAAGTTTTGGGCCTGATAAAAGAATTTGATCCCATACCAGAACTTATTGAGGTTTCGAAAAAAGTGTATCAAAAATTGGCGTACAGGGAAACCACAGAGGGTATTGTCGCTATCGTCAGAAGCAAACAGCACACCTTGGACGGACTGACTTTCAAAACCGAAAACCCATTGATCCTAATTGCGGAAGCCCCAGAAAAACCCGGAAACATAGGCGCTTTGTTGCGTACGGCCGATGCGGCAAAACTAGATGCGGTGATCATTGCAGATCCCAAGGGCGATCTTTACAACCCAAATATTATACGCTCTAGCATAGGTTGCGTTTTTACCAACCGCATAGCTATTGGCAGTACCCCAAAAATCATTGAATTTCTGATTAAAAAAAATATCACCATTTATTGCGCTGCCCTTTCTGCATCTGAAAACTACGCAAAAGTCAATTATAAAAAAGCCACAGCGATTATTGTTGGTGCCGAATCGACCGGTCTTACTAACGAATGGCTGAACAGTTCGACCCAAAACATCATCATACCCATGCGGGGCGAAATCGATTCGATGAACGTTTCAGTATCGGCTGCAATTCTTATCTTTGAAGCCATTCGACAGCGAGGGGCATAAAAAAGTCCATTCGAGGGTCAAGACATACAACCAAACCATATTTATAGTGCAAAGCACCTTGTTTTATATCATCATTGCAATTTTGATTTTTCAATTTCTATTGGAGACCATTTTAGATTATCTCAATGCACAGCATTACAACAAGCCCGTTCCTGAAGAGCTACGTGATATTTTTGACGAAACAGAATACCAAAAATCGCAAGATTACAAAAGAACCAACTACCGGTTTGGGCTATTGACCTCAACTTTTTCATTGCTACTGACTTTGGTATTCTTGATTTTTGGCGGATTTGAATGGATGGATAACATCGTCAGGGGTTTTACTGACAATCAGATTATAATGGCATTATTGTTCTTCGGAATCATCATGATCGGAAGCGATATCATTACGACACCATTTTCATATTACCAAACCTTTGTCATCGAAGAGCGGTTTGGATTCAATAAATCGACCAAGAAATTATTTTTTACCGACAAATTAAAGGGATGGCTGATGATGGTGGTATTTGGTGGCGGAATTTTGGCATTGATTATTTGGTTCTTTCAATGGGCCGGATCTGACTTTTGGATCTATGCTTGGGCATTGGTCACCATCTTTACCATCTTTATGAATCTTTTTTATAGCAGGCTCATCGTTCCCCTATTCAATAAACAAGAGCCTTTGGAGAATGGAAGCCTGAAAAGTAAAATAGAGGCATACGCAAAAAACGTGGGCTTTGAACTTAAAAATATATTCGTCATAGACGGGTCGAAAAGGTCGACCAAAGCAAATGCCTATTTCTCGGGTTTCGGAAAAGAAAAAAGGGTTACACTTTACGACACCTTGATTAAAGACCTGAACGAAGAAGAAATAGTGGCCGTACTGGCACATGAAGTAGGGCATTACAAACGCAAGCATATTGTTTTCAATCTTCTCACCTCGATCGTGGTTACCGGTTTGACGCTTTTGATTTTATCGCTCTTTATCAATAATCCTGAAGTGTCTTTGGCCATTGGGGTTTCGCAACCGAGCTTTCATGCGGCACTTATAGGTTTCGGAATATTGTACAGTCCCATTTCTGAAGTCACAGGCCTGGTGATGAACCTACTTTCAAGAAAATTCGAATACCAGGCAGATGACTATGCCAAGAATACGTTTGCGGCATTACCGTTGATCACATCCCTGAAAAAGCTCTCCAAAAACAGTTTGAGCAATCTTACGCCACATCCTGCCTATGTTTTTATGCACTATTCGCATCCGCCGCTTGTCGATAGAATTAGGAACTTGAAAAAAACTCACTCTTAATCCTTCCATAGATAAAAACATCACTAATTTATATAACTGGTGTACCTACCTCAACATTGACGGTTTTAATAACGGCAGAATTAGGTGCTATCCCTTTAAAAAATAATTTCGTCGATCATCAATATTCCCATAGGTCAGAATTTTGTTGTGTACTATCTAAGATTGTGTTAATTTTAAATTAGAATGACACAGGCCACTTTAGAAAAAGAAAACAAGGAAATCGCTAAGCAATATAAAGAGTTGCTGCGCATCAGTTACCAGACTTTGTCGAATGATGACAAAAAAATGATACGCTCCGCCTTCGAAATAGCGGTTGATGCACATAAAGAACAGCGTCGAAAATCTGGTGAGGCCTATATCTTTCATCCCATAGCCGTAGCCAAGATCGTCGCCTCTGAAATTGGCCTTGATGCCATTTCAATTGCCTCCGCCCTACTCCACGATGTTGTTGAAGATTCAGAATATACCTTAGACGATATTGAACGTATGTTCGGCGAAACCGTCGCCCGGATCGTTGATGGGCTGACAAAGATCGCTCACTTGAAAAAAGACATGGGCACCTCGCAGCAGGCAGAGAATTTCAGGAAAATGCTTCTCACGCTCCACGATGATGTTCGGGTAATCATCATCAAGAT
>CAZEUV010000234.1:0-3316 GCA_964515285.1 uncultured Maribacter sp. | reverse complement strand
AGATTTAGGAACAGTTACATACGCACAAATAAAAGGTTTGATTAAAAATCATCCTGCCGTAAAAACAATAGTCATGACACATATTTCAGGCTCGGTTAATGATGCGGTCAATATGCACACAGGAAGATTGTTGCGTAAGAATGGATTTACAACCAAACTTTTGTCAGATAGCGATATTGCTTCTGGTGGTGTGGATTTATTTTGTGCTGGAAAGATAAGAATTGTAGAAAAAGGCGCTAAAATCGGAGTGCATTCTTGGTGTTGCACAAATGATTTAACAGCAATTGAACTACCAAAAGAACATCCTGCACATGAAAATCAGTTAGAATATTTCACTATGGCCTTAGGCGCTGAAAAAGGACCTGCTTTTTACTTCTACACATTAAAAGCAGCGCCATTTGATGATATTCACTATATGACCGATGAAGAAATTAAAAAATGGAGTATTGCAACAAATTAGTTGAATTCGTCGGTTTCGGACTTAAATTCTTAACGAATTGACCATTCCCCAATCTTTAGGACAGGTTTTAGGCAAAAGGATGTTGGATAAAAAAGGTGGTTTAAGTAATAAAAGAAAATATTGACTAGCTTTAGGGAACTAGACTAGGGTTTTTCATAGGACACGTTGTTGAAAGTAGTTTTTGGGTTTAGAAGTTTAGTTCTTATGTTGACGCCCCACTAAACTCCTAAACTAATTTTTCAACTCCTAAACCTTTTTTTTATAATACCATCTCATATTTGCGTCTAAATAATAACTTCAAATTGGTGTTTCACAAATCACGTCCAACCTTCACGTTTCAACAAACCTTCAATATGTGCATAATGGTGATTACCGTGCCATGCGTATATTCCAATATTCTCTTCAAGGGCTACTGTTCTATTTCCTTCAGGGTGCAAGAAGCACTTTTTAAGATCATCCGAAGAAAGTCCTTTTAACAAATACACCAATTTTGCATGCAAGGCGGTGATGTAGTTTAGCGAAAGTTGTATGGGCGCGGTTTGTGCATCGAAAAGATCGCCCCAATTATTTTGATCGTATGCCTTGATCAAAGGTTTCTCTTCTGTCAAGGCCCATTTAAAACGGGTATAACTATGGTGATGGCTGTCGGCAATATGGTGAATAAGTTGCCGTACCGACCAACCCCCAGGTCGATATGGAGTTGCCAATTGTGCTTCTGAAAGGTCCTTTACCAAATCTTCAAGACGTGCGGGAAAAATCTCTAAAATATAGATCCATTCGGTAATTTGTTCTTGGGTGATTTCTTTAGGGCGTTCGAAATGCCCAATAGGATATTGCAACTGTTCTAAACTGATTTTCATAGCTTAAAGGTACGTAATGGTCTTCATTTATCAATAGGCTTTTATACAACTAAGCAGTTCTGGTTAGGGGAAGCTTACACATACAGATGACGGTGAACCCTAAAAAAAGGTGGTTTAAGTAAAAAAGAAAACATTGACTAACTTTAGAGAACTGGACTAGGGCTTTTCATATGACACTTTTTTGTGCTTAGTACTTTTTCGGCCAGATTGTTTCAAACCGTTCGCAAACTATTAGCATTTCTTCTGTCGGTTTCTCTCCGCTTTGTTCCATTGCGTTCGCAAAAAAGCCCCAATGTGCTTTTTTCCATTTTTTGAGCGGTTCAATTTTCGTTCCCATATCAATTCCAGCATAATCTTTGGAAATTTGATTAAATTGAATTGTGTCGACCTTTTTAGTTTCAATTATCGCTCGTGCTTTTCCGTTAAAATCCGTTACAATAAGTTTTGTTCCGATTTTTGGTAAATCAGCATTTGCTTCTTCATACCAAAAATATAATCCAGAACTTGCCTTCTTTTTTCCGTTTAAAACTAATTCCGCTAACCGATTTGCATCTTCTTCATTATCGTGAAAATATTCAGAGTCTGGTAGCTCGTCTTTTTTGAATTCGGGATTTGATTCCGTAAAGTTGCCCCACATTTCATAAACGGTTTTGTCAATTCCGTTTTCAGTTTTCATTTCATTTTTTGTTTCGCTTTTACAGCTAATTAAAATCAAAAACAGAATGATTGTTATATGTCTCATAGTTTTTTTCGGTATGTTCGTTAAGGTGCCAACAGTTATTCTCTTTTGTTCTTCTTTTTTAGCCTTCTAAAAAGTCAAAACTTTTGCCCATTTTAAAAGAAACATTATTAGAATTGTAATTCCGGTACTGGTGTATATTGCACCTTGCCAATAAAAAAATCTCGCTCCCCATTGTTTCCACAACTTTTTACCATATTCTTTTTTGAAATGACCACTAGTAAGCCTCCAAAAAAGAAAAGTGATTATTAAAAAAAGCGATATTGTTATTACCCAAATTTTTTCCATTTGTCGAATTTTTAGTTTTTATGTTCTAATTAATACCAACGTAGGTATAAAGTTACTGGCACTACATACCATCTTATACAAATTTAATGATTATTGTTTTTAACCGTTAAAAACGGATAAATGAATAGAAAATAAGTTTGGTTTTTTTGACAGGTGATTGAACAATAATAACTGAAATAGAATACGTTGGTCTTTTAGAGGTCAGTAGATAGTTATACATATTTGAGTTCACTTATATGCTACAATGTCAGGTCGAGCGCAGTCGAGACCTAATTACCATACGCTACAGTTCTCGACTGCGCTCGAACGGACATACAAAATTTCATATCATTAACAACCACCAATTTATCTATTGAAATTGATGTGTAGTTAACTACTGACCTCTATAATCTTTTATTTAGGGGAAAAACAAAAATAGATTTTAACAAATCCTTAATCTTGCTTATCTTCCGAACCAAACATACCATACCATAACTATGAAATCGTTTACAACTTTAGAGATTAATGAACTTCTAAAAGGTGAACTGGTCGGAAATACCAGCCTAGTAATCACCGGCCCCGAAGAACTGCAAAAAGCCGAGCCACACCATATCACCTTTATCGGTAGTATGAAATACGTATCTCAATGGAAAAATTCTAAGGCAAGTGTTGCCATTGTCAATGCAAATTTAGAAGTGGAGCCCGGAGAAAACCGTGCGCTCATTAAAGTGAAAAATGCCGATCTCGCCATGGCGAAAGTATTGGAAGCCTTTGAACTTGAATCACCGGTTTTTGAGGTCGATATTCACCCTACGGCGGTTGTTCACGAAACCGCAACACTGGGTGAAGGTTGCAAGATCGGTGCGAATTGCTATATAGGTAAAAATGTTGCTCTGGGCGATAAGGTCACTATCTACCCCAATGTGACCATTATGGACGAAACCAAAATCGGCAAGGGAACGATTATTTGGCCCGGTACCGTTATACGCG
>CAZEUV010000233.1:0-3327 GCA_964515285.1 uncultured Maribacter sp. | reverse complement strand
TATTTGTTGTGTGAAAAACTCACGAAATTGATCGTATTCCTTGATGATTCCTTCATTAAAATAATTTCCTTTGACATCTTTTAAATTCTTGATTTTAATACTGAACAATTTGTCATCAACCGTGGTTGTTTTGGAAGCCAAAGCAATTTCATTGAACATTGCTTCCGCTTTATTAGTATCTAGGTCAGGATAAAGTAGTACACTCTTCTTTTTGACTTCCACCCTAGCAATACTCAGTTTTTTTCCTTTGAAAGTAACTTTATAGTTGTTCTTAAAGAGAGCGTTACCAACATCTGGCTCTTCATTAAATGTCAAGTAAAAGCATCGTCTTGGTTGATCCACGGTAATATAATTTAATAAAAACTTTGGATCGTCACGAAGCTGAAAACTATTGTGAAAGGAAATGTAGTTCAAAAACAGTTTCCCATTTTGTCTTTTATATTCTGTAATAACTCTAAAAATGAGCTGCTTGGTATTACCGTGCTTGTTCAATATTCTATTTTGAGCCTGTCTTATATTGTCATATAGGGCATACTCCATCTTATGTATAGCAAAATCTCTTTTTGATATATATAAGATACCATAGGCAATATAGTCTGGGAAAGACTTTGTAAACTTAATTGTGTATAAAACCTCATCCTCCAAATACATGTCAGATACTTTTGAAAAAGAGTGGTTGGTAAGTAAATCAGTATCTAAACGGTGTACAAATGAGTATGTATCTACCTGATAATTTCTAATGGCATCGTGTACCCTTAAAATCGTGAACTCGTTGCCTCCATAATTAAATAGAAAGGCCTTATCGATTGTTTTTTGATTAGTATGGTAGTTGTAAGGTTGCTGGGCAGCTTCATCACGTTTAAAATCAGTGTTCCCCCTATAGTGGTACAACTTCACTTTCGTGGTTTCTTGATCTAATTCATCAAAGCCTTGATCAAAGACTTCGAGTATAGCTTCGTTTAAATTCACATATTGTTTTTCGCTTAATTGATAATCTCTATAATAGCCAATAGTGGAAAACGAGGCCATGGGAAAATTATTCGGGATAGCCTTAATGGCCTTTCTAACAATTCTACGGGCAGAAAGGAGCTTTTTCTTCTTGGCCGTCACAATGGCTTCATTCAACTTAAACAGCCCTTGATCAAGTTGTATAATATTCAAATCATTCAGAGATAGGCTGAACATCGAAATCTCTTTGTTCTCATACCCCATAGAAGAAATTTTCAAAATATCACCATATTCCTTGAATCTTACAGGAATCTTAAAACCACCGTCCTGATTGGTTACTACTCCAACGGCCTTGCCCTTAATTCTGACAGTAGCAAAAATTACGGCTTCCCCAGTCTGGGAGTCTAACAGCTTACCGTGGATAAATTTTTCGTGTTGAGAAAAAATCGACGTATTAAATAGAAGAAAAAGTATTGAATTTTTCAGAAATAATATAGACATAAATTGGTGTTGGTATTTACGTAGTGGTAAAATACACGAAAGTGCAATAAACCCCCACAAGAACTATACCATCACGCCAGCCCAAACGAAGTCCCTTTGGAATGAAGACTAATGGCAGTATCAAAAACGAGATACCCAACATCCAAAAAATATCGTTGCTAAGTAGCGTGTTGTCAACTACGTGAATGGGCGTTATTATAGAGGTAATACCCAAAACAGCCAGTAGATTGAAAATATTAGAGCCGATAAGATTGCCCAAAGAAATTGCTTTTTCCTTTTTTATCACTGCAATGATCGATGCGGCCAATTCAGGTATACTGGTACCTATTGAAACCACGGTCACCCCTATAATACGATCACTCACCCCATAAACAGTAGCCATGCCCACAGCACCTTTGATGAGCAATTCAGAGCCTCCCCAAAGACCCACACCACCAAGGCCCAAGAAAAGTATTGTTTTATAAAAGGGCAATGGAACATCATCTTCGGGCAGTTCATCGACCACAGCAGTTTTTTGAAAACGGAGTAGGTATACCAAAAATGCAAAAAGACTGACAAGCATAATGATGCCCTCATGTTGTTGCAGCTCGCCATCAAAATAGATAAAGCCAAAAAACAAAAACGAGGCCAACATCATTACCGGCCAGTCGGTCGTATAAAAACTCTTCTTGACATCTATGCTACCAAGCATTACCGTAATGGCCAACACCAAGCCCAAATTGGCAATATTGGAGCCTATCACATTGCCCAAGGCCAGATCTGGGAGGCCATCTAATGCCGCTTTTACACTTACAATTAGTTCAGGTGCAGAGGTTGCGAACGATACCACGGTCATTCCGATCACTATTTTCGGAATGCTCAAACGCAATGAAAGTGCTACGGCCGCTTTTAACAACCAATTGCCTCCGGCTATAAGCAGCAACAGGCCTATTACAATATAGAGGGAGTTATGCATTGGTTTGAATATGCGCAAATATAGGTTAAGATTTTTATTTCCACTCCCGAAACTTCGAGAGGGTTTAATATCTCAACGCTTGTGGTTCCTCTTAATGCCTCGTGGGCTTGCCCCGAGGTAATTTACTGTTCAAGGAAAAGTGAATTTTCGAAAAAGAAGCGAACTAAACACAAATTCTAAGGCATTGCAAAATGCTGATTTCCTTTCATTCAAAAAGTAAAAACTATATATTTGGCGTGTATTATATTATGGGATGAAACATTATTTCTTTAAATTTTTGGCAAAGCTGAACAAAATAGTCCTTCCCTCCTATTCAAAAAAACAATTGGAACTAGCGAAAGCTACAAAATTTCAAATGGCCATTATCGGATGGCGCTATTTTGTGACCACCAATGCGCTAGGGGCACCTCGAAAAACTCATTTCTTTCAAAAAACGAAGATAATGAATAAGATGTAAGGTATATATTTTTTGAATAGCCTTAGCTATTGAAAAAAATATAACGCAGTCAGATTGTTTATTATCTTTGTTCCCAAAGGGTTTTCAGAGTTTTCCAAATACTGCTTCAAAATTCATCACATTATCTCGATAGTGCTTCAAAATTTTTCCTTGTCTTTGAAAAACTCTGAAAATTTTGATGCGAAGGAGTTTTTAGAGGTGCCCCTAAGTCAATAATGTATCAACGACCTTACCTCATACCCGTTCAGTTTTTCAATGCCCATTAGAAAATCGAGTTCCAACAAAAAATTGCATTGTACCACTTCGCCACCTAGGCGTTCTACCAGTTTACACACCGCTTTTGCCGTACCACCGGTAGCGAGAACATCATCGTGAACCAATACTCGCTCACCTGGCTCAATGGCGTCTTTGTGCATTTCAAGAGTATCTGTACCATATTCAAGCGAATAGGTTTCGCCAATTCTCG
>CAZEUV010000232.1:1176-3344 GCA_964515285.1 uncultured Maribacter sp. | reverse complement strand
CTCTGGTATTTTTAAATCTATCCGAAATAAAGAATCCGCGTAAAATGCCTTTACCCTTTCGGTTCTTGAATACAGTTTATTTCTGGCGACCCTTTTTTTAAGCATTTTTGTACGCCCTGTAATGGCATTGATCAAGGGGTCAAAACTCATAAACGGGTTTGCAGTTGCTACGTAGAGTTCGCGCTCGGCCTTGGTAATCGGCAGAACGTATGCATTCGGCAGCCCCAAAGTAGAAGCCGTTACCACGGGATCCGTTTTTATGGTCTTTAGGTCTTTTGTGATGTCGCCTGAAAGGTTGTAGGGTGTCACGACCACCTCATCGAGCTCGGTCAGCGCATCTTCTAACGGAACATTCAGCATTCTTTGCCGTAAGATCTCAGGGGTAACCACAATTTCTTTTCTTTTGAACTGTACCGCAGAAAAGACAAGGGTATCGTTAAGATCCACATTGATCGCAAAAAATCCGTCTATATCAGTAATCGTAGCCCTTTTGGTAGTAATATTTTGCACATGGGTCGCAGCAACGTCACCATCTTTGCCGTACACCCTACCCTCTAGTTTTTTTGAAAAAAGCGTTTGAGCCCCAACAGAAGTCGAAACCAATATAAAAACGATAAGAAGAAGACTATTTTTCTTCATTCGATTCTTGCAGAAAGGTTTTGCTCTGGGTTACCAAAAAGTCGATCAATTGAAACTCGTTGTCTTTCTTTAAAAGTGATTGGGTAGGTATTCTAGTATCGCAATAGATCAAAAAGGCATCTATCTTGTCTTGCGGTAGTTTCAGATCTGTTACAAAAAATTCATCTTCATATACTTGGCGCAATACCTCGCTGATTTTTAATTTTGGTTTGTTAGGTTCATTGGTCTTTTTGGACTTCAACAAGGCCTTAAAAATATTAACGAAGTTAATACCATCGGTCATACCGCGTTCGGTCTGTGAAAGTGCGATATTCTCTACTTCGGTAGATCGGTCGGTCTCGTATTCGAACTTCTTTAGCTCTTCATTTTTAACCTCAATAAACCGCTCTTGATCTTCAGGGCTTACCACCACTTCACTAAGTTCGGTCACTTTCTCGTTCACCTCGATCACAAGACGGTTTTTCTTGAGAATCCCATCAGTAACCTTAACGATCATCATCTGATAGTTCAAGGCCGAGAACACCAATTCATCGCCCACTTTCACCATAATACCATATTCACCATTTTCATTGGTAATCGTGGCCATTTCAGAAGTGACATTGATTACGTTCTCATTGGGCACATTTACGTCTCGGTACAATACCTTACCACGTAAAAGTTGTCTATCATCATCTTGTGCAAATGTGAAAGCCATAAAAAACAAAGCCCCTATGGCAAGTACTATTTTTCTCATGTGTATTAGTTGTATTTGAGTTCATAAAGAAAATATAAGTTTGTGTCTTAAAAAAACCAGCACCACTAAACTTTTGTTAATTTGTAGGGCATCCTACGCAATGCTTATTAAAGTTTGTGATCGTTCAAACCCAAGATATACTCCCAGAATAGCAGATTTAGATAAATTCACTTCCCTTCACCCTGTTGAACGTACATTTTATCTAGTAAAGTTAGGTATATGAATAGATAATTTTATTTTTGTAAGTCTAGGTCACCCCTTAATACCCCATAAGCCCTATGAAAGATTCTTTATCGTTCCTACTTATCGCCCTTTTCATCGGTAGTTCATTGAACGCCCAGATCAAAATAGGCGATAACCCGCAAAACATAGACCCATCATCTGTCTTAGAACTTGAAAGTACTGACAAGGTGTTGGTCATTACCAGGGTAACAACACCACAGATGAACGCCATCGTACCCAGTCAAGGGGCATTGGTCTACAATACCGATCTTCAAAGTGTGCACTATTATAATGGTACCCAGTGGGTCAATATTGGCGGTGCCGGCGGTGCCTTTACCACAGATCCCATAGTAAATACGGTAAGTACCATCGTAATCACACCCTCAAATGGTGGTAGTAATTTTGAGGTTGCACCCAACAGTATACGTACCGAACAAATTGTTGACGGAGGTATCAATGGAGTAGATTTGCAAGATGGTTCGATTACAGGAGACAAATTGACCAACAACTCGGTAATCAAAGAAAAAATATCAGAAAATGCGGTTGGCCCCCACGCAATTCAACGTGATAGTCT
>CAZEUV010000232.1:0-1076 GCA_964515285.1 uncultured Maribacter sp. | reverse complement strand
CAAGATGCCGCAACCAAGGCTTATGTTGATGCAAATGGTGGTGGTGGAAACCAGAACCTTGGTCAAGTGTTGACCCAAGGCAATGATGCTGGGGCAAACCTTATCAAAAACATACTAGATCCCGTAGATTCCCAAGATGCGGCCACAAGGGCCTATGTCGATGCGGCAATCACAAGTGGAGGTTCGCTTGCTGACGGAACAATTTTAATCGGAGATGCCACCAATGCTGCCCAACAACTGGCCATTAGCGGAGACGCTACTATGAGCAACACAGGTATACTTACTATTGCAGATAATGTCATAACAACCACCAAAATACTCGATGCCAGCGTTACTAATACAAAAATCGCGCCTGGTGCGGCTGATCAAATACTAAGGACCGCGAATGATGGACTAAGTGTTCAATGGATCGATCTTCCAACGGGAGGTGCTGTCATAACAGATATAACACTTAATGGAGATGGTAGTAGTGTAGCTACTGCGTTAGGCCTTGCCGACAATGCGGTCAATTCCGCAAAAATTCAGAACGCCACTATTCTAGCCGAAGATATAAACGACATGGGGGCAACAGACGGACAAGTACTAAAATGGAACGACACCGCAACGGCCTGGGAAGTTGCTGATGATGCAACTGGTGCCGCTACCCTCACTGATGGAAATATCTTTGTGGGTGATGCTACTGACACTCCACTAGATGTAACGATGTCTGGTGATGCTACAATTGATAATACCGGTGCGCTTACTATTGCCGATGACGCTGTCAATTCAATCAAAATAGAAGATTTCTCTATCACGGCGAATGACCTCAACGATATGGGGGCTACCACCGATGGTGAAATTTTACAATGGGATACTACGGTAAATGCAGGTGCCGGAGGATGGGTTGTCGCCAATAATTCGGGTGGGCATACAGGTACGGTCAAGTCCATTTTCTTTGCAAATACAGATGGTACGCCAACAACTGCAGATGATAATGTTAACCCCAATGACGATGGCGGATTTGTTTGGGATACTGACGCCAGACAATTAGGAGCAGCCTCCTATGGAGCTTTATTTGTAGGTTTACAAGCTGGTAG
>CAZEUV010000231.1:0-3357 GCA_964515285.1 uncultured Maribacter sp. | reverse complement strand
GCAAAGGAAGCAATGGCCCAAATGCCAAAGCGGGTGCAAATATAAGATGGTTTTTCAAATTAAAAAGTTTATTACAATCTTTTTTAAACTTTTTTTTCACCTCTATTATTAATTCGCTTATGGTTAGCGCATTACCTCTTTCTAACCCTGAAAATAAGGGTACTTAATATAGGGTATTTTAGACACTGCTACAAGTTTTTTTGTTGAAAAATGTTTGCGTTAGGCACTTCGACTGTGCTCAGCGTGACAAAACAGGAATGGCATCCTCGAGAGCAACGAGAGATGTAATACCAATTTAACCGTATACTAATCCACTTAGACTTGTTCATTTTCCGCTTTACCGCCTTGCTCATAATTTCGATAACTACAGCTATCAAAATCAATCACAGCGTTGTAAAACGAAAAAGCAACTACGTCATCCATGTATCATTATACGGTTAAATTGGTATAATGTATAGCCCGCCCCAACTTTGCAAAAGTTGGAAACGCCCAAGAAACCTACCTATATATTGCCTGCATGGATTCAAGGTGCTATCTTTGCCCACTTATTATTATAGTACAGCACATGATCAAGATCACATTACCCGACGGAACGATAAAAGAGTACAGCAAGGGAAGTACACCTATGGATGTTGCATTGAGTATTAGCGAGGGTTTGGCGCGAAACGTTATTTCGGCGAAATTCAATAATACCACCGTTGAGACCAAAACCCCATTAAATGAGGATGGCTCTTTGGTTCTTTTTACTTGGAGGGATACCGAGGGAAAAACAGCTTTCTGGCATTCAACTTCACATATCGTAGCGCAAGCTCTTGAAGAATTGTACCCTGGTGTGAAACTGACCATTGGCCCTGCAATAGAGAATGGTTTTTACTACGACATTGATCTTGGCGAGCAGACCCTTTCTGAAAAAGATTTTCCCGAAATTGAAAAAAGGTCTTTGGAGATCGCTCGTGGCAAGCATGATTATAGGATGCGTTCAGTTTCTAAGGCAGATGCCTTGGCTTTTTACAAATCACAAAACAATGAATATAAGGTAGAACTTATAGAAAACTTAGAGGACGGTACTATTACTTTCTGTGACCATGATACTTTTACGGATCTCTGTCGCGGGGGGCATATACCGAATACTGGTATCGTTAAGGCCATCAAAGTTTTGGGCGTGGCAGGTGCCTACTGGCGCGGTGACGAAAACAAGACCCAACTTACCCGGGTGTATGGTATTTCTTTTCCGAAGCAAAAAGAACTGACCGAATATTTGGCACTATTGGAGGAGGCAAAAAAACGAGACCATAGAAAATTGGGGAAAGAACTCGAGCTATTTACCTTCTCACAAAAGGTAGGGCAGGGACTGCCCTTATGGCTACCTAAAGGTGCGGCCCTTCGCGATCGCCTAGAGCAGTTCTTAAAAAAAGCACAGAAAAAAGCGGGGTACCAAATGGTGATTACTCCCCATATTGGTCAAAAGGAACTTTATGTGACTTCAGGCCATTACGAAAAATACGGCGCTGATAGTTTTCAACCTATTCATACACCAAAAGAAGGCGAGGAGTTTTTATTGAAACCCATGAACTGCCCTCACCACTGTGAAATTTTCAATAGCAAACCTTACTCCTATAAAGATCTACCTGTAAGATTTGCCGAATTTGGCACTGTATACAGGTATGAACAAAGTGGTGAATTGCATGGTTTAACCCGCGTAAGAGGTTTTACGCAAGACGATGCGCATATATTTTGCACACCAGACCAACTTGATAAAGAATTTAAAGATGTAATTGATTTGGTCATGTACGTTTTTAGCTCTTTAGGCTTTGAAAATTTTACAGTACAAGTTTCTTTGAGAGATCCTGAAAATCATGAAAAGTATATAGGTAGTGATGAAAATTGGAAAAAAGCCGAAGAAGCTATTATTAGTGCCACAAAAGAAAAAGGTTTGAATTATGTCATAAAAACTGGTGAAGCCGCTTTTTATGGCCCGAAATTAGACTTTATGGTAAAAGATGCGCTGGGCAGAACTTGGCAATTAGGCACCATACAGGTTGATTACACTTTACCAGAACGCTTTGACCTCACCTATAAAGGCAGTGATAATGAGCTTCATAGACCAATAATGATTCACCGTGCACCGTTTGGTTCTATGGAACGTTTTATTGCAATTTTATTGGAACATACAGGAGGTAATTTTCCATTATGGCTGATTCCTGAACAGGCTATTGTACTGCCGGTTAGCGTGAAACATGAAAAATATGCCGAAAAAGTTTTAAAATCACTGGAAAATAACGAAATTCGCGCGCTTCTTGACAAGAGAAATGAAACTGTTGGAAAGAAAATACGAGAAGCGGAGATGAACAAAATTCCGTTTATGTTGATTGTTGGAGAAACCGAAGAAGCATCGAATACAATTTCAGTTCGCCGACACGGTGGAGAAGATTTAGGGGCGATAACCCTAAAAGAGTTTGCGAACTTGGTCGATACAGAAATAAACAGTACCTTAAAGTCGTTTTAAAAATATATGTTTAACTAAAAGAATTACGTCATAGCAATTAGAAAAAGATTTAGGCCTCAACCAAGAAGAGAAAATAAAAATCCGCACAAAATCAACGAAAGAGTTGTTTCTCCCAATGTTCGATTGGTAGGAGACAACCTTGAAGTGGGGGTTTATACATTGGCACAAGCCATGGCAAAGGCAGAAGAGCTAGAACTTGATTTGGTAGAGATATCACCAAAGGCGGATCCTCCTGTTTGTAAGATAATCGATTATAAGAAATTTCTTTACGAACAGAAAAAGCGAGAAAAGGCAATGAAGGCCAAAGCCACTAAGGTTATCGTAAAAGAAATCAGGTTCGGCCCAAATACCGATGATCACGATTACGAGTTCAAAAAGAAGCACGCTGAGAAGTTTCTTAAGGACGGAGCCAAATTAAAAGCCTATGTTTTTTTCAAAGGCCGCTCTATCGTATATAAAGATAAAGGGGAAATATTGTTATTGCGTTTGGCTTCGGAGTTGGAAGAATTAGGAAAGGTTGAACAGATGCCGAGATTGGAAGGAAAACGAATGACCATGTTCATTGCCCCTAAAACGAAAAAATAGCTTCCCTTCGGCTACGCTCAGGGTGCACTTCGGCTGCGCTCAGTGTTATAAAATAATAAGTGAGATTAATATAAATAGGAAAAATGCCCAAGCAGAAAACAAAATCCAGTGCGAAAAAACGGTTCAAACTAACCGGAACTGGTAAAATCAAAAGAAAGCATGCTTTTAAAAGTCATATTCTGACTAAAAAATCTAAAAAGCGTAAGCTTGCGTTAACACATTCAGGTTTGGTACATAAGGCCGATGTTAACAGTATTAAAGAACAA
>CAZEUV010000230.1:0-3374 GCA_964515285.1 uncultured Maribacter sp. | reverse complement strand
AATACTATTGTAGATGAGTTCGATCCACACACCTTTTATTTCGCTCCCGAAGAAAAAGAAAAGTTCGATACCAGCATGTCGGGTAAATTCGAGGGTATAGGTGCCCGTTTACAGAAAAAAACAGAAGGCGCTAAGATCGTCGATATCATATCAGGTGGGCCCGTATGGCGTGATGCCCGTATTGAAGTGGGTGATATTATCGTAAAAGTAGGGCAAGAGGGTGAATTGCCGATTAATATTGTGGGTATGCGTTTAGAAGATGCCATCAAAATGATAAAAGGGCCAAAAAGCACTGTAGTTGATTTGACCATACGTAAGATCGACGGTTCACAAGAAGTGATTTCTTTGACAAGAGATGTGGTCGAATTGGAAGAGTCTTTCGCAAAATCGGCGAATATCATCAAGAAAGATGAAAAATTCGGACTGATCAACCTACCTAAATTCTATGTAGATTTTGATGATTACAGTGAGCGTAATGCAGCGACCGATGTTGCCAAAGAAATCGAACGCTTAAAGCAAGAGGGCATAGAAGGCCTGATTATCGACCTTCGTGACAATGGTGGTGGATCTTTAAAGACCGTAGTGGAAATGGCCGGACTCTTTATTAAAGATGGCCCGATCGTACAGGTACAATCTTCGGGCAAGAAGAAAGAGGTATATGATGATAAGGACGAACGTATTCAATGGGCTGGCCCCTTGGTCATTTTGGTCAACGAACTTTCGGCCTCGGCCTCTGAAATTTTGGCGGCAGCAATGCAAGATTACAAAAGAGCGGTGGTCATTGGTAGTAAACAGACTTTTGGTAAAGGAACAGTGCAAAACGTGATCGATCTTAACAATATCGTTCGCAGTAACGAGCATGGTAGTCTAGGTGCCATTAAATTGACCACGCAAAAATTCTATCGGATCAACGGTGGCTCTACACAGTTAGAAGGTGTAAAGAGCGATATAGTGGTGCCAGACAGGTACAGTTATATCGATATTGGTGAACGAGACCAGTCGAACCCGTTGAAATGGGATAAGATAAGCGAGGCCGACTATGATCTTTGGGGCGGTAATATCGACTATGACCAGACCATTGCCAAGAGTATGGCAAGAATGAAAGACCATGCTCAAATAAAATTGATCGAGGAGAATGCACAATGGATCAAGTCAGAACAGGCCGAACATATGATATCGCTCAACTATGAAGCGTATAAGGCCGAAGTGAACAAAGACAAAGAAAAATCAGACTATTTCAAAAAGATGGGCGATTACGATTCACACCTTACTTTTGAATCGTTGAAATACGAAAGAGAATTGTTTACACAAGATTCTGTTCTACGGGAAAAAAGAGACCGCTGGCATAAAAATCTTGCCAAAGATGTGTATGTCGAAGAAGCGATAAACGTCTTACAAGACCTAAAAACAAACCGTATTAAAAACGGAAAGCTGGCCAGTGTAAAAGGATAATGCCCAAGAAAATAAATAGTATAGCCCTAGCGATTATCGCTGGGGCTTTTTTTTTTGTAATCACCATGACTATTTAAACGTTACATTTTAAAAGATACCAATAGAATGAAACAGTACGTTTTTTTTGGTGGTAAGGTCAAACCTAGACAGGTTTTCCTCCTACGGCGGACAGGTAAAAACCGGTTAGGCTTCCAATTAAGGTAGGTTTTATATGTCACGAAAAATTGGCCTTTTTTTCATTATATTGTAACTATTAAAATTCCCTCACTATGAAAAAATTGATTGTATTGTTTTTGTTTATTTCCCCTGCCTTGGTTGCCCAGCAAAATTATTATGTGGCAACTACTGGCGATAATGACGAGACAGGTAACCTTACGGCCCCTTGGAAAACGGTTCATTATGGTATTGACCAGCTTACCGCTGGCGACACTTTATTTATATTAGCTGGCACCTATTATGAAAAGCTAGATATTGATGTTTCTGGCACGGCCGCCAACTACATCACCATCAAGAACTACCAAAATGATGAGGTTTTAATTGATGGATCCACTATTGATAATGACGCTTCCTTAATTTGGACCGACAATGCCTATCTACGCATTGAGGGCTTGCATTTGACTAATAATATAGGAAATTTCAAAGAAGGCTTGAGCCTTCAAGGCGCGGCACATCATATTGATATTATCGGTAATAAAATAAGCAATATAAAATTCTCTTCCGATCCCAATGAAACAGTAACTAGAGATAAAAATGCGGTACCCTTGAATATTTATGCCGATAGCGCGACCGATTCAATTCACAATATACGCATTAAGGGCAATGAAGTGTTCAACAACCAAACTGGTTATAGTGAAAATATCTCTGCAGGCGGTAATTTTAGCACCTTTATTATCGAAGATAACGTTGTACATGATAATACGAATATTGGCATTGATATTGGCGGTAACTATAAAACCGTGTCCGTGCCCGGCCTAGATCATGGGCGGCATGGGGTGATTAGAAATAACTTGGTCTATAACTGTAATGCCCCTTATAGCACTGCAGCAGGTATTTATATTGATGGGGGTTTTGATATTGTGGTTGAGAATAATATATGCCACCACAACGGCTACGGTGGCGAAATAGGTTGTGAAGAAAATGGCACCACAGAAAACATCATTTTTAGAAATAACATTTTTTATCAAAATTTTTATACAGGTATGCATATAGGGGGGTATGATACCAATACTACAGGTATTGTCATTAACGCCAAAGTATATAACAATACTTTTTACCAAAATGACCAAGGTGAGAATTATAGTGGTGAAATTGCTTTGACCCAATTGAATGGGTGTGAGTTAAAGAACAATATTTTCTATGTCTCTGATCAAAATTTATTATTGAATACCTCAAGAACACAAGACAATTTGATCCTAGATTATAATTTGGTTTTTTCAGACGCCGGTAACGATGCCCTTATTGTTTTTGTAGAAAATGACACCCAAAGTCTTGCAGCGTTTACTGCGGCTTCGGGTCAAAGAGCTCACTCAATTTTTGGTAACCCCAATTTTATGAACGCGAACAATAGCGATTTTCATATTGCCGAAGACTCCAAGGCTATTGATGCTGGTGACCCGGCCTTTACCACCACCGAAGCCAATATTGATATTGATGGGCAGCCTAGAATCAATAAAACGGTAGATTGCGGGGCTGATGAATCAAGCACGAGTATTATTGTTGTAGAACCTGGTTCGTCAGAAGTTGTGCTCTACCCCAACCCCACTAAAGATTCTATTTATCTTCCTGAAAGTTTGAATGGGTCATTGTACCGGGTATATGCCCTTGACGGCAAATTAGTATCAAAAGGCAGCTTGAATGCAAACGGTATTGATCTGGCCGACTATGCTCAAGGTCTGTATTATGTTCAAATAACCAAAGAAGCC
>CAZEUV010000229.1:0-3439 GCA_964515285.1 uncultured Maribacter sp. | reverse complement strand
AGTGTACTGTTAAAAACAGGATAGCCCATACATTCAATGTGATTCTTTTTTTTCATGACCAGTAGTACGGTGTGTAGTTTTTACTCAAAGATTATTTGAGACTTTTTACACCTTTGTAGTTTTGATGCTTTTTTAATACTTCTTTTTCAAGAACGATATGGTTTTTTAGATCTTCTGGTGATTCAAAGCGTAGAGCGATTTTTTTTGCCGGGTTGCCACCATATATCTGATAGGGTTCTGTATCTTTTGTTACTACAGACCCTGCTGCGATTATACACCCTTTTTGAATTTTCACACCGCTCATGATGATTGCTCCGTAACCGACCCATACATCATCTTCTATTACGGTTATTTGATTTAACCCTTTCCACGAATAATGTTTGTCACGAATTCGGGGGGCCAAACGAATGGGCCACCCAAGTTTTTGATAATGATGATCGTACTTTCCTACGATAGCTACTTTGTTGGCAAATATGACGTTATTGCCAATGATACAATCGGTTTCTATTTGAGAATCCCTTCCTATATAAAAATTATCGCCAATAGTAAGTTCTTTTTTTGCCCAAAGGTAAACCCTCCTGCCTACATACATATTCTTACCGATGGTGTACTTTCGCCATTTGAAATTTTTCAGATAAAAAAAACGAAATTGTTTTATGAGTGCAATCATTCTTTGGGGATTTAGGATAATAAACCTTCAATTTTTGATTTGATACGAGACCATAGCCCCATCTTTTTTAGAAAGGCTTTTTGATAATTGGGTTTTACCTCTACTGTATCAGGAAATAGTATGTTCGAGCTGTTTGAAGTATCCAATAATGGCAAATATCTTTTGTTAGAGCCTTTGGTATGCGTTGCAAAATCATCAAAACCATTATTGTATACTTTTGAGTATGCAGGAAAAAGGGTCAACCCTTTCACCTTGAATTGATGATAAAACCAACGAATCGCCCAAGAATCCAATGAACCTTCCATTTGACTTCGTAGCATTTTATTTACATCGGATCCCCCTTGTGCAAATTCAGTTTTTCTTTTTTTATCGTTTTTGAAGCTTTCATAATCTTTTACTTCCCAGTCTACCTCTGACCAACGATCTCGCCATGTTGCCCAGCCCCATGACCATCCCCTATAAAGAAAATAAGTTTCATCAAGGGATGGCGATTTTAGACCCAGATCAAATGAAAAACCAGAGATTGAAAAGACTTTTTGTGTATTTTTGTATTCCACTAAAGAGGTGTTCATGTAGGCTAGAAAATTAGGAGTGGTCAATAAGTCATCTTCTAAAACTATTACGCTTTCTGAAAAAGTCAAAACTTCTGTTACACCTGATATAATTGAATTTGCTAAGCCTTTATTTATATTTGATTCTTTTATGGTAACGTTTTTAAAACCTTTTATCGTTTTTAAAAAGACTCTGACATTTTCTATCTCTTTGTAATCACTTTCATGTTTTGGCCCATCAGAGAAGATGTACAACTCGGATTCTTCAGCCAAATCATTTTTTTGAAGAGCCTCGATAGTTTTTTTTAAGGCATTTAAACGTTTATATGTAAAAAGCAAAATAGGGCTGGTCATCATATAATTATTATGAATATTTTGTTTCTATTATAGATTGGTAATACCATACATTTTGGACCAAATTTCTAGATTTATCACACGCCAATATGGAAATTGAGCATGTTCAGATGGATTTTTGAATACTTCAGATAACTTCTCTGAATTCCATATTTTTTTTGATTTAAAGTTAGTGCTATCCAGCATTTTATCGATATAAACTTTGAAATCAGCATCGTCAGTTAAGAAACCAGTAAAAGGTGTACTAAAACCAATTTTTTTACGATTCTTTGTAATTGAATCAGGTAATTTTCCACCAATGGTCTCTCTTAAGATTACTTTGGTAATACCGTTATTGAACTTTAATTTACTTGGTATTGAAAAGGAAAATTCCATTAAGCGATAGTCCATAAATGGAGACCTAATTTCTATTGATTGGTTCATAGAAGAAACATCTTCATAATGAAGAATCATGTTTAAACCTTGATTGTTGATTTTGTCTAACAAATAATTTTCTAGGTTTTGCCCATTACATGAGAATTTGTAATCTGTTTTCAATTCTTTATTGATTGAATTGACAAATTTTTTATTCAAATAGGATAACGTTTTTTCTTGATATTTTGCTCTTAAGTAGGCTGCTTTTGATGGGTTTATCATAGCCTTGAACATTTGTGAAAAAAGAAATTTATTTGAGTAGCCATTGTTTTTATTCAATGCGTTTAATTCTTTGATGAAGCTACCTTTTGAAAAGAATTTATCTGCTAATACTACACCAGAAATATAACGTACATAGCCTGCAATAGCCTCATCAGCCCCTTGCCCATTGATGACTACTTTTATCCCCAGTTTATTACATTCTTTCATAATTCTGTTATGAACAATAGTATTGAAGCTAAAAAGAGGATGGTCAAGGTCATATACCAGTTTTTCAAAACCTTCTGCGATGCTTTGCTCGTCCATTAATATTTCATGTAATTTAATATGTTTACATGTTTTTATGAATTCACGGGCGATTTCCGTTTCGTCATCTTCAAAGCCTGGAAAAGAGGCGATAAATGCGTGAATATCTGTAGGTGGGAGTTCTCCACTTTCAATAAGGTCATCGGTCACCCTGGCAATAGCAGTTGAATCAAGCCCCCCGCTTAACAACAATGCCACGGGAACATCGCTTCGATACCGCAGTTTTACAGCACTCTTGAATAGTTCTTCATATTCTGCATGGTAATCTGGGTTTGAACCAAATGCATACATATTTTTGGTCAATGTCCAATACTTTTCGGTACTGATTTTTCCGTTTTCGATTATTAAGTTTGTACCGGGCAGTAATTCTGAACAATTTTCAAAAAAGGTTTCTTCGTCGTTCAATCTGTAGCCATAGGCCAAGTATTGATAAACCCTTTGAAGATTTGCCTTGGTCTGTCCTGTTGCGGCATGAATAGCTTTTAATTCGCTAGAAAAAAATAATTCATTGTCCACAACTGAGTAGTAAAAGGGTTTTACCCCTAATCGATCTCTTGAACAAAATAATCGTCCTTTCTTAAAATCATAGATAGCAAAGGCCCACATGCCATTGAAGCGTTGAATACATTGGTCTCCATATTCTTCAAAACTCTTTAGAATGACCTCGGTATCAGAACTTGTTCTAAATCGGTATCCCTTTGTTATTAAATCTTCTTTGAGTTCTATATAATTGTATATTTCACCATTGAAAACAAGAACAAGATTTTTATCATCACTCAGCATGGGCTGGTTGGCTGAATCTTTAAGATCAATAATGCTCAGTCTTCTAAATCCAAAAACTATAGGTGTTTGAATATGCACGCCACCAGAATCGGGACCCCTATGAAAGATCGAATCGTTCATTGTCTCGATTTTTGATTTTAGT
>CAZEUV010000228.1:0-3451 GCA_964515285.1 uncultured Maribacter sp. | reverse complement strand
GTTTCCATCGAAGAGATACACCATACCCAAAAGTTGGATGCACCAAGTGGAACGGCCATTACGCTCGCCGAGGGAATTATTAAAAATACTGATTACAAAAAATGGAAACTCGATGAAGCCTCTAAAGATGAAATTCCGATAACCGCTAAAAGAATCGATAAGGTACCTGGCACACATACCGTTGTCTATGAAAGCAGGGTAGATGATATTGAAATAAAACATACCGCCCATAATAGAGAAGGATTTGCCCTTGGGGCGGTAATTGCCGCTGAATGGATCAAAGGCAAGACCGGTGTTTTCTCAATGAAAGATGTATTGGGGCTATAAATGATCTATTAAAAAAACAGACAATGAGCTCAGCTTATTGGGCAAGAACAAATTAAACAAACACAATGAACGCAACACAATGGTTACTCTTTATTTTAGTTGTTCAGGTTATCCATTTTTTAGGAACTTGGAAATTGTACGTCAAGGCTGGCAGAAAAGCATGGGAAGCTGCAATACCTGTATACAATGCCATCGTATTGATGCAGATTATCAATAGACCCAAATGGTGGGTGATTCTATTGTTCGTTCCCGTCATCAACTTATTGATGTTTCCTGTGGTTTGGGTAGAGACCATTCGCAGTTTCGGGCGCAATAGCCTACTTGAAACATGGTTGGTCATATTGACTCTGGGGTTTTATATCTATTACGTGAATTATGCCATGGATGTTTCTTATGTAGAAGATCGAAGCCTGCACCCAAAAACGGTACTTGGTGAATGGGTAAGTTCAATTGTATTCGCCGTGGTTGCCGCCACCTTGGTACACACCTATTTTATTCAACCCTACGTCATACCAACCGGCTCATTGGAAAGAACTTTGCGAATTGGCGACCTACTGTTCGTAAGTAAGTTCCATTACGGTGCCCGAACGCCCATGACCACTATTGCCGCACCCATGGTACACGATACGCTTCCCGTATTGAATATACCCTCTTATCTCAAGAAACCACAACTTCCCTACTTTAGGTTGCCAGGATTCAAGAGTATAAAAAGAAATGAAATCGTCGTTTTCAGCTGGCCGGCAGATACCGTGCGCCGCTTCTTCAAAAGAGAAAAAGGTATTGAAAAACCCATCGATAAAAAATCGAACTACGTAAAACGCTGTGTGGGCGTACCAGGAGATTCATTGGCGGTCATTGATGGCCATGTCTTTATCAATGGTAAACCCTTGAATCTACCCGATCGTGCCAAACCGCAATATGAATATAATGTCTATGCAAACAAAGGAGTGCAATCAAAGTTACTGGTAGAAATAGGCGTGGCCGAATTTTCCCGAAAATACATTGTCTCCTCCTTGACCCAATCACAGGCAAACGTCTTGAATAGTTATGCCAGAGGTTATAATCGAAGAGAAGATGGAAAAATAGAAATCTTTACTACCCAAGCAGGTATACCCATTGATGTCGTGAGGAGAAATGGTATTTCCCTAAAAGAGGAAACCGGTCGAAAACGAGGCGCTACCCTCACCGATGAAATGCTGGCGAAATTGAAAGAGAACGCAAGTATTGACTCTGTGGTGCGCATTATTACGCCCAAAGGTGTGCGAGGGGGCAATTTGTTTCCACAGAGTGCCGACTATGCATGGAACTATAGCCAAATGGGACCCATTTATATTCCCGAAGCAGGTAAAACGGTGCCTTTAAACCTAAAGGTACTTCCCCTTTACAAAAAAATCATAGAGGATTATGAAGGGAATAAAATCAAAGTCACTGGCAACCAAATCAGTCTTAACGGAGAATTGGCTGACTCCTACACCTTTAAACAAGATTATTATTGGATGATGGGCGACAACCGTGACCATTCAGAAGATAGTCGAGCTTGGGGCTACGTACCCGAAAACCATATCGTAGGTACACCCATTTTTATATGGATGAGCGTTGATAATTTCAAAGATGCAAAAGGCAATATCAACAAACCCTGGAAATGGAAACCTCGTTGGGATCGTGTTTTCACGACAGTAAACGGAAACGGAGAACCCGTATCGTACTTCAAGTATTTCTTGATGGCCCTAGCCGCATGGTTTGCCTTTGATTTTTTCAGGAAAAAGAGGAAAGGTTAATATGAAAATGAACTAATCTGTCCGATGTGCCAATTGATACATTGGTACATTAAAAAGCATCGCTACATTGGTAACGCTCATACTTCCCACCTATATTCCCAATATTGAGACCTTTACGGTAATCGCCCAAAATAAAACCTGTTGGGAGGTTTGCGCTAATTTTCAGAAACAGACCTATAGAAATCGAGCTTACATCTGTACTGATCGTGGAAAGCTCATGCTCAACATACCCATACGGCACATTGGTAAAAAACAAGGGCATCAAAAATATAACGATATAAAAATAGAGAACGATTACAACTGGCAACGCCAACATTGGCGAACCTTGCAAACAGCTTATAGAAGTTCGCCTTATTTTGAATTCTACGAAGATGAAATCGCATCGCTTTACACACAGGAATATGAGTATCTGATGGACTATAACCTAATGTCGATCAAGATTATATGTGAATGTCTACAAATCGACACACCCAAAGAAAAAAACGAAGTGTTTGAACTCCATCCAAAAGATTTTGATGATTTTCGGTTTTTGGTCACTGCCAAAAGACAGGCCACTTTAAAGCAAAATGCCTACAATCAGGTTTTTACTGATAGACATGGGTTTATTGAAAATGTGAGTATACTTGACCTACTATTCAACGAGGGCACCAATGCGCTGAGCTATCTGAAAAACCTCAACTCAAATGATATAAATGCTTAGGTTCTTTCTTCATTACGGTATTCATCTATTCGTTCCTATTGCTGTTGGATTCTTTTTTTTCAAGGGAAACAGAACGAGGGCAATTCTTATTCTATTGGGAGGAATCCTTATTGATATAGATCATCTATTGGCAAATCCTATTTTTGACCCCAACCGATGTAGTATTGATTTTCACCCTTTGCACAGCTATTGGGCCATTGCGATTTACCTTGTTTTTTTATTCTTTAAAAAGACTCGAATATTCGGTGTTGCCCTACTCATTCATATTTTGGCGGATCTGGTAGATTGCTATCTAATCGGAACCCAGTTCAAATGAAGCCATAATCGGAAAATGATCTGAATACACCCCATCATAATTTTTATGGCTTTTCACCTTAAAGGCTGGATCGGCTAAAATAAAATCGATGCGCACCGGAAACTTATGAAAATAGAGTGTTCTACCATAACCAGTACCTTGTTCGATAAAAGTATCTTGTTTATCGCCTTTTATGGTTTTATAGGTATTTGAAAACTGCGTATTGTTAAAATCACCACATAGTATTTTTTTATAGTTGGTCGTCTTCATATGCTCCTCAATTATTTTTGCCTGTTGTTGTTGCAGCTTAAACGATTTAGTAAGCATCTTAAATAATTTGTCAGACGGTTC
>CAZEUV010000227.1:0-3466 GCA_964515285.1 uncultured Maribacter sp. | reverse complement strand
TATTTTTGAGGCAATACGTCATTCAGTTTTTGCATTAGATCTTCAGCTTCTATATTCTTGTCAATAATGATCCCGTTGGGATCGATCAAGAAATTTTGAGGTACGGCTTTTACTCCGTATGCATTTGAAACCTCGCCCCAACCCTTTAAGTTTGATACGTTCGGCCAAGGTAGGCCGTCAGCCTCTACCGCTTTTAACCAAGACGCTTTGTTCTTGTCGACCGATATTCCCAGAATGGTAAAATTCCTTTTGTTATAGGTATTATAGGCCCTGACGAGCGTAGGGTTAGCGGCTCTGCAAGGGGTACACCAAGAGGCCCAAAAATCGATCAAGAGGTACTTTCCTTTAAAATCTTTTAATTGTACCAATTCTTCATGGGTGTCGAGAATTTCAAAACTTGGCGCAGCTTGAGAAATGGCCACACTTTTCAGTGTGGTGGTCAGTTCTTCTAAATGCGTATAATACACCGTTTTTTTTACAGGTTCGCTAAAACTGCCCATTATTTGGTTCAATGTATCGGGCTGTATGTTGTATAATTGAAAGTAATAGTATGCGGTAAAGGCCGCAAACGTATAATCAGGATGCGCTAACATAATATCCATCCCTTTTTTTCTATCGAACATGGCATCCATATCATACGAACGAAACAGACTGTCTTCTCTAGATCCGGTTATATGGGCCTTTTCCAGATCATCGATATCTCCCGAAATGTCAATGTTACTATTGTCTAAAAAAAGATGGATCTTATTCGATTTCTCTTTTAGTATTAGCGTATACAAATACGGACTATCGACTTTTCCCTTAAAAGAAAATTTTCCGTTTTTGATAGTGGTAGAATCGACGTTTATCTGTTCATTGGTGTTTAGGTCAAGTTTGACCAAATGGACTTTCCCATTCATTAGTCCGTTTATATCAGCCTTGATGTGATACCCGTCATTGACCGTACTATTGTTGTTACAGGCTTGTATGATCATGGCCAACATCAGTAAACCTAAAACTCGTATATAGAAGTTTGGTTTTTTCATTTTCAATTGACCATAAAAAGGGCATTGGCAAAGAAGAGTTTTCCGTTTTCCCAAAAACCTCTAAACAGGGGATTGTCTATCATATAGATAACATTTCCCTCACCGAGGTTTTCAACACCGAAAACCAAGGTTTCCGTAATTTTCTCTTGGGCTTTTTTTCCTGCAAAACCTGATACGGGTTTGGTCTGACTTTCCTCGAAGTATACCACATTGCCTTTTTCTAGGTATTCATAGGCATCATTACCTAATTTCAGGGTGAAATAGGCATTTTCATAGCCGTACCCCAAAGGGTGGGTCGCATCTACCTTGGTTTTGAAAATGGCGCCTGTGATGGCGCTATTTATTCGTAATCTTTCAGACCCATCGTATGGTTTAACCGATTTTGTACTGTCTTTTTCAATCTCTTTGGGTTTGATAGCGAAGCCTTCTTTTCCTGAAAGCGATTTTATAGAACCGCCCAGGGCAATGAGTTTACCTCCCTCGCTGACCCATTCTTTTAGATTTTTCAATCGATCATCGGTCATGAATTTTTTATAGCCCCAACCCGAGGGTAGCACAAGCACATCATAGTCAGACAAATCAACATTGTCTATATATTCAGCATCGATTACGGCTAACGGGTAATGCAATTGTTGTTCGAAAAAGTGCCATATTTCACCAAACTGAAGTGTTGAAGTGGGGCCGCCCGAGAGTATGGCGACCTTGTTGTTTTTTACCATTTGTACGTAATGCGAACCAAAATCCTTTCCGCTGTCCACGAATCCCGTTTGGGAAGAAAATATGGTTTTGTTATGTTTTTCGATTGCTTTGCGTAGATTACTTACAAAGTTTGGGCTGTTTTTATTGTCGGCCCTGGTAATGATCAAACTGCCTCTTTTGAACGAATTACCTTTTACGGTAAATGGTTTTTGGGCATAACGCACCCGAATTTTGTTTTGTAGTAGTTCTGCCAGAAAACGGGCATCGTTCATACTGTTCCAATCAGTGATATAGGCATAGGCATTTTCTGATATATCGGTATTGTTTGTCAAAGAGCCCCTTGTAGTTTTCGAGTTGACTTTTGTTACCGTGGCAACGGCATCTAGGCCATAGGCATAGGGCAGTGACCAAGCGGTAATATCGTAGGTAAGCGAATCGCTCAGTTTTGCATTCGGTTCGAAGAGCACTTTTACCAGAGTACTTTTTGATTGACTTGATTGCACCACCAGACTTTTGTCAGTGGTTTTTAGGTTTTTGATCTTTCCTGTTCTATAAGAATACCCTTTGGCCGTGGTCTGATTTGCCCATTCGAATTCAATTTCATGTTGTTCGAGCAATTTGGTCAAGGCATCTATCTTATCGGCATCACCGTTCATCACATAACTCTTGTACTTGAAATTTTTGTTGGCATAGAATTTTTTAAATTCATCGTTCAGTTTTTGGGCGTGTTTAGCGGCGACTTCAACGGTCGAAAGTCCGGTTGTATAATGATGCGCGATCCTATCTTTAAGGGTCAGTGTATCACCGAGTGCTGTTTTAATGGCCAAGCCGGCCCTACCGCTTCCCCCTTGTTCGTACGTCATGCCGATACCACCATTGTACGTTGGGTAGGTATCACCGTAGCTAGGGTAAAGCAGGTCGAAAACCTCTTTGGTGAAATAAAACCATCCGTTGGCATCAAAATACTTTGCGTGGTTTTTTCCTATGGTTACTTGAAAATCTCGCTGAAAGTCGGTAATTACCTCATGAAAAGGTTCAGCGGCCGGGGCGAAATAATAAGGCTCGTTCACACCTTGTTCATGAAAATCAACATGTACATGTGGCAACCATTTATTAAAGAACTTTAGACGCTGTTGGCTCTCTACTTGGGTCAACCATGCCCAGTCTCTATTCAAATCGAACATATAGTGGTTGGTACGGCCACTATGCCAACCTTCATGGTGCTCCTTACTGTTCGGGTCGATATTGTTGGGCGCATTTTTATTCTCGTAGTACCAATTTACATAGCGATCGCGGCCATCAGGGTTGATACAGGGATCGATGAGTACGACCGTATTTTCAAGGTATTCGGTTTTGATCGTCAATAGGTCGTATATGGTCTGCATTGAAGCTTCGGTACTTACACTTTCGTTGCCATGCACATTGTAACTGAGCCAAACGATTGCCTTTGTGCCATTGCCCTCACCTTTTGTACCCTTTAAATGTTCTTTACGAATGTTCTCAAGATTCTGCATATTGGCCGCCGAGGTCACGTACGCCAACAACAAAGGCCGCCGTTCATTTGTCTTTCCGTATTCGTGCAATTGCACCCTATCACTGGCCGCCGAAGCGAGGTATTGGTAATAGTCGACCACCTCATGGTGGCGGGTGAACTTGGTGCCGAGCTCGTAGCCTAAAAATTCTGAGGGCGACTTCAATTCTTGGGCGAATAGTACAAAAGAGAATAAAAGGGTACAAGAGAA
>CAZEUV010000226.1:0-3477 GCA_964515285.1 uncultured Maribacter sp. | reverse complement strand
AATAGGTTCTGCATGGTCACCTTTTTTGTCAAATCTGAAAACAACGATACCGTATAATTGGCACAGTCTTGTGCTGAGGCGTTGCCCAATGGTGACATTTTCTCGGCATAACTGATAAAACCGTCAAAGCCCTTCACTCCCATACCTGCGGTTGTTGCCGTGGGAGATTGTGAAATGGTATTGACCCTGACCTTTTTTTCCTTCCCGAAGAAATAACCAAAACTACGTGCTACCGATTCCAAATACGCTTTATTATCGGCCATATCGTTATAATCGGGAAAGCTACGCTGAGAGGCCATATAAGTCAATGCAACAATACTGCCCCATTCGTTCATGGCGTCTAACTTATAAAGACTCTGCATCACCTTATGAAAGGAAAGCGCGGAAATATCCCACCCCTTTGTTGTAAAATCATAATTTTCATCAGTATAGTGCTTTTCTTTTCGAACATTGATCGACATACCGATAGAGTGCAGTACAAAATCTAATTTACCCTCAAGGATCTCAACAGACTTGTTTACCAAATTCGCCAAATCTTCTTCACTAGTCGCGTCAGCGGCAATAACCTCTGAACCCGTTTTTTCGGCCAACTCGTTTATTGTACCCATGCGCAGGGCAATTGGGGCATTTGTCAAAACAAATGTACCGCCCTCGGCATGCACGCTTTCTGCCGTTTTCCATGCTATGGAATTCGGGTCTAACGCACCAAAAATAATTCCTCTTTTTCCTTTTAATAAGTTGTATGCCATGTGCTGGTTTTCTTAATTCAATGTACTTGTTTATACTTTAGGTTTTCAAAGATATTCAAAAAAGTTGGCAGTATGTTGTAGTGGTTTATAGAAAAGGGCGAACATTGAATTTTTAAGTGCTTACAACCTGTTTTAGGTTTCTATTGTTTCAGGTTTTTACTTACAACCTTTAAAACCTGAAACCCGAAAGATTCTATAATTTGGTGTTCTATACAAAACCCACAGCGTAAAACTAGTTCAACAATTGCCTTGCATGCGCTATGGCTGAATCTGACAGATCTTTTCCTCCCAACATTTCTGCCAGCTCCACTACTCTTTCGTCTGTATTCAATTCTTTCATTTGGGTATGGGTCACTTCGTCTTTGTCGGTCTTGAATACCTTAAAATGCTGGTCACCCTTTGAGGCTACTTGTGGTAGATGGGTTATTGAGAACACTTGCATATTCTTGCTCATCGCCAACATGATATCACCCATTTTGTTTGAGATCTCTCCTGAAACCCCTGTATCGATCTCATCGAACACCATTGTCGGCAAGTGTTCGTATTTCGCTAAAATCGCTTTTATGGTCAACATAATACGCGAAAGCTCACCACCGGATGCTACTTTTTTGAGTTCGCCAAAATCGGTTCCCTTATTCGCAGAAAACAAGAAGGTCAAGTCGTCTTTACCAGTACTCTTAAAATCTGTTGATAGGGTCAATTGAATTTTAAAATCTGCATTGGGCATGCCCAAAGATGCCAAACTGTTCTCTAATTGTTCTTTCAGTTCAGGTAGTACCTTTTTTCGATTCTCACTGAGCAAAATCGATATTTTGACCAATGCTCCTTCACTTTTCACAAGTTCATCTTGCTTGGCCTCGATATCAGCTTCTAAATTCTCGGTTATCGCTACCTTTTCGCTTAGTACTTCTTTGGCCTCAACCAAATCGGAAACCGTATCTACCCCGTGTTTTTTTTGCAAATCGAACAACAGCAGTAACTTACCATTTATTTCTTCGAGCATTTGTGGGTTGGTCTCTACACCTTCTTGATAAGAACCCAATTCATTTGCAATATCATCGATCTCGATAAAAACGGACTTTATACGCTCGTTCAATTCGCCATACCGACTTCCAAAATCAGACAACCTGCTTGACACTTGTTTGAGTTCGTTCACCAAATTCACAATACCAACCTGTTCATCGTTCAACAAACGTTCTCCTTTTGTGAGCTGCTCTAAAATGCGCTCTACATTATTCAGCTGATGGTAGCGTTCTTCTAATTCTTCTTGAATTCCTTCTTTGAGCGAAGCCTGCTCCAATTCCTCCAACAAGAAACTATTATAATCATATTCTTTGTTTGCATTTTGCTGAAAATCAATTAACTGATTAAGTTCTTTTGAAGTTTTTCTATAATACTCGTATTTGTCAATATACTCTTTGAGAACCGATGAATTATCGGCTAGGGCATCAATTACCTTTAGTTGAAAATCATTGTTTGCCAATTGCAGGGTCTGATGTTGAGAATGTACATCGATCAAGCTGTTTCCCAAACTGGACATCACATCTAGGGTGATGGGCGTATCATTGATAAAGGCTCTTGATTTTCCACTGGGCAATATCTCTCGCCTAACGATCGTGGTGTCTTCATAATCAAGATCGTTCTCTTTGAAAAATGATTTGAGCTTGTATTTTTTAATTTCAAATTCTGCTTCAATGATACATTTACGATCCTTATCGCGTAAAGAAGATAAATCGGCACGCTTGCCCAAGACCAATGAGAGGCCACCCAATAAAATGGACTTACCTGCACCCGTTTCACCTGTAATACTAGTAAAACCATGAGTGAACGACACATTCAAATGGTCGATAAGGGCGTAATTTTTTATAGAAAGTTTTGACAGCACTGGTTTAAAATTCTATTCGTGCTGGTAAAGATAAATTATATTTTACTTAATGGGGAATCAGTACTTAATATCATTCCAAGTACTGGAATAAAGTGGCGCTATTCTATTTAGGGTTTCCTTCAATTTTACGATATCTACTTTAGGCCCGTCAGAAAAGATGTTTTGAATCTCATCTGATTTAGCATCGAAGAAGGTCGAGATCAAAAAGGCGTTCGGCCTTCTTTTGATCATCGTTTCGAATAGTTTCATGGTGCCGGCGATTACCTGCTTGCCTGTACTGTTATTGTCCCCTAAAATATCCAAGCCCTTTCTGTGGTAATTGTACATCGCCACCCTATATTCTCTATAGGTGTTCGATAACAGATTATCGGTCAAGTCAAATCTACTACGGTCATTGTCAGCGGTATGGCTCCATCCTTTTGAGTTGCTTCCTTGCGCTTGAGTAACAATTTTCTGTGCGGTCTTGAAATTATCGGTACCGCCTTCCAAAGAAAACGTATCGGCATCTAAACCTAATATAACGTACACGTAATATGCCACAACACTTACTATATTCGATTCGTACACATTCTCATTAAAGACCATAGGCTGAAATTCGATATACTCAAATGTCAACCGATCATCTTTATAATTGAATACCGGTGTTTCGTACGACGTATTGAAAACAGGTCTTGATGACTGCATTTGAATAGTACCCTCAAAACGATTCGATTCGTACTTGGTAATCGTAATGAACATTTGGGCGTTTATACGTTCGTTTTCCTTGGTGGTACGATTTGTCCACTTGGTTTTGTTGACCAAATCGTTCAAGGCGCGCTCTAATGTTTTAAACACTTGTTGGTT
>CAZEUV010000225.1:1429-3507 GCA_964515285.1 uncultured Maribacter sp. | reverse complement strand
ACTTCATATCTACGGTAATTGGCCAGCCCTCAAACTGCTCGGCATCAGGTTGTGAGACATCTACGTATCTAGGCCAGCATTCGAAAGCCACATTTTTTTCTTTTTTGTTGAACCGTATCAAACCGTAGCCACTACCATTCGAATGGCTATCAGGATTTGCATACGCGTACATGCTTATTTTATTGTTAAAGCCATCGAGATAATCCCCTGTCCAAGGCAACGAGGTTTTGGGGTTTTTATTCGCTCCTTCCTTTTCATCTTCTGGCCACCACCAACGGCTATAGTAATTGTTTACAATGGCCGGTACGACAAATGCCCACGGGCCGTCATTAAATTCGTCGATTCCCTGCTTGATCACAGTGGCCAAATGCTGGTCACCGGCAATGTGAATAGCATCGGCATTTTCAATGAGCCGCAATGCTTTGTTACGCCCTGTTTGTGGCCAACCATTGCTATCAAGATCGGCATGAAGGCGGTTGTCCAATTCGCCATGTATATGGGCGCCACCACAGAAACCAGTTTGAGATAGGACCACTTTTAAGGCCTCGGGGTTTGTTGTCGCCCAATCTTCTAAAAATGTCAATTGGCGTTTGCCCAACAGTTTCAGTTGAGGTAGGTCTATAGAGGCAGGGTCGTATTCAGTATTGCGAATATGATCGGGTCTTGGACCTTGCTGCGGAATTTTTCCTTTTGGTCCCGATTTGAACTTTCGGTCTTCCAAAATGGCAAAATCGATACCGCCCAAATTGAGATTGGTGTAATAAACGTTTATACCCTGTTCAATTGGGGTTGGGTCATAGGGGTCGGGCAAATGGGCCGTTTGACAGCGTTCAACCATTTTCACATATTCATGATGATAGGTATAGCCCCCATCACTAGAGCCTTCGGCAACCGAAATTTTACCATTTTCGCCCCACACATTGCCCTGGCCGATATCATGGTCATCGGGTATGGTGATACAGGGGCGATTTCGAAATGTTTCTTTAAACTGCAACCCAAATTTCAACCATGCCGCCGTATGTTCGGTATGATCGTACGATTGGTCACCGGCAAAGAAAATAATATCTGGGTCTTGATAGTCGATATTGCGAACGTAATTCTCGCGCATTCCACGATCTTTGTTCGAATTGCACGATAGGGCCGCCAGAACGATTTCATCCGAATTTTTAGGATCTTTGCGAATCAAACCTTCAAAAAAAGCGTTTTCTCCGTGAAGGATCCGGTATTCAGTGTCTTTTGAACTATCCCAGTTTTCAATACGAAATAGGGCCGACCAGCCCAAGTCGTTTATTTCTTGTTTTTGAACTTCTTCCCATGTGCCATTTTCCTTAATTTCCAATCGAACTTCACGAGTTTCTTCAGGATACAATGGGTACAACTGTGCACTTAGTTTCAAAGTGTTGTTAGATACCGTGTACAGGCCAAAAGCCACAACACTATCTCGGCTCACTTTTAGATTTACAATGGGATTATCGGCCCGGTTCCACCAATCATTAATTGAAAGTGTATCAATGTTGGTAAAAGGTGCTATAACAGGGGGAAGCCTTTCTTTTGCTTTTTCAGAGCAACTGTTTATCAAAAGTGTTAGAAGTATTACATAACCCAAATATTTCATCGTAATCGTTTTTGTCGTTTAATACTGTAAGTGCTTATGTGCAAATGAGACTTATAGAATACATTAAATGTATACATTGCCTTTCACTTATGAAAAATAATATCCATCAAAAGCTCATTTTTATATATAATGCCGATTCGGGCCTTCGAAACATGATTTTAGATAGTGCCCATAAAATATTCAGCCCAAGTACCTATGAGTGTAGTCTTTGCGATATTACCTTTGGCGCATTCACCGAGAACCAGGTCTGGAAAAATTTCAGAAAATCAACGAATGCTGAAATGGAGTTTTTGCACAAAGACGAGTTTGCCAAGATACAGAAAATAGAAAAGGGGCTTGAATTCACGTTTCCCGTTGTTTTGGTTTCGACCGCTGAGGGTTTTGAGGTTTTTATAACCACCGATGAACTAAATGCTATGAAAGATGCCAAAAGCTTGATCGGGCTAATTGAAGATAGGGTGGC
>CAZEUV010000225.1:0-1329 GCA_964515285.1 uncultured Maribacter sp. | reverse complement strand
GAGTACTTCATCTCTTCCTGTATTTTTGGTTGACGAGGTGATAAAATGTTTAGGGGCTTCTTCCCAACTACCCTCCTCTAACCTTTGAATATACGAAGTGACATTTTTTTCTATACCCTTGGGTTTAAGCTTATCTGCCTTGGTGAAGATGATGCAAAACGGAATTCCGTTCTCACCCAACCACTCCATAAATTCCATATCCACTTTTTGCGGCTCGTGCCGTATATCGACCAAAACAAAAGAGCATACCAATTGTTTGCGTTGTTCAAAGTAGTTGGTAATATACTTTTGAAACGTTTTTTTGCTTTTTTTAGAAACACGTGCATACCCGTACCCTGGCAAATCGACCAAAAACCATTCTTTATTTATCTTAAAGTGGTTGATTAATTGTGTTTTACCTGGTCTGCCCGATATTTTGGCCAGATTTTTTCGCTGCATCAACATATTGATAAGTGAAGACTTGCCTACATTAGATCTGCCAATAAAGGCATACTCGGGCAAGGGCTCGTTGGGGCATTTTGCAACATCTGAGTTGCTAATTAAAAAGTCGGCCGACTTTATCTTCATCGGTAAGAATTTAGAAGTTTCGCTTTGTAAGCCAAGCATCAAGAATCTGATTGAATTCTTCAGGGTGTTCCATCATGGCTGCATGACCACATTTTTTGATCCAAAACAGCTCTGAATCGGGCAATAGTTCATCAAATAATTCTGCCACGTCTGGGGGTGTAACACTATCGTTTTCTCCCCAAATAATACATGTAGGGGTCTTCATTTTTGGCAGGTCTTTTGCCATATTGTGACGAATGGCACTCTTTGCGATTGCCAAGGTCTTCACCAATTTAACACGGTCGTTAACGGTCGCAAAAACCTCATCTACAATTTCTTTGGTAGCGATTTTAGGGTCGTAAAACACGCCCTGTGCCTTCTTTTTTATAAATTCATAATCGCCCCGTTTGGGGTAACCATCGCCCATAGCACTTTCATAAAGTCCTGAACTACCTGTTATAATCAAGGCTTTGGCCATTTTTGGATACAATTTGGTATGTAAGAGACCAATGTGGCCACCCAGTGAATTTCCTAAAAGAATGACATCGTTCAGTTCTTTGTGTTCGATAAACTTTTTAAGAAACTTGGCAAACTGTTTTACCGTGGTCTTTAACATTGGCATGTCGTAGATAGGTAGTTCGGGTACCAGTACTTTGTATCCTTTTTTTGGAAAATAATCAGTAATGCCCTGAAAATTGCTCAACCCTCCCATCAGGCCGTGTAGTATAATAATAGGAGTGCCTTCACCTATTTCTATATACTTGAATTTTCCGTCCGATATTA
>CAZEUV010000224.1:2000-3508 GCA_964515285.1 uncultured Maribacter sp. | reverse complement strand
TTGTTATTTAGAATTCGACCCGTGAAAAAAATCACCATTGCCATAGACGGCTATTCATCTACAGGAAAAAGCACTATTGCCAAGCAACTGGCAAAGGCCTTGGGGTATGTTTATGTAGATACGGGTGCTATGTACAGGGCGGTCACCCTATATGCGATGCGAAATGGCCTTGTAGGTGATGATGCGGATGAGAATATTCAAGCCTTGGTAAAATCACTATCAAATATAAGATTGATCTTTGAATACAATGAGAATTTGGGTTATGCCGAAATGTACCTTAACGGTGAGAATGTTGAAACTGAAATACGTACGTTGCAAGTATCGAAGTACGTAAGCAGAGTAGCTGAAATTGAGGAGGTGAGACACAAATTGGTCGATATGCAAAGGAAAATGGGGCAAGAAAAAGGTCTTGTTATGGATGGTAGAGATATCGGTACGGTGGTTTTTCCTGATGCCGAACTAAAAATATTCATGACAGCTTCTCCAGATAAAAGAGCGTATAGGCGTTATAAAGAATTGTTGGACAAAGGAGAAAAAGTAGCATATGAAGACGTTCTCAAAAATGTGCAATATCGAGATGATATAGATTCTAACAGAGCGTTTTCACCCTTACGTAAGGCAGAAGACGCCGTTGGGTTTGATAATAGTGATATGGGGCTTAAAGAGCAGTTTGAACGTATACACAACTTTGCGCTACGAATAATTGAAAAACAATAAAAAGTAGAATTGCACTTGATTCATATCAATTAGCGTTACAAACGAAAAAGCGATCTGTTAAATTGGTTTTCCAAAATAACAGATCGCTCTGATTTTCACAATAATGATTTTACCCTACGGATTCGGAATAATCAAAACCTGATCAGGATGAATCACATCAGGGTTACTCAATATATTCGTATTGGCAGAAAAAATCTTTTGGTACTGCATGGCATCACCATAATACTTTTTTGCGATTTTGCTAAGTGATTCTCCACTTGCAACAGTATGTCTGTGAAATATAGAACTATCGGCCACGGTAATGTTGGCTTTTATATCTGCGGCACTCTCACCACCCAGTTCTTTTATTTTGTCCCATATCAAGTTTTTTTCATAAGGGGTGTTGGCCTGTCCTTTTATTTTTAAGACGCCATTTTCTTCGGTAACGTTTCCATCTTTGATACCCAATTGCTCACCAAGATCCAAGACACCCTGGTACTTTGCTTTAACACTCATAGTTGTTCTTTTTAAACAGTTAATATTCGAGGGTTCAAGATAGTGATAATTGAAATATTTTACGATAAAATCCTTAAAATAGTGCTCTAGGGTGCAACCTTCTGTCAATAGGGTTGGTTTACGTATATAAAAAATGTATTTTTGCACTCCTTTTTTACAAAGAATCAAGAGAGAAAGGAAATCAAAAAAAACAGATAACACCTTCTACGGTAATTGTTTAACTCTTGTAAAATCGTAGAATACAAATAATACCTTCAAATGGCTGAAGAAAAAGCAAAATCTAAAGTAGAGGAAAC
>CAZEUV010000224.1:0-1900 GCA_964515285.1 uncultured Maribacter sp. | reverse complement strand
AAACAGTAGAGGAAACTGCTGAAAAAGTAGTGGAAACTGTAGAAGAGACCACGCAAGAAGTAAAAGAGGAAATTCCCGTTCAGGATCCAAAAGAATTCTTGGAGAACTTCAATTGGGAAAAATACGAGCAAGGTATTGAGCGCGTTGAAGACGCTAAATTAGAGGAATTTGAAAAGTTGGTCACTGAGAATTTTGTTGATACGGCTGATTCAGAAGTGGTTACCGGTACCGTGGTATTTATTACCGATCGTGAAGCGATTATCGATATCAATGCAAAATCAGAAGGGGTCATTTCTTTGAACGAATTTCGTTACAACCCTGATTTAAAGGTTGGTGATACTGTTGAGGTCTTGATTGACATTCGTGAAGATAAAAGCGGTCAATTGGTACTTTCTCACAGAAAGGCCAGAACTATTATGGCTTGGGATCGCGTTAATGCCGCTCATGATAATGAAGAGGTAGTAAGTGGTTTTGTGAAATGCAGGACCAAAGGAGGTATGATTGTTGATGTTTTCGGAATCGAGGCTTTCTTGCCAGGTTCTCAAATTGATGTGAAGCCCATTCGTGACTACGATCAATATGTGAACAAAACAATGGAATTCAAAGTGGTAAAAATCAACCATGAGTTCAAAAACGTTGTTGTATCACACAAAGCATTGATCGAAGCCGATATTGAAGAACAGAAAAAAGAAATCATCAGCCAACTTGAAAAAGGACAGGTATTGGAAGGTATTGTGAAAAACATTACTTCTTACGGCGTCTTTATTGATCTTGGTGGTGTTGATGGTCTTGTACATATTACAGATTTATCTTGGAGTAGGATCAACCATCCAGGTGACATTGTTGAGCTAGATCAAAAATTGAACGTGGTAATTCTTGATTTTGATGAAAACAAATCAAGAATACAACTGGGCTTGAAACAATTAGAGAAACACCCTTGGGATGCATTGAGCGATGAAATGAAGATCGGTGATAAGGTAAAAGGTAGGGTAGTTGTCATAGCCGACTATGGTGCGTTTATTGAAGTTGTTGAAGGTGTTGAAGGTTTGATACACGTTTCAGAAATGTCTTGGTCAACGCATTTGCGTTCTGCACAAGATTTTGTCAAAGTAGGTGATGAGATCGACGCCGTGGTATTGACCTTAGATCGTGAGGATCGCAAAATGTCATTGGGTATCAAGCAATTGACGCCAGACCCATGGACCGATATTACCACTAAATACCCAGTAGGCTCTAAACACAAAGGTATTGTTAGAAACTATACCAATTTTGGCGTGTTCGTTGAATTGGAAGAAGGTATTGATGGGTTGATCTATATCTCAGATTTATCATGGACCAAGAAAATCAAGCACCCATCAGAATTTGTCACTGTAGGCGATACGATGGAAATCGAAGTCTTAGAGTTGGATGTTGATGGTCGTAAGTTGAGCTTGGGCCATAAACAAACCACCGATAACCCTTGGGACAAGTATGAGAAAGAGTTTGGTCTTGACAGTATTCATAAAGCCGCTATCAGTGAGATAGTCGATAAAGGTGCTATCATTGAATTCAATGAGGATATTACAGCCTTTGTACCGCAACGACACTTAGAGAAAGAAGATGGAAAGAAATTGGTGAAAGGTGAAGAAGCCGAATTCAAGATCATTGAGTTCAACAAAGACTTTAAAAGAGTGGTAGCAAGTCATACCGCTTTATTTAGAGAAGAGGAAAAACGCAATGTGAAGGCCGCGGTCAAAAGACAAGCTGCCAGTGCTGAAGAAGCCAAGCCTACTCTGGGCGATGCCAATGAAGCATTACAAGCGTTGAAAGAAAAAATGGAAGCCGGTTCTAAAAAGAAATAGGCGATTCATTTAAATATTTAGAGCCCTGACCTTTCAATAGGTCGGGGCTTTTTTTGTTT
>CAZEUV010000223.1:0-3537 GCA_964515285.1 uncultured Maribacter sp. | reverse complement strand
GTTTTTATAACACTTATACTCTACTTTTTACTAGCAATGGGTATTTCACAAGGAGAGATTGGTGAGGCTATTGAAGCCATGTTCATATTCGCCATTTTTGGCTTGTTCATTGTAGTGCCTACACTTGTTTTTTTCGCTTATACCGCATATTATCTATTAACGCAAAAAAGTGAGCGTTCTAAAAGGGCATCACGTATTATTAAAATTATGATGGTGTTTCTGATCATAATGGCATTACTCTATGCGGCTGCACAATTTACAGACCTTTTAGATAATTTATTTTAAATCTAATGAAAAAATACCTGCAATCTATAGTGTTATTTGTTCTACTGTTAAGCGCTTGTTTTTTGCAAGGGCAAGAAGTACAGCAAATAGCTAAACAACTAGAAAAAATAGGGGAAATTATAAATCAAACTCCTTGTAGACAAAAAGATAAAGATGCTATTGACTTTCAATTTAAAAATGACTTAAAAAAAGCTATTCAAACAATTACTGCAGCAGATACATACTATTCTACACCGCTTGAAATACCTATTTCAGCGGTAATAGATAAAGAAGAGTATGCGTTTACGTATACGTCGGCTGTACATGATGGACTTATCATAAAACGCAGGATAAAGCATGGAGCAATACCTACAGGAGGAACTACATATGAAGAATTTACTTTAGGCGAAATCAAAATAAAGGTTGGGTATCATGTCAGAAATGAGAAATTAGTTTTGTACGATTTACAAACTGTGTATGAAAACGACTTAGGCACTTATTTTACACGAGACTCACCTTTCACATGCAAAGTATTCACCAAAAAAGAAGATGAAATCATTCCCTATGCTAACAAGCGATTAACGATACGTTTTGACTATTATGATGCTACTGAACTTAATGATGTCATGGTAATCTACCAAGGGCGCGATCGTTACAATTGGTATGTTAATCAAGAAGGTAAAGAATCTATTCGTTGTTTTGATGAAAACGGAGATGAGGTCATGCCTACAAAATCAGGAAACGATATTGAAATTAAACCAACCACTTACCTATTGTGGTATAAAGGCTTTATAGGCAAACACCCTATAAAACTAATGCTAAAAAGAGGGTTTGACACAGCAACCAATGATGATAGAATTTCAGAGATGGCCTATGGTTATGATAGCCAAAAAAAATGGATCTATCTGCAAGATATTTACGAACCACAAGACGGCATCAATGGTTCTGAAAAAGACGGACTCAAAGAAGTTGCTGAATGGAACGTAGATTTTGAATATAATCAAGTTTTAAAGGGAGATTGGGATAATTTAAGAGGTGAAATCTTGCCCATAACCCTAACACCAATGGCAAAAGAGTTTCCGAAGTTTACCTTTAAAGCGCAGCTAAAAGAAGAGCTTGCCCCAAGTGGTACGGTTAATAACCAATTAGTTCAAGAGCTTAAAATCTATGACGGCGAAAAAATCATACAAGCCTTCAAATATGATGATCCGTATGATTTAGAATATTATAATCTAAGCTATGCCGATATGAATTACGATGGATATTTAGACCTGATTATCAATAACGCCTTTTTTATATACAATTCCACCACTAAAACTTTTGATGATCATGAGTTTGAAGAAGATTACTTTCCTTATCTCACCGAACTTTCTCAATACAACTTGTTTACAAAGAGTTTTACAGCTCAAATGAACAGAACAATGATAGAATATAGGGCCGATAACGGAAAATTCAGCCCCTACCACTCTAGTTCTTATTATCCAAATGCAGACGGAGATATGGTGATGCTCGAAGAAAAGTATGTCAATGGTAAATGGGTCACTGTTGAAGAACGTATTGAAAAAATGGAATATGATGAGCCTCTTGATGATGATATGGATATAGCATCTGCAGAAAACTACGATTTAGATATCAGTTTAAACATGTATAATAAAAGCATCCCTTTCTCACCTGATTTTTATAACAAAACAGGTCTTGAACTAGCGTTTAAACACGAAGCTAAATTGTATGTTGAAATGACAGCTGCGAATGGAGAGTCGCAACAGCAATTTCTTTACGAAGTTGGATTGGGTAGTGCCGAGAAACAAATGCTAGATGATAATTACGTTCTGTACAATGGCAAAGAATATTTTTTAAGCAATTGGAATGGCATCCTACCCTTTTTTCCTCCCAACCTACAAAATGGTGCTTATACGTTTAGACTTGTTTTAAACCACCCTCTATTTGAGAATGTTTATTCTAACAACATACAACTCAATTTACCATTAGACGTGGAGATAAAACCAAACATCAAGCATTTAAATGGGAATATCAATACTAAGGTAATGGGTGATTTATATTTTGAATGGACCGATAATGATGTTAGCGGAACATTTATCAATGCCAAAACAGACCAAAGAATCAAACTCAAAGGAACCCTAAAAGGGAAAGCTCTGAATTTAGAAGAATACGAAAAAGAGGACATATTAAGCGGTTATTTTGAAGGAGAATACAACAATGGAACATATAAAGGGTTTTGGCTAAGTCCAGATAAAAAGATAAAAGTGCCCTTTGAATTTAAAACAATCGAACAATGACCTTGACCAACACATACCTAAAATCAATAACTGTTATCGGTCTCATGCTTTTGACCATCAATGGATCGTTCGCTCAAGAAAAGGAAAAATCCCAAGCCTTCTTTGGTTACTTTTTATGGTATGACGGTACTATTGGCGACCGACCGATCAAAGCGAAAATAGGAGTGAACAATGGCGAATACGATGTGTACTACTCGTATAATGATCACAAAAAATGGGTGCACCTTATCAATAGCAAAGTTATTTACAATACGATCTATGCCAGAGCCGATGTAGATGAAAAAAGCTATGACGGTTTTGTAAAACTGCAACTGGACAATCTATGGAACCCCAAAGGGCAATGGACTTCCCCCACAGGCGAAAAGCTTCCGATCGAATTGAAGAGTACGTTAACGTACCCACCATTCGGAAAAATAAAATCAACACTGAAAAACGAATTGGTTCCTCTATTGCTCAACCCTAAAATAGCTGTTGACTCCGTAGAGATCACTTATATAGAAATCAGTAATGGTAAAACCAATACCATTCGTCAATTACACACCCATGACAGTGCAAAGTTAGACAACACGCAGATGGTTTATGTAGATATTAATTATGATGGCTTTCTTGATCTTGTTATTGACGATTCTTTTTTTCTATACAATGCCCTAGAGCAAGCATTTATCAAAGATGAAAATGATTCTGTTGGTAGTTTTTTTCCGGGTATTGGGCATATAGGAGTCTATAATCCATATAACCATTCATTTTTTTCATCGCATTTCAGAACAGTAATGCAGTATAGAAGTAAAAACGGGGAAATAGCGGTTTATGAAAGAGAAGAATATATCGAATACAATGACTCCCCGTATATCGTTGTTTCAGAAAACAAGCTAAGATATATTGATGGTAAAGAAATGTACTCGTACCTTGATATTTACCTCAAAGAAGATACGGCAAGAATGGTCTTTGCCCTAGTAGAAGATTCTATAGGTGATGC
>CAZEUV010000222.1:0-3545 GCA_964515285.1 uncultured Maribacter sp. | reverse complement strand
AAGCCTGTTATAAAGGTCTTATTTGAAACTTCTTTTACCAAAGAAATCAGAATAGCCATGCAACAAGGTACTGAGATGAAAAAACATAAAACCTCTTTTCCGATTGTGGTCGAAATCGTTGACGGCGAAATTGATTTTGGCGTTGAAGAAAAAATCCTCAACCTGAAAAAAGGAGATTTAATTGCATTGAATGGTGGCGTACCCCATGATTTAAAAGCAATCGAAGATAGTATTGTTCGTTTGACTTTAACAAAGTACGACGAGACGAATAGAGTAACTGACTTGGTCAAATAGAAACACCCATGGGTACTATGAGACTGTTTTGAAATATCTCCATTATTCTTTATCCTTAGAATACGAGACCAATCATACATTTCAAAACAGTCTTTAAAACCTACTCTCTGATTTCAGAAATCAAGGAGTATAAACATTTTGTTGATTACTTTTTTAAATTAGAAGATGAATATTGAGAGACTAAAAATGCAACCCGTACCTTAGATGTAAGGTATTTATCCTTGCAGGAAATACTTTCAATGTTATTGTAAACAATGAAGAGCTTCTTGAACTAAAGAATTTGTTTTCAAGACCTTTTTAGAAATCAAAAATTCTGGCATACCCTTTCAATCTCAATTTCAGTAACAACAAATGTGGCAATCATGATAACAACATTTACATCTCCATCAGAAAGCACAAACCAAAACCGAATTTCCGAACACGTATTCAATCGTTTTGGCATTGATCCCAATAATACTGGTGGAATCAATGAAAATACCGCATTGACCGAGGTGAACCCTGATTTTTTAGTTGATGTACTCAATGTTTTTTGCAGCCACAAAGTAAAAGAGCACACCCTTTTTGACAAGTATTCAGTACCCGTTCTAGTAGATTACCTTAAGCGGTCGCACACCTATTATTTAGAAAAAATACTGCCTGAAATCGGTCAAAGCATTGCTATACTATTGAGCAACTACAATGAAAAAAGTGCCTTGTTAGAAATTTTATACAGGTTTTATTTCAGTTATAAAACCGACCTACAAGAACATTTTGTAGAAGAAGAAGAATTATTGTTTCCTTATGCAAGCCAATTGTACAAAGCTGTATATTTTAAATCGGAAATCGATTTTTTCGCGAATTTCTTACAAGATTACTCCATTAACGATTTTGTTGAAAACCACGCTGACACAGAAGAGGAACTAATCAACATAAGAAATATTTTATCTGAGTATGACCCTCCATCAACAAATAAATCATCATTCAGAATTTTAATCGAACAACTGAAAAATTTCGAAGACGACCTTGAAATTCATGCCTTTATCGAAGACAGGGTACTGGTGCCTAAACTTGTTCAATTAGAGCAAAATTTAATATTTGAGATCAACAACTAGGTTATTGCCCAGTTTTGACAAAGAAGCTTTTTATACCAATCATTTCACTTTTGCCCCTGCTTCAGTAAAAGCAAGTAGAATAATCAATGAGCCCAAAAGACAAGAATTTGGCTTCCCGAATTTACCTATACCTAGGGGCACTGTTCATCACCTCATTGGTCGTATCGAACTTGATATTTCAAAAGTTTTTTTATTGGAATCCCTTTGGCGATGTCACTGTCTTCGGAGCCTCTCTTTTCGAAATATCAGTGGGCATACTACCCTACCCCATTACTTTTTTAATAACCGATCTGATTTCTGAGATCTATGGCAAAAAGAAAGCCAATCAAATTGTTACAGCGGGCATTTTCGCCTCATTCTTCTCAATGGGAATCATTCTGTTGGCCGATCTGGCTCCGGCCATAGATTCGTCTCCTATAAATGACACTAGCTTTTCAAAGGTATTTGCCCTTTCCCCCATTGCGGTACTGGCATCAATGATAGCCTATCTACTTGCACAATACGTTGATATTGCCATTTATCATTTTTGGAAAAAAGTCACTCGTGGCAAACACTTATGGTTACGAAATAATTTCTCTACTTTTTTATCACAGTTTATAGACACCTTCACCGTAGTGGGTCTTTTATGTGTTTTTAAAGTGTTGCCATGGGATATTTTCTTTGGCCTCGTAATCAGTGGTTTTCTTTTCAAGGTCTTTATGGCGTTTCTCGACACCCCTTTCCTCTATTTGTTCGTATATATTTTACGCAAGCGATTTAATCTTAAAATCGGAGAGGAAATTAAGTTGGATATGTAAAATATTCCGTCTTCTCAAGAGTTATAATCTTAGTAATAAGTATTAAACGGAATGAAGAAAAAAATCTTAAAAATAGTAGGTGTTCTTTTATTGCTGGTAATCGGCCTTTTGATTGCAGCTCCTTTTTTATTGGAAGCCAAAATCGGTGACCTTATAAAGAACAACGCAAACAATAATATCAATGCCACCCTGAATTTTTCTGAGGCCAAACTGAGCCTTGTCAGTAGTTTTCCGAATGCTGAAGTTTCCTTGACCGATATCACATTGATCAACAAAGCCCCTTTTGAAGGCGATACTCTTTTTGCTGCTGAACAGGTAGCGCTGAAAATGGGCATCAGTGAACTTTTTAAAAACGAAAACGACCCCATTGCCATTCAAAGCCTCTTGATCGATGGCGCCCATGTAAATGTCATTGTCGATAACGAAGAGAATGCCAACTACGATATAGGTAAAGATTTTGGTGCTGAAAGCTCAGCTACAGAAGAATCTTCAGGCTTTCAATTAGACCTACAAGCTTATCAGATTACAAATTCCGCTATTCGATATACCGATAAAGCAGGTGGTATAGTGTTTCTACTCACTGACCTACAGCACAAAGGCAATGGTGATCTGTCATTGGATACCTCAGAGCTAGATACCCAAACAGAAGCTTTTATTTCTTTGGAAATGGATAGCACCAACTATTTGAACAACAATAAGATCAAGCTCGATGCTTTAATCGGGGTCGATTTAAAAGAGAATAAATATTCTTTCCTGAAAAATGAGGCAATGATCAATCAACTGCCCTTGGTCTTCGGCGGTTTCATAAAATTGAACGAAGACTCGCAAGAAGTTGATATCGCCTTTAAAACCCCCTCTTCAGATTTTAAAAACTTTTTGGCTGTCATACCCGAAACCTATTCGAAGAACATTGAAAATGTAAAGACCACAGGTGATTTTGTTTTAGAAGGAAAACTCAATGGTATTGTTGATGAGACCCATATTCCGAAATTCACGATCAAGATAAATTCTGACAATGCTTCTTTCAAATACCCTGAATTGCCAAAATCAGTTCGCAATGTCTTTATTGATGTGGCTATCAACAACACCACGGGCATTTCTGAAGATACTTTTGTCAACATAGAGAAACTATCTTTTATGATCGATGAGGATCGCTTTAATATGGTCGCAAAAATCACTGAACTGATGGGCAACGCTAAAATAAGTGCGCACCTTGATGGAAAAATGAATTTAGCGAATATCCAAAAAGCCTACCCCCTTTCTGCTGACGTTGATTTGAAAGGTCTTTTGAATGCCGATATTACAACAGCTTTTGATATGGCCTCCATAGAGAAAAAACACTATGAGAATACACAAACAACGG
>CAZEUV010000221.1:0-3552 GCA_964515285.1 uncultured Maribacter sp. | reverse complement strand
TTTTCAGTGTACTGTTCATTGCGAGCCTTATGATGGCCTGCTCTAAAGATGATGGTAAAGATGGAGCCGTTGGGCCACAAGGTGTGCAAGGAGAACAAGGGCCAGCAGGTGGGCAGGGAGAACCAGGTGCAGACGGAGAAACTGGTTCTGCCAATGTCATTTACTCAGATTGGATTGTCTCCGGATTTGAAAATGATATCATGAGCGATTTCGCAACATTTTCAATCGACGCCCCACTATTAACAGATGAAATCATAAATAATGGGGTTGTTCTTGTATACGGGCGAAATGGAAGTATTGTATACCCCATACCTGCCACTTTTCCTAGTATTGAGGAGGCCTATTACATAAGAATCCCTGTTGCTGGTGGAACATTGCAGATAAGGGTTTATTCACTTGATGGAAGTGACGTTGGAAGCACGCTCTTCGACGAATACCGTTACATCTTGATACCGGGTGCGACGTCTGCAGGAAAATCAGCTACCTCAAAGGATTTTTCTAAAATGACCTACGAAGAGATTGTGGAACACTTCGGAATAGAAGAATAAGAAAAATGGCTAGTGCTTCCCCCTACCAAAAGGCAAACTATCTGGTTGGGGGGATATTCTATTAAAAACAACGCTCTGTTTAACAATACGGTTGAAAAATTAATTTTTCAGAACCAATCGAACCATTCCCTCAAATAAATAAACTTAAAATTCTTGACAAATGACAATAACAAACAAGTTCTTTTGCTTAAGTATTCTTTTGCTTGTATTCGCATGTGGAAAAGAAGAGATTATTGATAAGCAAGCGATTCCAATAAACTTGGCCTTAGAATAAAAACGCTATCGGTAAAAGGTGAATTGGTCGAAAAAGAAGCCGCTTTCGAAGGCAGGGCGTTTCACACCTCATTGGTCTACAACAAACAAATGTGGGTAATGGCCGGTCAAATAGTCGGGGAAGATCCGAGCGATGTATGGCAGTCTGAAGATGGGGCGCAATGGAAACTAATAAACCCCGAAGCGGCATTTCCTCCTAGGGCAGACCATGCAGCGACCGTACACAATGACCTAATGTGGTTGGTGGGCGGTAGAAATGGAAAACTGTACATTAACGACACCCTTTACAACGATGTTTGGTACTCTAATAATGGTAAAGACTGGTTATCGGCAACCAAGGCAGCACCTTTTTCCCCGAGAAGTAGCCATACCCTTACCACCTTTAAAGGCCGTATGTATTTGATCGGGGGCCAGAACACATTGGTAGGCAATGATCTTAATAGTGATGTATGGGTAAGTGGTGATGGTGAAAATTGGTCCTTGACCACCGCCAATGCACCCTTTAAGGAAAGAACCAACCATACGGCCCTGGTTCATGATAACAAACTATGGGTCATAGGTGGTTATGGGCAAGATCATGATTCCTCTGACCTTGATTTTAGAAACGATGTATGGTATACAACGAACGGTTCTACTTGGGTACAGGCCATATCGAACGCTGATTTTTCACCACGGTCGGGCCACACAAGTATCTCATATGGCGGATATATATGGGTAGTGGGTGGCTATGCGGGCGATGGTAAATACCTCAACGATATTTGGCGTAGTAGTGATGGTATTACTTGGGCTAAAGTGCAGGGGGATAAAAATTTTGGCACCCGTTCAGACCACAGTTCGGTAGTTTTTAACAAGCGATTTTGGGTCCTTGGAGGGTATCCTATAATTTCCTATCCCACTAAAACCGGATTTTATATTGAAGGGTCTTATTCAGATGTCTGGTCACTTGAATAAGATTTCCCCATAGCCTAAAAAAAAATATGAAAAATCTATATATACTTTTATTATTGGCTCCCTTCTTGTGCCTGGCTCAGGAAACAAGGACGATAAAAACTGTAGGAAGGGCGATACATTCCGATACCAATCCTGTGTATACCGCTTCCATGGTGGTCAGTCAGTCTTTTTTGAGCTATCCTGCTGAAGCTATAAGCCTAGAGCAGTTAAAAAATACATACGACGAAGCATTAAAAAAGAACGGTCTTGCCCTAAGCCAACTTAAGGAAGACTCTTTTGGCTATTATTTCCAGGGCTATGTGAAAGAAGGTACTTTATACAGGTATGAAACAACTTCTATTGAAAGTTTTCATAAGTTTTTGGCTTCCAATTCCTATGGCGCCCAACGATCAGATTACGTCTATACCATGACAATAACGGCTGATGAAAGTGTTTTACTAGCAAAAAAAGCTATTGAAAATGCACGAATGCAAGCCCATGGCATTGCCGAAAAACTGGAAAAGCATTTAGGGGAAATCATATCCATAGAGGATCATAATATTCCTGACATCCCCATTGAACGATCCCTCTACAACAATACAAAAATAGGACATTATGAATATGATGTTACCGTCGTATTTGCCTTGAATAAATAAGTGAATTACTATGAAAAAGACAAACTTGCTATTAGGAATATCGTTTTTATGCCTGGTCTTCGGCTGCAAAAAAAACGACGATTCGCCTCCCATGGAAATCGCCCTTCAAAACGAGCCCCCTTTAAGCTTCAATTTGATCGATGTCGCCGATGGCGCCACAGAGGTAAATCTCACACCCACCCTAAGTTGGGGGTCGGCCAAAAACCCCAAGGGCAGCGACATTACCTATGACCTTTATTTGGGTACGGCCCTTGATCCGTCCACCCTTTACGAAAGCGGTATTACAACTACTTCCTTCGAATTGACCGAGCGGTTGCATTTGCTTACAGACTACCGCTGGAAGGTCGTGGCAACAGATGCTGATGGCAAAGCCTCACAAAGTGCAATACATAAATTTACCACCAGGTATTATGTGATCCCAGATGAACCTCTGACCCCCAATGCGCCCTTTTCTCCTAGATTCAGTCATGCTTCCACTGTATTTGACAATCGTATTTGGGTGACAGGAGGATACGACACTGAGATAAGAGGTGATGTAATATCTACTCATAATGGAAAAATTGCAATATTCCATTCGAATTCGTTCCCTTTTCAACCTTTTCAAAATAGGTATTTCCATAAAATGTTAAACTATGACGATAAACTCTGGGTCATCGGAGGGCGAAATTCAGGAATTATATATAACGATGCATGGTACAGCGAAGATGGCCAAATCTGGATCCAGACAACAGGTTTTGCTACTTTCAATGGGCGATACTCCTTTGGGGCCACCGTTTTTGACAATAAGATGTGGATCATAGGCGGGTCTGATGACAACTTTGACCCTACCAATGATGTTTGGTACAGCAGCGACGGAGCCATTTGGGTCCCCGCTACACTATCGTCCGATTTTTCAAAAAGAACCGGCCATGCCGTAGTAACCTTTAACAACAAGCTCTGGGTCATAGGTGGCTGGGACGGGGAACGAAAAAACGATGTCTGGTACAGCAGTGATGGCATCAACTGGACGGAAGCTACTTCAGACGCGGCATTTCCGGTAAGAAACGCTCACACAGCCACGGTTTTTGACAACAAGATATGGGTCGTTGGCGGAATAGGCGACACATCTTCTGAACTCAGCGATGTCTGGTACAGTTGTGATGGCG
>CAZEUV010000220.1:0-3575 GCA_964515285.1 uncultured Maribacter sp. | reverse complement strand
TACCGTGTTTTCCTTTGTGTATTTAATATTCATTGACTTTAATTATTCTGATGTTTCCATAGAATTATTTAACAACAACACGAATCATAACTGATTCGTGTTGTTCATTTTTGACTCATAACGTCAAAAGAATCGGCGCCGTTTCCCGCCCTGCGCTTGATTGTTTTGTTATGTGTCGCCGGTTGTTGCCGTTTTACCGTCGTTGCCTGATATAGGTTGAACGTCTTGCGGCTGACTATCGTCGGCTCCTGCTTTTTGCAAACGTTTCTCTTCCTTCTTTTTCTTTTTGGCGATTTCTTTCTGTCGCTTTTCAAAAGCGTAATTGGGTTTAGCCATTCGTATTCTCTTCTATATAATTCTAGGATTGGTGCGGTTAGAATACGGCATTTTCCAACCAATTGCGCTCTTCATAGCACCTATAATATCAAAGTCACGAGAGGCCACTGGGTCGATAGCGGTCTTTCACCTCAGACACATAACGCCAAGTTAAGGGGTTTCGAGAACAGGCGATTTTTTTGCATTCTTTGCAAAAAAAGTGCGTGTTCTCGAAATCCCTCTTGAGCGTTTTGTTATGTTTTTTTCGATTTTATCCTGCTAGCAAAATATAAGCTGCAGCAAGTTCTGGGGATAGATTAGCATTGTTTTCATGTTTAAATTCTTCAGGCTTCTTTACAAATTCATTAAAATTATCTTTGATTTTTTTCTTTAATAATTCAAAGGGTATTTTTGACTCCATTTCTAAAAAGAACTGTGGTTTGCCGCCTCTACCTAAGTCTCTGCAAAATGCTAAAGGCCTAGGTTCAGAAAAGTCTTCAGGGCTCATACTTAACTCTTCCATGAGTTCATTAGATAAATCGAATTGGATAAGATCTTTGATATCAATATCTACATCCGTTTGACTAAAGTCATTAAATAAAGCAAACGATAGAGGTAGGTGCCACATATCTCGGTAGACGGCAACTTCTTTTGATCTGAATCGTTTTACCATAAAGATACGGCCATGTTTGTCTTTTGCCGTAATAGCAACAGCAACTCCTATAGTGTTGGCTAGTCTTGATTTATTAAAAGTTGGAAGTTTGGTATTACCATCGGATTGAACAATATCCCATTTTCGAATAGTTAAACACTGACTGTCATCTACGCTAAGTGGTTTTTCTAATTTCATGTCAATTGTTAAATTAGTTCCAACCTGATCATAATAGAATGATTTTTCAATAATTATTGAAGGTAGACCATCGTTTTCTGAATATGCTGAAACTCTGGGGGCAGGGTTATTTTTCTTTTTGAGCCACTTATTTTTTTCAAACACTTCGATGGCTTTACGCTGGTGTGGTACAAGAGCATCAGGAAAGGTGTAGTCTTTGGAACTTATTTTAGCTTTACCCCATGATGAATCTTCGGCTAGTTTATTTCGGTAGTCAAAGATGATTTCATATGGTGCCGTGAAATTCGCTCCTTCGGAATTTCTACAGCGCAATAGAGTTTCAGTTTCTCCATAAATTGAATAACAATTTTCAATATCGTATCTGACGAATGGATTATCCTCCCTCCACTTTGTATCATTGTTCCTATTAAATACCCACGATAGGATATCGACTGATACCCAGCTGCCATCAGTTGCGAATTTGATCTCCATTTTATCTCCTTGAGGTTAGTTATTTTAAATTAATGATCAAATTACATATAGCTAAGCATCTTAAACATAACTTGTTGATAGGAAGCATTTAAATGCTCCCTATTACGATATTTAAGGGAATAAGTAGCCAATGATTAGGCTTTACTTATATACATAAAAAAATGATAAGGGGGATTCGCCTAAACTAGCATAAAGAAATAACCCAATCTAGGTAAAAGTATAAACCACAAAAAAGGAACCATAAAGGTTCCTTTTTTAGTTCTTAAACTTCAATAAAGTTTACTTTTTCTTAGCCGCTCGCTTCTCAGCACGCTTCAAACGTGAAGATAAACGTCTCGCCATATCACCAACGCAACTCTGTTTTATTACCCCAACCAAGGCCTGTCCTCTTCAATAATGTCATAAACCTGTTTTAATAATTCATCTTCAGTTCCGTTAAAGGCTATCCATTCTTTTTTATTACCACGATGAATTGGTGTTAATTCATCAGGTGCATGATTCGGTGCGGGGATGTCATGGTGGTAAGCGCATAACGGCAATACTTTTGCGTGCGCCCATTCTTTTGTTCTGCCTTCAACATGGTGTAATGAAACAAACTTGGTGCTTTCTTGTTCTTGCATGTCTGAGGTATACCACTTTGTATTTAAGCAGCAGATACATCCAATATCACCAATTTTATTGCCTAACTTTTTTTCAAGTGCACTGGGATTTCTGCCTTTTAGTCCTTTCGACTTTATAGGTTTGGATTTGATTGCTTTTATTTTTTGTACTTTATATTCAGGCGATACTTCTTTTACTTGCTGGCGAAAACGTTGTTTTTCAAAGGATTAAAGGGGTCAGGATTAAAGGGGTCGAAGGTACTTGAAAGTCATTATCATGTACCTCTGAGCTTCCCCCAATAAAACGGACGATTTAAATACCCGCGTATTTCTTTTCGTAGTCTACAGGTGTCATGTAATTTAAAAAAGCATGTCGCCGTTTTCGATTATAAAAAACTTCAATATATTCAAATACACTTTGCCTGGCTTCTATTCTAGTTTTGTAATCTTCGTGATAAACAAGTTCATTCTTTAAGCTTCCAAAAAAACTTTCTGCAACCGCATTATCAAGGCACTCACCTTTACGACTCATACTGCAACGAAGTTTGTTATCACTCAGTTGTTGTTGGTAAGCACTTGAGGCATAGGTACTTCCTTGATCTGAGTGCACAATAACATCGTTTATATTTCCTCTCCGCCAGAGTGCCATCATTAAAGCATCTTGAACCAGTTGAGTATTATTTCGTTTACTCATCGCCCAGCCAACAATTTTTCTGGAATATAAGTCTAAAATAATCGCTAAGTATAACCAGCCTTCTCGTGTTCCGATAAACGTGGTGTCGGTTACCCATGCTTTATCGTGCTTATCAACTTTGAAATGCCGTTTCAGTAAGTCTGGTGCGGGTTGCATTGTATTTTTCGAATCTGTTGTAATCACAAACTTTCGGGCCATTTTTGATTTAATATCTGATGCTTTCATCAAGCGGGCAACACGATTCACACTGCATATTTCACCTTCTTCAATTAGATCTTCATGTATCTTCGGCGAGCCGTATACTTCACGTGATTGTTCATGATAGTGCTTTATCTTTTGAGTGAGCTTTCTATTTTCCTGGCATCGATGACTTTCAGGGCGTTCTAACCAATCATAAAAACCACTCGCTGAAACTTCTAATACGTCACAGAGCCTGACTATTTTGTATTCTTTGCGATGACTTTGTATAAAGTCGTATTTCATGGCAGTTCCTTCGCAAAGAATACCGCGGCCTTTTTTAGGATTTCGTTCTCCTCTTTGACCCGCTTAAGTTCTTGTTTAATTGTTGCCAATTCTGATTGGTCTTCTTTGTTTGGTCGGCCTTTTTTGGCTGTTGGCACTGCACCCTTTTTCGTCATCTGTTCTT
>CAZEUV010000219.1:0-3596 GCA_964515285.1 uncultured Maribacter sp. | reverse complement strand
AAGCTGCACTTTGTTCGTTGAAATCTTATTTCTTTTGGTATCGTTGATAAACTCATTAATGGCTTTTTGTAATAGCGTTTCCATATTGGCCGCTGTAAATGCCACGTTCAATAATTTCGGGCAGGAATACGATGCGCAATTGATTGCAAAATGAATACGGGGCTCGTTCATTTTACGTAAGATCTTATGTTCTATATTGCCAAGTGAATATGTGGTATTACCAACGCGCACCCATTTTTTGCCCCAAGGTTTGTTGATGTCTTTAATGCTCTTTATAGGATAGTTGTCTAAAATCAATTTTACGGTAGCCGCGTTGTATAGATTGATATAATAGGCCAAGCGTTCTTTTTTCGACCAACTATCTGCTGGGGCATTATTCCCTAGTTTTTCAATGTAACTATTTAAGGTACTCTTTTCATTGCCAAAACTTTTGTAATCAACATTGCCGGCATCGGTAACGTATTTTTTTAATAAGGCGTTCCATTCACTATGAACTGAACTTTGAACGACCTTTTTAGGTTGTTTTTTTTCTTCTACGGGAAGAGGCATCGATGTTTCTTTAACTATTTCTTCTGGCCTTGGTTTGATGGGTTCTTTTATAGCTGTTTCTTTATTTTCAATTTTTGATTCAGATGCTGTAAGAGATTCAACGTCATCTTTAATTTCGGAAGGCTTGGTTTTAGAGGTGATGTTAATCTCATTCTCCACTTCCTTTTTCTCAGTGTTGGGTATTTCGGCTACATTGGAAACTTCCTTCTGTCTTGAGGTTTCCATAACCTCATTTTTCTTTTCAGGATTAGAAGTGCGCTTAGAATACTGTGTATTCCCGCAGGAAAAAGTGAGTAATCCCATTAATAAAAATGTCGATATGTTCATGACAAAGTGTTTTAAGGAGTTTAAATTATAAAACATAATCAAGTAATACAAAAAACAGGGCACTGGCCAGTGCTGCGACCGGAAGCGTCAAAATCCACGATAACAATATTTTGGTGACCATCTTCACATCAGATTTTTTAGTGACCGTGCCAATACCAAAAATAGCCCCGACCGATACATGGGTCGTCGAAACCGGTAGGCCGTGAATACTTGCCGTAGTAACCAATAAACCAGTAATCATATTAGCGGTAAACCCCTGACCTGGGTTCATGGGTGTGATTTTTTTACTCATGGTGATACCCACTTTTTTGGCATTCATTAAACCACCAATAGCCATGACCAGGGCGATAGCTATCATGCCCCATTTAATATCAAGGGTGTTGATAATCAATAAAAGGCCAACTATTTTTGGAGTGTCATTCAGTCCTCGAGCAAAACTTACTACTCCGGCACTAAAAAAATGGAGGGTATCTAGTATTTTTTGTGTGGTAATACCAAATATCTGGCCATTATAAGAGGCTATGGGTTCTTTTTTAAACTGGGTTCTGATATTGGTATTGGTGACCATATTCATTTGATTACCAGAGGTAACTACTATAGGTGTGTCTGTTTTTTGCAGATAAATACCATCACTTTTTGCGATGCCCAAGAGTTTTCTGAAATACCTAAAAATAAGGTATGCCAATAAACTTAGAACGGCAGCCATCAATGGACTTACGACCAAAGGCATCAAAAAAGTCTTGCCAAGTTTCAAAAAATTGAAATCATTTCCCACTGCCATGACCCCTGCGCCAAAAAGTGCACCTACCAAACTATGTGTTGTTGAAATCGGCATGCCTATTCGGGTAGCTAGATAAACCGTAATAGCTGCACCTAGGGCAATGGCAATAGCGAAATTCGGACTTAAGATCAATTCATTGGGTACCAGCCCTTTTCCTGAAAAATTTTTCACCAGTTCTTCTGCCAGAAAAATGGCTGTCATTGATCCCGCAAAAGTGGTAATTGTTGCCCAGCCTATAGCTTTTTTATAATTGCTAGTACCGCTACCGAAAAGTGTGGCGACACCCTTAAAATTATCATTTGCGCCGTTGCTAAATGCCAAGAAACAGGCTGCAACAAAAAGGAGTACGAGTATTGCGTTCATTGTTGGTTTTTGTAGGTGCTCTTTTCATTTGACGTGCCAAGCCCATATTACTTACTTTGAACAGATAAATGAATATTGAATATCAAGAAAAATTGTTTTAAACAATCGAGCCCGTCTTACAAAGACAGGCTCGATTTCCTTTTTACATGATACTTGTTTTTAGCAACAACCTCCACCATTATAGTGCCAGGTGCTTTCACTGATATGAATTTGCTCATTTTCCTTGCTTAGGGCGGCCGCTGTTTTATCGCATATCGCCAAAGGCTGGTTTTGCATGAGTACATGTCCTTTCTTGTCATCAAAATATTCTTCATCGCCATAGTAGATGGCTGTTTTTCCAGTAAAAATACAAGGGCCGTCTTCTTGCATAGGGTCTTTGATAGCTGCAATTTCAATAGATTCAATAAACACGAGTTCATCAGTAGGGTAATGATTGGGTGATAATACCCGATATGATTTTCTAGCCCTGATTTCAATGGTACCAAAACCGGCATCGGTCAATGCTTTTACATAATCTTTGATGGGTATACTACCACTAAGACAGAGGGCACGTAACCTATCGTCGTTTCTTAAAGCTTCGTTCATGGGCTGCTCACAGGTGGGGTCGCTCATGACTAAACGTCCATGTGGTTTTAGAACACGATACATCTCTGCAATGGCCTTTTTCAGATCTTCGGCTTTAAAAATATTGAAGAGACAGTTTTGCGCTGCGACATCAACACTTTCGTCGGCAATGGCAAGGTTCAATGCATCGCCTTTTACTAAATTCACGTATTCGCTTTTGAACCAGTCGTTTTCTTTTTCGGCGATTTCAAAGTTTTTTCTTGAGGCTTCCAACATTTCGTCTAAGACATCAACACCTGTTACGCCTCCTTTTTGTCTTGAAAAATAAGAGAATTGTAAAAGCTCCATTCCGCCACCTACACCTACATATAAAATTTTAGGATTATTAGTAAGGTCTTGCGCTGAGACCGTGCTGCCACAGCCATAATTCATCTCTTGCATTATTTTTGGAATCGACAGGCCAGGAAATTGCCAAATAGGATTGGTGGTACAGCATAGACCCACATCAGGTGTCAAGGCTGCTTCTTTGTATAAATCATTTGTTGCTTCTAAATAGCTCATAGTTCTTTTATTAGTTCTTTAAATAATTTAATCATTTTTGGTTCTGTATTGCCCGCGATTTCAATAATTTCTTGAATATCAATAGCTTGTAAATTATCTGGATCACATTCATCGGTCAATACTGATATTGCCACGATGGGCAATCGTAGGTGATTGGCGACTATTACTTCGGGTACGGTACTCATACCCACGGCATCTGCCCCAATTATTTTTAGCATACGGTATTCTGCCTTGGTCTCTAACTGTGGGCCAACTACTGAGGCGTACACGCCTTTTTGCAGGGCAATGTTCTCTCTTTTGGCAATTGCCGAAATTTTATTGCGCATACTCACATCGTAGGGTTCACCCATATCAACAAAGCGATCACCGTATTCTGCCACATTTTTGAAGGCTAAAGGAGAGCCGCCTTGAAGATTAATATGATCTTCCAAGAGCATCATTTCCCCTTTTT
>CAZEUV010000218.1:0-3608 GCA_964515285.1 uncultured Maribacter sp. | reverse complement strand
GGGTCGTTCTCTTTTACTTTCTGCCCTTTTTCAACCAATACCTTGTACAAGGATCCTTGTAGAGGTGCGCCTACCTGATCAGAATTTTCGGAATCGGCTTTAATATGCACTTCTTTTTTAATTTCAAGGGCTTTATCTTCTACCTCAACAAACCTGTTCTCTCCGTTCACCCGAAAGAAAACCATGCGAATACCTTCTTCATTAGGGCTACTGACCGAAAGTAATTTGACCACAATGGTCTTGCCCGGTTGTAACTCGATCAAGGCTTCTTCACGAATTTTCATACCATAAAAGAAGTTTTTGGTGGGCAGCACTGCTAAATTTCCGTATTTCTTATACTGCTCATGCGCCTGTTCAAATACTCTTGGGTACAAGCTATAAGACAGAAAATCTTCAAACTCGATTTCTCTTGTAAAACCTTTTTGGAATTTCTTTTGAAATTTTTGAAAAGCCGTATCAAAGTCAATGGGTTCTAAATGCGCATTGGGCCTGTTTTTATAGGGCTTGGTGTTTTTTAATACTATTTTTTGTAATTTTTTCGGAAATCCGCCTACGGGTTGCCCCAAATCGCCTTTAAAGAAATCGATTACCGAATCAGGAAAGGAAATCGTTTCACCACGCTGCATTACATCTTCGGGCGTTAGGTCATTGGTCACCATAAATATGGCCATATCGCCTACTACTTTTGAACTTGGCGTTACTTTTACCAGATTACCGAACATGGTATTTACCTTGCTGTACATTTTTTTGACCTCTTCAAAACGATCACCCAGTCCCAAAGCGGTGGCTTGTGGACGTAAATTCGAGTATTGCCCCCCGGGTATTTCATGTTGGTACACTTCTGCCGTACCAGACTTTAACCCTGATTCAAAAGGGTAATAGAGTTCACGGGTATCTTCCCAATAATTGGAAAATTCATTCAAAATGTCAATATCGAACTCATGTGCTCTCTTTTGATATTTCATCATTTCAACAATACTATTGAAATTGGGCTGTGAGGTCAAGCCAGACAATCCGCCAAGGGCAACATCGACCACATCAACACCTGCCTCAATAGCTTTTAAATAGGTCGCCGATTGAATAGACGAGGTATCGTGGGTATGCAGGTGTATTGGCAATTTTACCGTATCCTTTAGTCCCTTGACCAGTTCTGAGGCCGCATAGGGTTTTAAAAGACCTGCCATATCTTTGATAGCGATCATATGGGCCCCGGCGTTTTCAAGATCTTTCGCTAATTTCATATAATACTTTAAATCGTATTTTGTTTGAGTTGTATCTAGAATATCACCCGTGTAGCTTATGGCCGCTTCGGCGATTCCACCTGTCTTTTTACGCACGTAGTTGATACTTGGTGCCATGGCTTTCACCCAATTCAAAGAGTCGAAAATTCTAAAAACATCAATACCGTTGTCCCAAGACTTTTCAACAAAACTCTCAATAAGATTATCAGGGTATGCCTTATACCCTACCCCATTGGATCCTCGTAATAACATTTGAAACAGTATGTTCGGCATTGCCCTACGCAACTCCCTCAAACGCGTCCATGGGCTTTCGTGCAGAAAACGTAGACAAACATCAAAAGTAGCACCGCCCCACATTTCAATACTAAAGGTGTTTGCATGGTTTTTGGCAAAACTCTCGGCCACTTTTAACATATCATAGGTGCGCATACGCGTTGCCAATAACGATTGGTGCGCATCGCGAATGGTGGTATCCGTATAATGGATCTGTTTTTCTTTTTTTAACCAAAGGCAAAAATTTTCTGGACCCAATTCGGTCAATAAATCTTTAGTGCCTTTTGGGTAAGCTCCCAACTGATCGTACTTGGGTATCTTGGGGTTTCTGAAAACCTTGGTGTCGTCTTTAAGTTTCACATCGGGGTTACCATTTACAATGACCTCTGCCAAATACGCTATGGTCTTCGAAGTACGGTCTTGTGGCAACTTGATCTTGAACAATACTGGTGTATTTTGAATAAAGTTGACCGTTGCCCCCCCACTTGAAAAGGTCTTGTGCCGAATTACGTTCTGTAAAAAATGAATATTGGTCTTTACCCCTCGTATTCGAAACTCTTTTAAAGCACGTACCATTTTACGTATGGCACCGTCTAAGGTTCTACCGTGTGCAGAAACTTTTACCAACATGGAATCAAAAAACGGACTCACATTGTACGATTGGTAAATACTACCTGCATCTAAACGAATGCCCATGCCCGAAGCACTTCTATAGGTAGTGATCGTACCGTAATCAGGGGTGAAATTATTTTCAGGATCCTCGGTCGTCAACCTACATTGCAATGCGAAACCGTAGGTAGCCAATGAATCTTGGCCGTAAATTTTTATCTGTTTGCTCGCTAGTTTGTACCCTGCGGCAATAAACAACTGTGTTTTTACCAAATCAATACCCGTAATCATTTCGGTAACGGTATGTTCGACCTGTATTCGAGGGTTTACTTCTATAAAGTAAATATTGTCCTCTTTATCGATCAAAAATTCGACTGTACCTATATTGTTGTAATCGACCTCTTTGGCAATGGCCACCGCATAGGCGTATAGATTTTGTTTTACGGCATTCGACACATTGAAAGAAGGGGCGACCTCAACTACTTTCTGGTGCCTTCGTTGAACTGAACAATCACGTTCGAACAAATGACGTATTTCACCATGTGCATCTGCAACGATCTGTACCTCTATATGTTTGGGGTCTTCAACATACTTCTCTAAAAACATGGTGTCATCACCAAAGGCATTTAGCGATTCATTGCGTGCTGAATCAAAATGTTTGTTCAGGTCACCGGTGTTTCTAACAATGCGCATACCCCTACCGCCACCACCAGAAGCCGCTTTCAACATTAAAGGGTAGCCGATGTTCTCAGCTTCTGACACGGCCACTTTTAAAGAGGTCAACTTTTTCTTATTGCCATCAATAACCGGTACATTACACTTTAAAGCTATTTTTTTTGCGGTGATCTTATCACCTAGTGCATCCATCACTTCTGGGCTTGGCCCTACAAATATCAAATCGTTTTCTTCGCAGGCACGGGCAAAATCAGAGTTTTCAGATAAAAATCCGTAACCGGGGTGAATGGCATCAACGTTTTTCTGTTTCGCTAGGTCGATTATTAGATCAATATCCAAATACGGTTTTAGCGGTTGGTTATCATCCCCTATTTGGTATGATTCATCTGCCTTGTAACGGTGTTGGGAATACCGGTCTTCATAGGTGAAAATCGCAACTGTTGAAACATTCAGCTCTGTACAGGCACGTAGAATTCGTATAGCGATCTCTCCTCTGTTCGCTACAAGTACTTTTTTGATTTTCATTTTATCTTTTTGTGATTGTCCGCTATTGTTCCGAATAAATGTAAAAGTACGAAAAAACACCTCTCTAGATTGCCTATCGTTCTTAGGAGGGAGGTTCTTATACTACCAGTCAAACACGGCTAACACAAATATCAAAACAATATTTTTAAACACAGCAGTTTTTCACTCTAGAAAGAGGGGGTTAATGGGAGGGGCGATAAACGTTTCTTTTTTTGACTTTGACCCGACCAGTCGAACATTTATCCAAAAAATATCCGCACAAAGAAAGATTTTTCTTTCAAATAC
>CAZEUV010000217.1:0-3644 GCA_964515285.1 uncultured Maribacter sp. | reverse complement strand
TGTTCCATCGACACCATTAGTTCCTGCTATGCCTTGAGAGCCTTCTGGGCCTATAGGGCCTATATCACCGTCTTTGGCGCAAGAAGTGAATACCATTGAGAGAACCAGTAGTCCGTACGTAAAAAATTTCTTTGTTGTTTTCATAATTATTTTGTTTTTATGGTGGGTTCTAAAAATTGATTTATTTAGATTTTCTCAAAAAGACTAGAACCCTTTTTTATCTTTTTGAGAAAGATTATTTTTAGTGTTTTAATTTGTTTTCTTCAGCTACGTTCAGGGTAAACTCCTCTAAACAGCTAATAGTTAAGCTTGATTAATTCTATTATTTTTTAGTTGCTCTTTCACAGCTCGTATGGTTTATTGGCAAAGTTGACCTTAAAGGGTCAGATCCGTTTTAATCAGTTTATAACTTCCGTTTACCCATACACTTAACCAAAAATTAGTGCCATCATAGGCAATACCTTTAATGTGATGGTTTTTAATGCCGTAACTTTCCAATGGTTTAAAAGTTGGGCTAGTTTGGCATTTATGAATTTTTGTTCCGTCACTCACATATAAAAATCCTCCTTGATAGTCTAGCCCAAATAGTTTAGAATCCAAATCTATGGTCTGCACAATCTCTTGACTGGCATAATTATAGTGGTAAAGCTGCCGTTCATTACCGCTGGATGCCCAGATATTTTCATCATCAATAGAGGCAAGTCCATATATCCAAGCTCCTAATTCAGGAGACTTAAAAACGAACGTATTCGAGTTTTCGGTATAGGCATAAAATGTATCAAACCCGTTACTACTTTGAAAGATGTATCTATCAGACGCATCACCTTTTTCAACTTCCACTGCATTGGCACTATGGGTTGTAGTGATTTCTCCATCTAAATTAAAGTTGTCAGTATTTACAAGCCCTATAGTTTCTGATTCACGACCATTACCGTAAACTATATGTGTGCCATTGTGGGCTATATCAACAGTCCCACCCCACGGCGCAGGTCCTTCACTTAAAATAGTGAGTTCCTCAAACCAATCAGAAACCTCGGGAATACTGTTATTACGTATTAGTTCTATAATATTTCCCGTAGCACTTTCCAGTGTTAAGGTGTCTTCTTTCAACGTATAATTATAGATTATAGATGATGGTCCTTCACCTCCAGAGCCACTCATTGTGATTTGATCGTCAGATACAGTCACAATTTTCGACCTATCCCTTTTAAACCCCAATGAATCTTCTGATAAAATATTAATGGTATTGTCAGTATTGATGTGTACATATTTTTCATGTTCACTACTAAAATGCCCATTGCTGGTTAATTCCCATTTTCCAAAAGCGGTCTCTGGCTCTACGACTACTTCATCTTTCTTACCACAACTAAAAGCAGTCAGCACCACCAATAGTATACTTGCTCTTTTAAAAATAAGCATCTTGTCTTTGATTAAATTTTTCATGATTTTTTGTTTTATTCGTTATAACTGTATCTATTGTAAATCAATTTGCTTCTTCAAAAGACCAAACCGAGCTACTGATACCATTCGAAGCAAACCCTCCAAATACCAATACCCGATCTTGGTATACCAAGCTTGAATGACTTGAGGGGCTTTTTAACGGAACGGGGCCATCGTACTTGTGCCAGTCGTTCATATTGTTGCTAAACCAGATTTCATTACTAGTATAACCTGCTTCGGTACGACCACCAATGACCCAGATCTTGTGTTTGTAATTCGCAGTCGAAAACCTACTGATACCATTAAATATGGGCGAGGTGGTCGATACTTGTGACCAATCGGTTCCATTAGCGCTCTGCCATATCTCGTTATAATAAGTACCCGTGCCGGTTTCACCGCCAATGAGGTACAGTTTGTCATTAAAAACGGTTAGTTCTGAATAAAATCTTGCTGGAAAAATATCTTCGGCAATTAATTCCCAATCGATTCCATCAGATGACTGCCAAACTTCATTTATGGTGAAGACAATTAGTTTGTTGTTGAACACCGTGGTGCTGTGCGCTCCTATTAGTCCAAAGGCAGGGGTGTTGGTCGCCAATGTCCATTGAACACCATTAGAAGAGAACCAAACATCGGACAATCTGGTATTAGAATTGTCAACGCCTGCAATAAGCCACATTTTACCATCGAATACAGTAAGGGAGTGGCCCACTCTTGCGTCGAATTGACCATTGGACACCAAATTCCAATTGGATCCATTGGTGCTAGACCAGACTTCACTGCTCTGGTTAGGGAACGAGGCTCCGTTCTGGTAGCCTCCAACGGACCATAGCTTACCGTTGAACTCGACCATCTTATTGCTCGCGAATCTTCCCATTTGAGATTCTTCGGTCAGCCTCTTGAATTTTAACTTGACCGATTTGAATTGCGGAAAACCAGGGTTTTGCCTTAGGCTTTTCTGAGATTTATATTCAACAGTATCTAAAGGGTATGCTTCCTCTTTTTCACAAGAGGTAATGAGTAAAGCAAAAGTACCGAGTACTAAAAATTTAATTTTTTTCATGATTTTTTGTTTTAAATGAATTCTTTACGCCAATTCTGTTTTTGTTTATTCAAAGCTCCACACATCACTTAGCGAACCTACTTTTCCATAATACCCACCAATCACCCAAAGCTTGTCGCCAAATACGGTAGTGGTATGACCGGCTCTGTCAGAAAAATCGCCATTGACGGTTACTTGCATCCAATTGACACCATCTTTACTGCTCCATACATCGTTTATTGTATTGAAAAATCCATCAGCCTGTCCGCCGATTATCCAGAGCTTGTCGTCGAACATGGTAGTGGTATGAGAACTTCTTGCCGAGAAATCAGCATTGAGGGTGACTTCGACCCAGTTGATACCATCGCTACTGCTCCATACATCATTTTTATAACCCATATCATCATATCCCCCTATGACCCAAAGCTTATCATTGAATACAGTAGTGGCATGTCGACCTCTTTCAGAGAAAGCGGCATTGAAGGTTACTTCCGTCCAAATATTGCCATCACTACTGCTCCATACATCATTAAAATTGGTCAAACCAACACCACCAATTACCCAAAGCTTGTTATCAAAAACGACTACGGTATGCCCCCTTCTTGGGGAGAAATCAGCATTGAAGGTTACTTCTGTCCAATTGATGCCGTCACTACTGCTCCATACGTCGTTTTTAGAACCGCTCACATCTAGTCCTCCCACCAGCCATAGCTTGTTGTCAAAAACTACTGTTGTATGACCACTTCTTGCCGAGAAAGCGGCATTGGTGGTTACTTCTGTCCAGTTGACACCATCGTTACTGTTCCACACATCGTTTTTCACACCTCCACTATACCCGCCGATTACCCAGATTTTATTATCGAAAACGACTGTAGCATGACTAGCTCTTGCTGAGAAAGGAGCATTGGATGTTATAGGCGTATCCGGTGTTTTTAGATTACGGGTGGTAAAACCAAAGGTGCTGCTCTGGACCTCTTTGCCCTTGCCATCTTTTGCCGCCACTTTCCAATAATAGCCCTCGAGCAACGATAGTCGCTCTGTCAGGTCAAAAGAGGCAGTGCCCAAATCGGAAGCGATCTTTGTGGCAGGGTCGGTCTCTTGACCGAGGTACAGATCGTAGGTTACCGTATCGCCATCGGGATCCGTAGCAACGTTCCAAGAA
>CAZEUV010000216.1:0-3677 GCA_964515285.1 uncultured Maribacter sp. | reverse complement strand
GAGAATAAAAAAGAACGATTAATGAAAAAATAACATCATGTTTAAAAACTATCTAAAAATCGCTTGGCGAAATCTTACAAAGAACAGACTTCAAACTGGTATAAACCTACTCGGTCTTACCGTGGCGACGGTTAGTTGTCTTACTATTTTATTATATGTTTATGACCAGACAGGTTATGATCAGCATCATGAAAATGCCGAATCAATTTATCGGGTGCGTACTATTAATAAAAACACCGAAACAAATGGTGATGATTTTATTACAGCTGCTGGAAGCCCACCCATTGCTTTTGCAATGAAAAATGATTTTCCTGAAGTTAAAGAAGCGTGTAGAATAGTTTTTCTTGACGAATTTAACATCAATCTTTTACGGGTTTCGAACAGTAAGGATGCATATTATGAACCTAGGGCATATTTGGCGGACTCTACTGTTTTTAAAGTCTTTACATACAAGTTTGTTGAAGGCAATTCAAAATCAGCCTTGAACGCCCCAAATACAATTGCGCTTTCCTCTTCTTTGGCGCATAAGCTGTTTGGTGAAGATAAGGCCCTTGATAAAACCATTGAATTGGGTAGTGGTGAAGATGCGTTTACAGTTACGGTCACAGGTGTTTTCGATGATGATTTTGGAAAATCGCACCTGAAGCCTAATTATTATTTGAGTATGAATACGCCAGGAATGGGGCAGTATGTACGAACAGGGGATAACTTTAGAACCAATAATTTCGTTTATACCTATGTAAATTTGGTACTGGGTACAAATGCCGAACGATTGGAATCTAAATTACCTGCATTTTTAAAATCCCATGGAGGGGATGAGGTTGCTGATAAAACGCTTTATCTTCAAAAAGCCGTTGATATACATCTCTACTCTAAAGGAATAAAATTTCAAATCGATACTGTTTCCAGTATTGAATATCTTTATTTTTTATTGACACTGGCACTTTTTATTCAATTGGCAGCCTGTATCAATTTTATAAACTTGAGTACTGCAAGAGCGAATAAGCGCGCTAAGGAAATAGGGGTTCGCAAGGTGGTAGGCGCAAATAGAGGTTCTTTGATGCGTCAGTTTTTGGGAGAATCTTTATTGCTGTCTCTAGGTGCCGTTTTACTAAGTATTCCAATAACCTTATTTGTATTGCCATTTGTCAATGAACTTACTCAAAGTAATTTGGGATATGCGGATTTGTTTAGCATGAATATTCTTGTAGTTCTACTGGGTATAGGCATTTTTACAGGTTTGCTTGCAGGGGTCTACCCGGCAATGGTTTTATCATCTATCAAACCTATCCGAGCTTTAAAGAGCACCATCGATCTGAAGACGGGTAACGGAAATTTCCGTAGAGTTCTGGTCGTCTTGCAATTTGCCATATCTATTGCACTTATTGCATCGGTGATTATCATTACCCAACAATTTAACTATACACAGAACAAAGATTTAGGTTTTGAAAAAGAAAACCTACTTGCGGTACGATTCGGAACTAATGAAGCTAAAAAAAGCTATGATGCCCTAAAATCTAGTTTTTTGGGCATATCGGGTGTTTCTCAGGTAGCTGGCCTTAGGTATTCGCCTTCAGATAGAGTATTGAATGATTTTGGATTATACCTTTCGGGAGGAGACCAAGATAATAGTGTCAATGTGCAAAATAATGCAGTCAGTGAAGACTACTTTAAAACCATGGGCATTCATATTCTACAAGGAAGGGAATTAAGGGAAGGAGATGAGGATCAAATAGTGGTAAACGAAGCTGTACTAAAGGCTTTCAAAATCAAACCTGATCTTGCTTTGAGCACGAAACTTTTAAATACCTATAGAGGTGAGACCCAGGAGTTTGAAATTGTAGGGGTAGTAAGTGATTTTCATTATGCTTCTTTGAAGGAAAACATAGAACCCTTGCTACTCTATAAATCAAGCAATCTCAATTGGATGATTCTAAGAACGGAAACTACCGATTACAAACAATTATTGAGACAGCTGGAACAGAATTGGGAATCGACAGTTAGCAACGTACCCTTTAACTATGTCTTTATAGATAGAGAGATGGAAAAAATGTATGCAGAAGAACAACGTCTAGGCAAAATTTCAACTGTTTTTACCTTTTTGGCAATTTTAATCAGTTGTTTGGGCCTCTTTGGCTTGGTATCCTATGTAGCCGAGCAAAAGAAAAAGGAGATTGGTATACGCAAGGTGTTGGGGGCAAGTATAAACTCGGTCGTAAAACTATTGACCAAAGATTTTGTAAAACTGGTTTTGATAGCCTTTGTCATTGCTTCTCCCATTGCATATTATTTTATGCAACGATGGTTAGAAGATTTTACTTATCGAATTGATATTCAATGGTGGGTGTTTGTGTTGGCGGGTGGTTTTGCTTTGATTATAACATTACTGACTGTGGGTTTTCAGTCAATAAAATCAGCCTTGGCAAACCCGGTAAAAAGTTTACGAACAGAATAAGCTCCTCAATTCCCCAAGGGGAAAAATTTACAAAGGTTGGCTTCCCTCCTTTGGAGGGATTGAGGGAGGTCAGACTAGAGATTATTAAAGATCAATAAATAAAACAACAACAAAATGAAAAATAAACTAATTGCCACGTTTCTAATCACACTTTCTTCGCTAATGGTAAACGGCCAAATAACATTACCGGCCGATACGAATAAAAAAGCCTCGGTTTCAGAATATATCGGAATCACCCATGTGAAAATTGCTTATTCCAGACCCGAGGTAAAAGGCCGTGAAGGGCAAATTTGGGGTAAGTTGGTGCATTATGGTTTTGCAGACTTACACTATGGCACTAGCAAAGCTGCACCTTGGCGAGCTGGCGCCAATGAAAATACCACCATAGAGTTCAGTACCGATGTAACTATCGAAAACAAACCTTTGCCAAAAGGAAAATATGGATTTTTTATAGCCATGGGAGCTGAAAAGGCAACTTTGGTATTCTCAAAAGTCAATACCGCATGGGGTAGTTTTTATTATGATGACAAAGATGATGCTTTGAGGGTAGAAGTTCCTGTATTAAAACTCAATGAAAGTGTAGAAAGGTTAAAATATGAATTCAGTGACCAAACGGCCAATACTGCAACAATATCCTTACAATGGGAAAATGTAAAGATTCCTTTTAAAATTTCGGTCGACCTTCAACAAATACAGATTGAGTCCTTTAGAAAGGAAGTCGATTCCGGTGAATTTTATCGGTATTGGCAGAATCTGCATACGGCCGCCAAATATTGTCTAACGCATAATATTAATTTAGAGGAAGGCCTGACATGGGCCGATCGATCGATCAACACCTATTTTGGGGAGGCCAATTTTACCACCCTGTCTACCTATGCTGGCCTCTTAGAAAAATTAAATCGAAAAACAGAGGCGGATTCCATTATGCAAAAAGCCTTTCCAATGGGTACTTCGCAAGAGTTGGTTACCTATGGCATTGAATTAAACAAAATAGATAGACACCAAGAAGCATTTAAGATCTTCAAAAAAAACTATGACAAAAACCCAGAAGATGTAGAGGCGCATTTAGGTATGGTTAGTGGTCATTTTTATTTGGGTGACAAAAAGAAGGCTTTGCGATTCTGCGAATCGGCGAAAAAGAAAACAACGAATCCAAACTATATATCCTATATCGATGCATTGATAAATGATATAAAAGCGGGAAAAGATATTTTTAAATGAA
>CAZEUV010000215.1:0-3705 GCA_964515285.1 uncultured Maribacter sp. | reverse complement strand
AACAGTCGGTAGGTGGGGAAATCCATTCTTTTCGGCCCGAAGATTACCGTGTCAAAAATAAAGCCCCGCATCAAAAAGGCAACACTGCCAATAACGACGATGGCTATAGTAGCTCGGATCAAATGCCAACGTAACTCTTCTAAATGGTCTAGAAAAGACATTTCGTTAGCGGGTTGTAAATTTGTTTTGGCCATTTATAGAATACCTTCGTTGATTAGGTTGTGCAAATGTACAACACCTCTGTAATTCTCACCTTCTACGGCCAATAATTGTGATATGCCCTTGTTTTGCATTCGTTCTAGTGCCTTAATGGCCAATACATTGACCTCTATGGTCTTTGGGTCAAAGCTCATGATGTCTTTTGCCGTCAGCCCGTTTATGGTTTCGTAATTGTTCAACATTCTACGAATATCGCCATCGGTAATGACACCGGCAATTCGGCCGTTTTCCAAAACAGCTGTCACACCCAACATTTTTTCAGATATCTCAACAATGACCTTTTTGATATCGGCGTTGATATCGACCTGTGGTTTTTGATTACGGCTTACAATATCATCTACACGTAGGTACAAGCGTTTTCCTAATGAACCACCTGGGTGGTATTTTGCAAAATCATTGCTGCTGAACCCTTTTAATTCCAACAAACAAATAGCTAAGGCATCGCCCATGACCAACTGTGCCGTGGTGCTTGTAGTGGGTGCTAAATTGTTGGGACAGGCCTCTTTTTCAACATAGGCGTTCAAAATGAAATCAGCCTGTTGGCCCAAGAAAGAATCTGTATTGCCAGTCAAGGCGATTAATTTGTTTTCTCCTCGTTTTATCAAGGGCACTAACATTTTTATCTCAGGGGTATTGCCACTTTTCGAAATGCAGATAACCACATCGTTGTCTTGAACCGTACCCAGATCGCCATGAATGGCATCAGCCGCATGCATGAATATAGCTGGTGTACCGGTAGAATTCAGGGTCGATACTATTTTCGAGGCAATGATGGCACTTTTGCCGATGCCCGTGATAATCACACGCCCTTTAGATTGTACAATGCAATTAACAGCGTTGCTAAAATCATCGTTCAAAAATGAGGACAAATTGTGAATAGCATCTCCTTCTGTCTTAATTGTTTTCTTCGCTAAATCTAGAATGGCTTTGGCGTTGTTCAAAGTATATTTTAATTAAAGAATTGAATTCCTACAAGAATGTCTTATATTTAAGAATACAAATTTACATAAACTAAATTTTATGTAGCGTTTTTATGCGTAGTGTGGGTTTACCTAAATCCGAATACATTATTAAACTATTTAAATGAACTTGTCTTGAGTTATTGTTTGGAACCGAGAATGAAGGCTTTCGTGCAATAATGAAGTCATTTTTTGGTTCCATAGCATCGCTACGGAACCAAAAACTGGCAAAATTAGGGTGCGAAATGCGAAATTCGCAGGTAAAAGAATAACTCAAGACGAGTTCAATAGTTGAAAATTGGTATATTGCATATAGACACTGATTTTTTAACTATAGATTTTATTGTACCATGAAAAAACAAGGTTTGGTTTTGAGTGAACTGGATTTGCACGCCTCGTTGAAAAAATATTTTGGATTTTCTAAATTCAAGGGTCTTCAAGAAGAAGTCATAAGCACCGTCGTTCAAAGAAAAAACGCCTTTGTGATTATGCCCACTGGTGGTGGTAAATCACTTTGTTACCAATTGCCGGCTTTGATGCAAGAAGGTACGGCAATAGTCGTTTCGCCTCTCATAGCCTTGATGAAGAACCAGGTTGATGCCGTTCGTGGTATTTCTTCGGAACACGGTATAGCCCATGTTTTAAATTCGTCGTTGAACAAGACCGAAATAAAACAGGTAAAACAAGATGTCACTGACGGTATTACCAAACTCTTGTACGTTGCCCCTGAATCTTTGACCAAAGATGAATACGTAGAATTTTTGCAGGGGCAAAAAATTTCTTTTGTTGCCGTAGATGAGGCGCATTGTATTTCTGAGTGGGGCCATGATTTTAGGCCAGAATATAGAAACCTTAAATCGATCGTGAATCGTTTGGGAGATGATATACCCATAATTGGTCTAACCGCAACCGCAACGCCCAAAGTTCAAGAAGATATTGTCAAAAATTTGGGAATAACGGATGCCAAATTGTTCAAAGCTTCTTTCAATAGGCCCAATCTCTTTTATGAAGTACGTACAAAGACCGAGAACGTTGATTCTGATATCATTCGCTTTGTGAAAAAAAACCAAGGAAAATCAGGTATTATCTACTGTCTGAGCAGAAAACGTGTTTCTCAACTGGCCCAGCTGTTGCAAGTCAACGGTATCAGTGCGGTTCCGTACCATGCCGGTTTTGATGCGAAAACAAGGTCTAGACACCAAGATATGTTTTTGATGGAGGATGTTGATGTGGTCGTGGCCACTATAGCCTTTGGTATGGGTATTGACAAACCCGATGTTCGTTTTGTCATTCACCACGATATTCCAAAAAGTATCGAGAGCTATTATCAAGAGACCGGTCGCGCAGGTAGAGATGGTGGTGAAGGCCATTGTTTGGCATTCTATTCGTATAAGGACATTGAAAAACTCGAAAAATTCATGTCGGGCAAACCCGTGGCGGAACAGGAGATTGGCAATGCCCTTCTACAAGAAGTGGTGGCCTATGCCGAAACGTCTATGTCGCGTAGAAAATTCATGCTGCATTACTTTGGGGAAGAATTTGACGAGGTCAGCGGCGATGGTGCCGGCATGGATGATAATGCGAGAAACCCAAAAGAAAAGCAAGAGGCCAAAGACAATGTGGTAAAATTGCTGGAAGTGGTTGCTGGCACGAGTGAAAAATTCAAATCAAAGGAAATCGTAAAAGCCTTGCGAGGAAAGACCAATGCCCTGATCTTATCACATAAAACCGATAAAAAAGACTTTTTCGGTACAGGCTCTGATATGGATAAAGGGTACTGGATGGCCTTGATCCGTCAAGTATTGGTCGCAGGTTTATTGAAGAAGGAAATCGAGCAATACGGTATTCTTCGTGTGACGGAGAAGGGAAAGGCATTTGCAAAGTCTCCCGAATCTTTTATGATGACCACGGATCACGTGTACACCCAAGAGAGCAGTGATGCAATTGTAAGTGCGTCAAAGGGAGGGGTAACCGATGAAATATTGCTAAAGCAGTTAAAGAACCTTAGAAGGGCCCAAGCTAAAAAATTAGGGGTGCCGCCCTTTGTGGTGTTTCAAGACCCGTCTTTAGAAGATATGGCGATGAAGTATCCCATTTCGATAGATGAGCTGCTTAATATTATAGGTGTGGGCGAGGGCAAGGCCAGAAAATACGGAAAGCCCTTTGTTGAGATGATCAGCGAGTATGTAGAAGAATATGATATCTTACGGCCTGATGACCTTGTCGTGAAAAGTACAGGGGCCAATTCTGCCTTAAAACTGTACATCATTCAAAATGTAGATCGAAAACTGCCCTTGACCGATATCGCCTCTGCAAAAGGACTTGAGATCCCTGAATTGATAAAGGCAATGGAACAGATCGTATTCAGCGGTACTAAGCTAAATTTGAACTATTGGATCGATGAGGTGTTTGATGAGGATCAGCAAGAAGAGATTCATGATTATTTTCTAGAGGCCGAAACCGATGATCTGGAAGAGGCCATGAATGAATTCGATGGCGATTATGAGGATGAGGAACTGCGCCTATA
>CAZEUV010000214.1:0-3727 GCA_964515285.1 uncultured Maribacter sp. | reverse complement strand
TTCATTTAAATATTTAGAGCCCTGACCTTTCAATAGGTCGGGGCTTTTTTTGTTTTTCATAACCAAATATATTATTTAAAGAGAATTCCCTATTTTTGCAGCTCATACGAGTTGACGATCGAATATGAGTCAAAAAGTACTACTTTCCTCAAAAGAAATAAACATCATCCTTCACCGTTTGGCTTGCCAACTCCTTGAAAATCATTTAGACTTTGCGAATACCGTACTTATTGGCATACAACCAAGAGGTACCTTTGTTGCGGAAAGGCTCACGAAGATCCTTCAAAACGAATATGGTGTAAAACATATTGACGTCGGTTTCTTGGATATTACTTTTTATAGAGATGATTTTAGAAGGGGAGACAAAACCCTGTCGGCCGCAAAAACGGAAATTGATTTTTTGATCGAGGATAAAAAAGTGGTCCTTATAGATGATGTACTGTATACGGGCCGAAGTATACGCGCGGCGCTTACCGCCATACAGTCGTTCGGTAGACCATCTGAAATAGAACTCTTGACCCTGATCGATAGAAGGTTCAGTAGACATTTGCCCATACAGCCCAATTATAGGGGGCGTCAGGTAGATGCTATAAACGATGAAAAAGTGAAAGTAATGTGGAAAGAAAATGACGGAGAGGATGCTATATATTTAGTAGGAACATAAATGATAAAATTGACCATAGCTAATAACCCGATAACCAATACCCGACGATAATGGGCGAACTGAGTGTAAAACACTTACTGGGAATCAAGTATCTGAACGAAAATGACATTCAGCTTATTTTCGAAACAGCTGATCATTTTAAGGAAGTCATTAACCGTTCGATTAAAAAGGTACCCTCGCTACGCGATATTACCATTGCCAATATCTTCTTTGAAAACAGTACCCGAACAAAACTCTCTTTTGAACTTGCCGAAAAAAGGCTCTCTGCCGATGTCATCAATTTCTCAGCTGGCCAGTCATCTGTCAAGAAAGGCGAGACCCTTATTGATACGGTAAACAATATTCTTTCGATGAAGGTCGATATGGTGGTGATGCGGCACCCCCATGCCGGAGCTGGTATATTCTTGTCAAAACATGTAGAAGCTTCTATTATAAACGCAGGTGATGGGGCACACGAACATCCCACACAGGCCTTGTTGGATTCTTATTCAATACGTGAGAAATTAGGTGACGTGGCAGGTAAAAAAGTGGTGATTGTCGGCGACATCCTTCATTCAAGGGTCGCCCTGTCTAATATTTTCGCGCTTAAATTGCAAGGTGCCCAAGTAAAAGTCTGTGGGCCGAGAACCTTGTTGCCCAAACATATTGAATCATTGGGCGTAGAAGTAGAGACCGATTTAAGAAAAGCATTGAACTGGTGCGATGTCGCCAATATGCTGCGCATACAAAACGAAAGGCTTGATATTAGCTATTTTCCAACAACCCGTGAATACACCCAACAGTTTGGCGTGAACAGGGCCTTGCTGAATAGCTTGGAGAAAGAAATTGTGATTATGCACCCCGGGCCGATTAATCGTGGGGTCGAGATTACCAGTGATGTGGCCGATTCAAAACAATCCATTATTTTGAATCAGGTAGAAAACGGCGTTGCCATTCGTATGGCAGTGATATATTTATTAGCTTCAAAAATAAAATAGAATCGTATGATATTTGAAAAAGAGAGAACCACTACCTTGGTTTCCCAAGAAAATATCGATTTGGCTGCCTTTTTGAAAAATTTAAATGGGGCGTATACGAAAATCAAAAATGACAATATCATTGTGAACCTTTTTTCGTTCTCAAAATTGACAGCCGGTGATGTACTTGAATTTTTACAGTTTTCAAATGCCCATAAGGAGGCAAATAGGTCGTTTGTTCTAGTGACCAATTCGGTTTCTTACGAAGAGGTGCCCAATGAAATATCAGTAGTGCCCACCATTCAAGAAGCAAGGGATATTATTGAAATGGAAGAAATAGAAAGGGATCTCGGACTTTGAAACTACACATTTTAGGTTGCTATGCGGCCACACCTCGAACAATGACGAACCCTACTTCACAGGTTCTTGAAATCAAGAGCCATATGTTCTTGATCGATTGTGGTGAGGGAACCCAAGTACAGCTACGAAAGGGGAAAATTAAATTTTCTAGGATCAACCATATTTTTATTTCCCATTTGCATGGCGATCATTTCTTCGGATTGCCAGGGTTGATAGCTACGTTTCGTTTGTTGGGAAGGGAAAAAGAAATGCACATATACGGCCCCAAAGGAATACAGGAAGCGATGACCCTACTGTTGAAATTAGGAAATTCATGGACAAACTATCAACTTACCTTTCACGAATTGACATCGAAAGACCCGCAGTTGATTTTTGAAGATGAGAAGGTAACCGTTGAGACAATCCCCCTAAATCATAGAGTGTATACCAATGGGTTTTTGTTCAAAGAAAAATTGGGCGAACGAAAATTGAATATTGAAGCAGCGATAGAACACAAGATCGACACTGCATATTATCGAAACATTAAAAACGGAAAGGATGTCATTTCAGATGATAGCATATTAGTTTCAAATTCAGTATTGACCTTTGACCCGCCCCCGCCAAAGAGTTATGCCTTCTGTAGCGATACCGCCTACAAGCCCGAAATAGTTTCTCAAATCAAAAATGTCACTGTTCTATATCATGAATCTACTTTTTTGGAGTCTGAAGCACATTTATCGGGCAAAACCAAACATGCTACGGCTAAAGAAGCTGCTGCCATAGCAAAGGCCGCTGATGTTGGGCAGTTGATCTTGGGGCATTATTCCACCCGTTATAAATCCATAGAACTTTTTAAAGAAGAGGCGCAAGCGGTTTTTGACAATGTAGCGCTTGCCGATGACGGTAAGGTGTTTGACTTTTAACGCAACCTATTTGACAGATTCACGTCTTTAAAGAAAAGCTATGAAACGAGCATATTCTTTTTGCTTGGTTTTTTTTGTATTGATTTTTATTTCTTGCGGAAAAGAGGATGTCAAAGAATCATTACTTGGTAAGTGGCAACGTTCAGACACTATTCAACCTGATGGCTTAATGAGAAAAGCTTACATCTTTGAAGCGGACGGTACGTATATTGATAAAATCGATTTTTTCGGCTTCAATGACAATTCGATTGACGAGCTTACTTCTTGGATCTTGATCACTGGCAAATTCAAAATAGAAGGTGATAGCCTTTTTCTTTTTGCTGAAGAAAGAACTTCGTGGGATAAAGATTTTAATCCCGTTCAACAAAAAGAACGGTTGAACAACAATCTATTTCAGAGCAAGATAAAAGTGACCAAGAGTACAATGGTGTTAGACTATCTATCGTATCCTGCCGATGCCCCTGTACGGACAAGAATGTCATATAAAAAGGTGTATTGAGCTGATTTTGCTTCCAACTTCAATCATAAATGATTCTCCGATGGCTCTGCCTCGGGCCTGCCTGCCGGACAGGCAAGGTTTCCTATTTACCTCTCCTTTGGAGAGGTCAGAACTGTTATTTTCGACAGTTCTGGGTGAGGTAAAATACAATCCCGAACATTCGGGACGGTTTTTGGCCTTAAAGCCAAAATGAAACTGGCGAAATACCTCTATGGCTCTGCCCGCCCCTGCCCGTGCCGTTCAGGCGGGCGTGCCGGTCGGACGGGCCTCGAGGATAGTCGGTTTCAAGAATTTTTTATTTCTCTACGGCCTCTATAAATACCCCATCCATAGTGTTTTTTTGATA
>CAZEUV010000213.1:0-3763 GCA_964515285.1 uncultured Maribacter sp. | reverse complement strand
CCCCAATATCTACGAGCATATATTACGATTTCATTGAAAATTGATAAAAAAGCATCAATGGGGTTGATTTCAGATATTAAACAAGAACTACGTAAGATCAATGCCCTGAAAATCAATTACACCACTTATGAAGGCGATGCCTTTAAGAATATAGACTAGGTATATTTTGATACTGTCATTTTATAAATGACCATATCTTAGAACCAAAACTTAATGGTCAATAATTGAGATACAAGTCCGATAAAAAACCCTATCAACACCTCTGCCCTACTATGTGCATTTAAATAAAGTCGTGAGCTCGCGACCACCCCAGTTGCCAAAATAAATAAACTCAGGGCAATTATAATATTAGTCTCAAAATGTACACTAAGACATACCAAAAACATGAATAAACTGCCCATACCCATAAGGTGCATACTACTCTTGAATTTAAAGAAGAGCAAAAGCAACGAAGACATTGTCGCGGCGATAAGTCCTAAGAAATAATAGTGCAACTCAATGATGAAGTTGTTTGGAATAACCTTGTAAACGACCATTAGCAGAAGGGCAAGGCTTATGTAATATGGGTATTTTCGCTCTTTTACCGCCGGCAAGAAAACCGAAGTTATGAGTCCCATATTTTTTAAAATCAGAAAGAAAATAATCGGAATGATGACCGTTAGTATAAAAATGGGTAGAATATTACCACTTTCAAATTCTGGTGGACTATATTTTGGGGTAATTAAAAAGTAAGCATAGGTACCTGCAACTGGTATGAACAACGGGTGGAACAAATACGAAATTATCTTGAAAAACAGCTTCATTATATCTGTTTTCGTAATCGTGCTACGGGTATATCCAATTGTTCTCTGTACTTGGCCACTGTTCTTCGAGCAATCGGGTAGCCCTTATCCTTGAGAATAGCTGCCAATTTAGCGTCTGTCAATGGTTTTTTCTTTGACTCCTCTTCAATGACCACTTCTAATATTTTCTTGATTTCCTTTGTCGATACATCTTCACCTTGATCATTTTTCATCGATTCAGAGAAAAACGTCTTGATTAATTTCGTGCCGTAAGGGGTATCGACATATTTACTATTGGCAACTCGCGAAACGGTAGAAACATCCATATCAATCTCATCCGCTATATTCTTCAGAATCATAGGACGAAGGTTGCGTTCGTCACCCGTTAGAAAATACTCTTTTTGATACTGCATTATAGAGTTCATGGTAACGAACAGCGTTTGCTGTCGTTGCCGAATAGCATCAATAAACCACTTGGCAGCATCGAGTTTTTGTTTGATGAACATAACAGTGTTCTTCTGCGATTTTGTTTTCTTTTTGGTGTCTTTATAGCCCTTGAGCATATTACTGTAATCTCTTGATACGTGAAGTTCAGGTGCATTTCTACCGTTTAAGGTAAGTTCTAATTCGCCGCCCACGATTTTTATGGAGAAATCGGGCACTACGTGTTCGACAATCCGATTGTTTCCCGAATACGAACCTCCGGGCTTAGGGTTTAATTTTTCGATTTCTGAAATGGCCTCTTTAAGTTCGTCTTCTGAAATATTGTGTTTTTGAATAAGTTTCTTGTAATGCTTTTTGGTGAATTGATCAAACGATTTTTCAAGAATCGCAGTGGCCAACTCTATACTCGGAGTGATTTTTTTCCTTTTTAGCTGAATGACCAAACACTCTTTCAATGACCTTGCCGCAACACCCGCGGGATCTAATTCTTGAATTAGGTGAAGTACTTTTTCAATGGTTTTTTCATCGGTATAGATGTTCTGTGTAAAAGCAAGATCATCAATAATATCGACAATAGGCCTTCTGATATACCCACTTTCGTCAACGCTGCCCACCAAGAACTCGGCAATACTCCATTCCTCATTATTCAAATAAGAAGTATTCAACTGCCTGATAAGGTACTGGTTGAAAGATATGCCCGCAGCATAAGGAATGCTTTTCTCTTCATCATCAGCACTATAATTATTGACCTTAGTACGATAATCGGGTATTTCATCGTCACTTAAATATTCATCGATATTGATATCGTCGGTATTGATGTCCTCATTCCCCGATTCTTCTTCGTACAAATCGTCATAATCATCATCTTCCTCACTCTTCTCTTTACCATCTTCCAAAGCGGGATTTTCTTCCAGCTCTTGCTTTAGACGTTGTTCAAATGCCTGCGTAGGCAACTGTATCAACTTCATCAACTGAATTTGTTGAGGTGATAATTTTTGCGATAATTTGAACTGTAAATATTGTTTTAGCATTGGGTCTATTCTACTTCTTTTATAGAACTCATCTTATGTTCATAAAGTTAAAGAAAAAATCACCGTTTTATTTCATTTGAGGGTGAGATAATAGTCTAGCAAATAAACTGAACTTGTTTGAACTTTTTCAATTGGCTGAAAATTACCCTAAATCCGGCGAACCTGCTTTCTACAGGCTGATTATTTTTTGGCTTGCCCTACTATTTAAAATTCAGCGTTTTGGGGTGTTCTAGGAAAGGGTATTACATCTCTAATATTGCCCATGCCCGTTGCAAACAAGACCAAACGCTCAAAACCGAGTCCGAATCCGCTGTGCACAGCAGTACCGAATTTACGAAGGTCCAGGTACCACCAGAGTTCATCTTCTGGTATACCCAAAGCTTCCATTTTGCTTTTCAGTACATCTAAACGCTCCTCACGTTGTGAACCTCCTACAATTTCACCGATACCGGGAAACAGAATATCCATCGCCCTGACCGTCTTTCCATCTTCGTTCAAACGCATATAGAATGCCTTGATCTTCGCAGGATAATCAAACAATATCACCGGGCATTTAAAGTGCTTTTCAACCAAAAAGCGTTCGTGCTCACTTTGAAGGTCTGCACCCCATTCATCAATGATATATTTGAATCGCTTCTTTTTATTGGGTTTGCAATTTCTTAAAATATCGATTGCCTCAGTATAAGTGACCCGCTTAAAGGTATTATCGGCAACGAAATTCAATTTATCGATCAAGGCCATTTCACTGCGTTCGGCCTGTGGTTTTGTTTTTTCTTCGTCTAAAAGACGTTTCTCTAAAAACTGAAGATCCTCCTCACAGTTTTTCAAGATATACTTGACGACTTTTTTTATAAAATCTTCGGCGAGATCCATATTGTCATCAAGGTCGTTGAACGCTACTTCGGGCTCTATCATCCAGAATTCGGCCAAGTGTCTTGAGGTATTTGAGTTTTCGGCCCTAAAAGTGGGGCCGAAAGTATATACTTTGCCCAAAGCCATGGCATAGCTTTCAGCTTCCAACTGACCCGATACCGTTAAATTGGTTTCCTTTCCGAAGAAATCTTCTTTATAATTAACATCGCCCTCTTCGTTCAAAGGTGGTTTTTTAATATCTAAAGTAGTTACCCTGAACATTTCTCCTGCTCCCTCGGCATCAGATCCGGTAACGATCGGGGCATGAAAATAATAAAACCCGTTTTGCTGAAAATATTGGTGAATAGCGAATGACAGGGCAGATCGTACCCGCATGACCGCCGAAAATGTATTGGTGCGTATTCTTAGATGGGCATGCTCTCTTAAGAACTCCATCGAATGTTTCTTGGGTTGAATAGGGTAAACCTCTGGATCGGCACCACCATGCACAAAAAGTTCGTTGACCTGAATTTCAACGCTCTGCCCCCTGCCTTGACTTTCTACCAAGTCACCGGTTATTCTCAAGGCTGCACCTGTATTTATCTGTTTCAACAACCGCTCGTCAAGTTTTTCAAAATCTACAACACATTGAAT
>CAZEUV010000212.1:0-3798 GCA_964515285.1 uncultured Maribacter sp. | reverse complement strand
CGTTTTCCGTCAAACAGGTTCAATAGAATGCGCCCGGCCACATAAAGAATATACATATTCCATAGTATATGAAAAATACCACCGTGTAAAAATGAATACGTAATTATTGACCATGGCTGCATCAGAAAATTGAAGAAATCTTTTGGCAGCGCAAACCAGTCTTGAACACTAGGTGCAATCAAAGCGGACACTAGCCCCATCACTACAAATACAAGAACATTGATGGCAATCAATTTTCCAGAAGTATCTAAACGGGCATATTGATATTTTAAACCTCCGTTTGCCATATTAGTTCCATCTATTTTGGTTGAACTGATTTTTTTTCCAGTACCACATAATGACAAATCCGATAATCGCACCGCCCACGTGAGCCATATAAGCCGTATTACTCGGACTAAAAAACGATTGACCCGTAACTGCCGAAACCACATCTAAAAGAATAATTCCTGGGATAAAATACTTTGCCTTTATGGGAATGGGCAAAAAAATCATCATCAACTTGGCATCAGGATTCATCACCCCAAAAGCGGCCAAAATACCCATAATACAGCCCGAAGCCCCTACCATTGATGCATTATAAATAGGATATATTTCTTTTAAACCTGTTAATTGCCCTTCGGTCAAACCAACAATGGTCTCATTGGAGGTCAACATCTGAACAATCTGCTCGCCTGTCAAACCCGAGCTGATCAATTCTGAAAAGGCTGGCAGGAAATTGAAATAGTAAAAACCCAATTGAAAAAACACTGCTCCCAATCCTGCAGAAAAATACAAGAACAAAAAGCGGTTCTTTCCCAAATATTGTTCAACGGGGCCACCGAACATCCAAAGCGCGAACATATTGAAACCGATGTGCATGAATCCTTGACCATGCATAAACATATGTGTGATTATTTGCCATAATTGAAAATTTTCGTTTTTCGGAAACCACAGGGCAAACCACTGATACATTTGCTCTGAGTAGAGCGAGGTCGCTATAAAAAACAATACGTTAACAATAAGCAGGTGCTTAACAGCTTCGGTCAATCGATTCATCTATATAAATTTTTTATCAATATCATTTTCGGTTATCGTAATATATATGGGTTTGTTGAAAGGGCTTACCCGAGTCTCTTTACAGGCGAACAAATCATTTACCAAAGCCAATTGTGAGGCATTGTCCAACACTTCCCCTGTTTTTACCGAAAGGGTCTTACAGAGGGTTTTCGATAAAATATCGGTCTGTGAAAAACTTTCACCATCAACTTCCATTTGACAGTCTGAAATCAATTGATCGAGAACCATGCCCACCTCACTTTCAGAGACCAAGGGTGGCACACCGGTGATTTGAACGGTTTCCCCATCCGTCTTGCCAAATACAAAACCAGTGGTCATCAAACTTTCTTTGATCTCGTCTAAAACCGCACGATCCGGTTTTGAAAAAGAAAGGGATAACGGAAAGAGCAATTGCTGGCTTACCGCTTCTTTGATCGTAATGTTCTTTAGGAATTTTTCATAGAGCACCCGCTGATGGGCTCTACTCTGATCGATGATCACCATACCCGACTTAATGGTAGTAACAATATATTTTCTTCGCAATTGAAAGGTGGTGCTTGTTGATTCACCGTCATCTTGGTCGCCTTCAAAAATAGAACCTGTGATCATCTCAGACTCAAATTGCATGCTACTGAAGGTACTGCCCTTGCCCATTTTCGATTCAAGACCTACATATAACCCTTCCCAAGCCTTACCACCCACAGCACCCTTACCTTGGTACGATTGCATTGCTGTTTTCTTTTGCGCCTTTTCTCGAAAGGGATTGAAACCGGCATCTACGGTCACACTAGGCTGAGCGGCATTCCTGTTTTTATAGTCGTAAGGTGTTTCTAGGTTCTGATCTTGTTCAAAATCTAATGCTGGCACGATATTGAACTGTCCTAAACTGTGTTTTATGGTCGACCTTAAAATAGCATATAGGGTATGTTCATCATCGAATTTAACTTCTGATTTTGTGGGGTGTATATTGATATCGATAGATGCTGGATCTACCTCCAAATATAAAAAATAGCCCGGATAGGTATTTGGTTTTATAAGCCCTTCAAAAGCTGCAACTACGGCGTGGTGCAAATACGGACTTTTTATAAACCTATTGTTCACAAAGAAAAATTGTTCGCCCCTACGCTTCTTGGCGAATTCGGGTTTATTGATAAACCCTGATATTTTCACTACTTGGGTTTCCTCATCAACAGGTACCAATTTCTGATTGATTTTGCCACCAAAAATATTAACGATTCTTTGTCTGTGATTGCTTTTCGGTAAATTAAACAGCTCGCTTCCGTTATTGTAAAAATGAAAAGCAATTAAGGGGTGCGCCAATGAGACCCTATGAAATTCATCGGTTATATGGCGGAACTCAACTTGATTGGATTTCAGGAAATTTCTACGCGCAGGAATATTGAAAAAAAGATTTTTTACCGCCATTGAAGTCCCTTTGGGCGTTGCGACAACCTCTTGGGCGGTGATCTGGCTACCCTCAATGCGTATAACCGTACCTAATTCATCGTCTTCGGGCTTGGTCTGCATCTCTACATGGGCGATTGCGGCAATAGAGGCCAGCGCCTCACCGCGAAAACCCTTGGTATTCAAATTAAAAAGATCTTCTGCCTTTTTAATCTTTGAGGTTGCATGCCGTTCAAAACTCAATCGGGCGTCAGTCGTACTCATGCCCATACCATCATCGACCACCTGTACCAAAACCTTGCCCCCATCCTTTACGATAAGTTTTATCGAAGTAGCTCCTGAATCTATGGCATTTTCCAACAACTCTTTAACAACGGAAGCAGGTCGTTGAACCACTTCGCCTGCCGCAATTTGATTGGCAACATGATCGGGTAATAGTTTGATGATATCTGCCATTATTAGGTAAAGAATATTGAGAGGTCAAAATCTATGACATACAAGAAAATAAATATCAAAATCGCAATAATGATCGCCATACGTTTTTTAATATTTCGGTCGCCTTCGCGCTTGGTATCTTCCATGGCTTTGCGCAACTTGGTTTTCAGGCCCTTGTTAGAACCAACCGTACTTCTAAACTGATCGAATTTGTATTCGATTTTAAACGGACTACCCTCACCTTTATCGTCAAAAAAACGAGGTTGATAACCAAAAGTCTTGTTTTTGCGTAATCCTATAAATTTTTTCAGGAAGCCCATGATTTTCAAAGTTACTCAAAAACAAAAAATATGCCATTGTTCAATTGCCAAAAATTGTTAACAGATCTTCTAAGGAAATAAAATTGCGAAAGAGCGTGAATGCAATTACGTTGCACCATCTAATAAACTATAGCGTTGCCATTTTGATAGCGGCAATAGCCGCTTCGGTGCCTTTATTACCATGTTTGCCTCCACTACGTTCTTGGGCCTGTTGCATGGTATTGTCAGTAAGTACACAAAAGATAACGGGTGTATTGAGGTTCACGTTCAGGTCTTTGATACCTTGGGCGGTAGCACTACACACAAAATCAAAGTGTTTGGTTTCACCTTGCACAACACTTCCGATGGCGATAACAGCATCTACTTGGGCAACGGCAATCATTTTTTTGCATCCGAAGATCAATTCAAAACTACCGGGCACATTCCATCTTACAATGTTTTCTTTTTTAGCGCCACAATCCAATAATGTTTCCAAAGCCCCTGAATATAAACCTTCGGTTATTTCACGGTTCCATTCAGAAACAACAATCCCAAATCGAAGATCCTTCGCATTTGGGATTGTTGTCTTATCGTAAACCGATAAATTTTTAGTTGCTGTAGCCAT
>CAZEUV010000211.1:0-3848 GCA_964515285.1 uncultured Maribacter sp. | reverse complement strand
GCTATTGTGGTTGGGAAATATATCAATCAAGTAAAATAGCGCATTTGAATATATTGTAAAAAACGGCATCGTAACCCAGAATCTTTGATCCGTCCACTTGCAGCTTGTTTCTAAAGTTTTTTGATTATTACAAACTTTGCGTTTTTTGCGATTTCTTTGAGGCTTTTTGTGAAACTTTTATTATTATTCCAAGAATTGTCAAACATCGTTCTCAATTTTTTGAGTAAGATCAATAAAATCGGCGACATTGAGCTGTTCAGGGCGTAAATCAAAAATAATAGCACCACTTAGGTCTTTTGAAAGCTCAAAGGTTTTTAAACTGTTGCGCAATGTTTTTCTACGGTGATTAAAAGCTGCCTTTACTACCCTATAGAATAATTTTTCATCGCAATCAATAGTGAAATTTTCTTTTCTGGTTAGACGCAAAACGCCTGATTGCACCTTAGGCGCAGGACTAAACACCTCAGGAGGCACTGTGAACAAATACTCTGCCCTGTAAAAGGCCTGCACCAAAACAGATAGAATTCCGTACGTCTTATTGCCTTCGGTTTCACAAATTCGCTGTGCCACTTCTTTTTGGAACATTCCTGAAAACTCGGGTATTTGCGCTTTCATTTCGAGCATTTTAAATACGATCTGGGTAGAAATATTGTAGGGAAAGTTGCCCGTAACAGCAAACTGTACGTCACCAAACAGACTTTGAAGATCGTACTTTAAGAAATCACCTTCAATTACTTTTAACGTACTCTTGCCCTGCATTGCTTTTGGGTGTTCAAGCGGAAAGTTATGGACCATATACTTGATGGATTCAGGATCTAGATCCATAGCCACTAAATCAATGTCATGTGACAGTAGGTATTTAGTGAGCACCCCCGTACCCGGCCCTATTTCAATAACATTTGTATATCTTTCAAAAGAGAGCGTTTCTGCAATTTTCTGGGCGATTCCCTCATCTTTCAAAAAGTGCTGCCCAAGATATTTTTTAGCCTTTATAGGGCTATCTTCTTTCCATGTACGAAAATGTTTTTTCTTTTTTCCCATGCCCACTTATTGCTCATTGACGATCTCAAGCTCTGTTCGAAATGAAACAAATTTGCCCGCAAATAACTTTGATGCATCTTGCCGTAATCGATGCGCATCTTCCGTATAATACTTCTCAAGCGTCTCTTTATCAATAGTAGTGAATTGAACCGAATAGGTAATGCCCGCTTCTTCCTCTACCAAGACCCTGCACATTTTTGCATTGAGAAATTTACCCGTGGCCAAAACATCGGGTATATGGGTTTCCTTCATCCACACCAACCATTGGTCATGAACCAATTCTTCAATGTTCGTCGTTACGTTGTATATGTACATACTATTTTAAATTCAAGCACAAATTCAAGTGTCAAGCTCAAGGTAGTCTTATTGAACGTGCCACTTGAACTTAAACTTAGTTGATAGAATCACCTCTTAATATTCTAAAATATTTTCTGGCCTGTGGAAAATAATAGCTGTCTTGATAGTTATAGATTATTTTCTCGTAATGTTCTTTTGCTTTTTCGGGTTCGTTCAAGATGTTTCTGTATAGCTCTGCAAGTGCGAAACGGGCATCGTCAGCCAAAATACCATCGGCATAAAATTCGATTATCTTTTGGTAGTTGAATTTTGCGGCCTCATAATCTTGTATGGCTTCTAGAAGTTCACCTTGCTTTAAAAGTGCTTCATCTTCTATTTTTTCTCCCTTGTGATTTTGTAAGATATCGTCTAAAGTAGCAATTGCTTCGCTTGTCTTGTTCTGGTAGGCCAATAAATCGGCCCGGGCATATTTTTTAAGCGCGGTCTGGGTAGAATCTTCCAGTGAATTGTCCGATATCAACAAGCTCAATTGCATGGCATCGTTTGCTATCAATTGTGAGGTTGAGCTTCTAAGTACTTTCAATTGTGTTAGCGCCCAATCAAAATCACCTTTGTAAAAACTGGTCTGTGCTACTTTGTAACGGGCATCTTGCCCCAAAACATCGTTTTTTAGGCTTCGTTGGATCTGCGAAAAATAAATCAAGGCTTCGTTGAATTTTTTATTGAAAACCAAAATATCGCCCAAAGCCAGTTTCACAAAAGCAGTACCACGGGCATTTAACGGAAGTTCTAAACTATTTTTCAGAATCTCGATAGCCTGTTCGGGAGTGTCTTTTTTAAAGGTCAAAAAATTGGCATAGGCAATCTGTAACTGCAGGGTCTGGCTTTTATACCCATGCATCGCTATCAATTTATCGTACTGCTGCTGTACTCCCGTCAATTGTTTCTCACCGCCTTGCAATATTTGAATATCAATACTATTCAATTGGGCATTCAATTTGGTGACCTCGTCATTGGCATTATCAATGATGTACTCATAAATACTTTGGGCAGTTTCAATTTCGGTATTTTCTAAGGCGATGTCAGCAAGGTTTTCAAGGCGTTGCAACGAGGATCCGTCTACGCGCTTATAGATGGCTTTTTCTTGGCGAAAGGCACTAGCATATTGATTTTGTTGTACAAAAAGCCAACTCAACAATCGGTTCCATATAACATCTGGATTCTTTTGGGCTCCTTTTAAAAGTAAGGTCTTCAATTTGATGTTATTTTCATTCTCGGCATCTGAAGTCACAAAATCATCTATGTTCCGCAGCACTTTTGACATTGATGATTTTCCTTCGACAATGAGGGTTAGGTACGAACTGTACATTTTTTCAATATTGCCCTGTTCACCATAAATTCGTGCCATTTGAAAATTGAAATCTAATTTTGGGTTGAGTTCCATTGCCCTTGAATACGCCTGTATAGCATAATCCAATAAGGCATATTTCTGAAAACGCAAGCCAATACCATACCCATAATTGGGATTTTTATCTATCATTGAAACTGCCCTGTCATAGTATCGATTCGCTTTTTCAGGAATGTTCTGCAAGGTGTAATTGTACCCCAGTTCAATATAAAAAGTAGGATTGGGGTGGTCTTTATCTATTTCTTTGAGCAAAAACACCTCTGCATCGGTATACCGTTCCAATTGCTGGTAACAGGCGATAAGACCTTCAATGTAATCGGCTCTACGCGGATTCTTCTTTACCGATTTTTCATAAAAAACAACCGCCTTTTCGTAATCACCATCTTCAAAATATCGTTTTGCCAAAAATTCGTCTTGGGCAATTGCCCCGATCGATAAAAAAAAAACGGTGAAAAAGAAAATTGCCTTCATGTCAATCAATTTTATCAAATCCGCAATAGGGAATCAAGACCTCAGGAATTCGAATACTATCTGCCGTCTGGTAATTTTCTAAAATACCTGCCAATACCCTTGGCAAGGCCAAAGAACTACCGTTCAAAGTATGTGCTAACTGGTTTTTTCCGTTTTCATCTTTATAGCGCAATTTCAACCGATTGGCCTGATAGGTCTCGAAATTAGAGACCGAACTGATTTCCAACCAACGGTCTTGGGCAGTTGAAAAGACTTCAAAATCAAAGGTAAGTGCGGCCGTGAAGCCGAGATCACCACCGCATAATCTTAAAATCCGGTAAGGCAATTTCAGTTCGCGAAGCAGGCTCTTCACATGCGCTACCATGCCGTTTAATGCTTCATAAGATTTCTCAGGATGTTCTACACGAACGATTTCAACCTTATCGAATTGATGTAAACGGTTCAAGCCCCTAACATGGGCTCCGTAACTACCCGCTTCTCTTCTAAAACAAGGAGTATAGGCGGTATATTTTATGGGAAAATCTTTTTCGTTAAGGATCTCGTTTCTGAATATATTGGTCACGGGCACTTCGGCCGTGGGTATCAGATACAGGTCATCTATGCCCACATGGTACATTTGCCCTTCTTTGTC
>CAZEUV010000210.1:0-3964 GCA_964515285.1 uncultured Maribacter sp. | reverse complement strand
TGGACAAGGTGATTCTTGACTGCACCAAAAGCAACAAGCAACAATTGGCGAACCGCTTTTTTGTAGAAGGAGACCCTGCTGCACTGTTGATGTTAGAGATAAAGGCGAATACCGAAGAAGATCTTGACAAACAATTGGCAAACTTGCAAAATAGTATTGACGCTTCTGGTCTTAGTTATGCTCGACCCGTTCTCAAGGAAGATGATATTCATAAAGCGTTGGAGTTGCGAAAAGCAGGCTTGGGCCTCCTGGGCAATATGGTAGGTGACCGTAAGGCCGTGGCCTGTATTGAAGATACGGCAGTGGCTCTTGAAGATCTAAAGGATTTTGTTGGCGAATTCACCCAGATCATGAAAGACTTTGATCAAGATGCCGTGTACTATGCCCATGCAGGAGCAGGAGAGCTACATCTTCGCCCTATACTCAATCTTAAAAAAGGGGAAGATATCGTTCTTTTTAGAGCCATTACTACAGCAGTAGCAAAACTGACCAAAAAATATAAAGGTTCGTTTAGCGGAGAGCATGGAGACGGAATCGTGCGGGCCGAATTCATTCCCTTGATGATAGGTGACAAGAATTACGAGCTTTTAAAGCGGATCAAATCGTATTTCGACCCTGATAACATCTTCAATCCCGGTAAAATCGTCAATGCGTATCCTATGGATGAGTCGTTGCGATATGCAGCCGACCGCAAAGAGCCAAAAGTAAAAACATTGCTTGATTTTTCAGATAGCGAGGGTATTCTAAAAGCTACCGAAAAATGTAACGGTAGTGGTGATTGCCGTAAAACGCACCGTATGTCTGGCGGAATGTGCCCCAGCTACCACGCAACAAAAAACGAAAAGGATACGACAAGGGGCAGGGCAAATGCCTTACGGGAGTTTCTAACAGTGAGCGATAAAAAGAACAGATTCGATCAAAAAGAACTGAAAGAAGTTTTTGACCTGTGCTTGAGCTGTAAGGCCTGTGCCAGTGAATGCCCGAGCAATGTTGATGTAGCGGTCTTAAAGGCTGAATTCCTATACCAATATCAAGAGGCCAACGGGTATCCGTTGCGAAGCAAACTGTTTGCTTACAATACTCGGTTGAACAAATTTGGCAGTACGATACCGAAGTTGACGAATGCCGTTTACGAGTCTGGTTTGATAGGTGGCCTATTGAAGAAAATGGCAGGTGTCGCCCCTCAAAGAAGTTTTCCGAAAATATATAATTTTAATTTCAATAGACACCTTCAATTATTTGACAAGAAGAAGGTTACTTCCAATAAAAAAGTAATTTTATATATTGATGAATTTACCAATTATCTAGATATTGGCTTGGGTAAAGATGCCATTGAGGTATTGGCCCGTTTGGGTTATGAGGTTGAATTGTTCTATGCGGAAAGTGGACGAACATACATATCAAAAGGCTTTTTGAAACAGGCCAAGAAGCTTGCCCTTGGTAATATTCCGAAATTGGCGGCATTTGCAAAAAAAAGTATACCCGTAATCGGGTTGGAGCCCTCGGCGGTTTTGACCTTTAGAGATGAGTACAAACGCTTTTGCAGCGATAAAGAAATAACCGATCCCATTGCTGAAAACACGTTTCTAATAGAGGAGTTTCTTTCGGATGAAATAAAAAGAGGAAAAATAACTCCAGAACAATTTACAAAAGAGGCGAAAAGGGTCAAGATTCACAATCACTGTCACCAAAAAGCTTTGTCGAACCAAAAAGTGACCTTTGATATTCTGAATATACCCGAGAATTATACCGTTTCCATCATAAGCTCTGGCTGCTGTGGTATGGCAGGTTCGTTTGGTTATGAAAAAGAACATTATGAGGTGAGTATGCAAATAGGGGAGCTGAGGTTGTTCCCATCCGTAAGGAAATCGGATAAAGATGTTATCATAGCCGCCAATGGTACAAGTTGTAGGCATCAAATTTATGATGGTACGAAACGTAAGGCATTACATCCGATATCCATCTTAAAAAATGCTTTGACAGATTGACCTCATATTAAAACACCAATTTTGGTTTTGGCTATTTTAAGATTTACCTTTGTAACTGAGCAGTGAGTGGTATGCAGTAGCAAATGAACCACTATTTTATCATAAAACATGGCAGGAAACGTTTTCGGAACCCTTTTTAGAGTAATGACCTTTGGCGAATCGCACGGTGTGGCGATTGGAGGGGTTTTAGACGGATGCCCCTCAGGTATCACCCTTGACCTTGAAGCTATACAAAACGACCTTAACCGTAGAAAACCTGGGCAGTCGGCCATTGTGACCCAACGGAAAGAACCCGATACGGTCGAATTTCTATCAGGAATATTCGAGGGAAAGACCACAGGAACACCAATAGGGTTTACCATTCATAACACCAATCAAAAATCACGTGATTATTCGCATATTAAGGATTCATACCGGCCTTCACATGCCGATTACGTATACGATCGAAAATATGGGTTTCGAGATTACAGAGGTGGCGGCCGTAGTTCGGCCCGTGAGACGGCAAGTAGGGTAGTGGCTGGTGCTATTGCAAAACAATTCCTATCATCCATTAAAATAAACGCTTTTGTATCTCAGGTCGGCGAGCTGCAATTGAAGAGCGATTTTAAAGAACTTGATTTCTCTCTTATTGAATCCAATCCAGTACGTTGTCCGGATCCGGGTATGGCCAAGAAGATGGAAGAACACATCAAAGAGGTACGCAGCGAGGGAGATACTGTCGGAGGGGTCATCACCTGTGTCATACAGAATGTACCTGTGGGCCTTGGCGAACCTGTTTTCGACAAATTGCACGCCGAATTGGGCAAGGCCATGCTTTCGATCAACGCCGTGAAAGGCTTTGAATACGGAAGTGGTTTTGAAGGTGTAAAAATGAAGGGCAGCCAACACAATGACCAGTTCAATAACGATGGTACGACCAAAACCAATCACAGTGGAGGAATACAGGGTGGAATCAGTAATGGTATGGATATTTATTTCAACGTAGCTTTCAAACCGGTTGCCACTATTCTACAAGCATACGAAACCATTGATAAAGAAGGTAATACCGTGCAAACCCAAGGTAAAGGTCGTCATGACCCCTGTGTAGTGCCTAGGGCAGTGCCCATTGTAGAAGCGATGGCCGCTCTTGTTTTGGCTGATTTCACGCTGCTGAACCGTTCGGTCAAATTATAATTTTCCTTTTCTAGCAGTTTTCCGTTCAATATAGTATCTTTCTCACCTAAACTAATTTCTGGTATGAGAAAACTCGAACTGCACTGGCTGATTCTTATCGGCATGGTAGCTGGACTCCTTTTTGGTTACGGAATGACACAGGTTGAATGGGGCAAAGAATTTGTCTTGGATTGGATAAAACCCATAGGCACCATCTTTGTAAAGCTTCTAAAGCTTATTGCGATTCCCTTGATTTTAGCCTCTTTGATCAAAGGTATCTCAGATTTAAAGGATATTTCTAAATTCAAGAGTATTGGCCTTCGAACCATAGGTATTTATATGGGCACGACCATAATAGCCATTGTTTTAGGGCTCGTATTGGTAAATATAATACAACCAGGAGATGGTATTTCAGAAGACACAATAGAGCGGCTTACGAGCACTTATGCCAATGATAGTGGGGTTACTTCAAAATTAGAGGAGGCCGTACGCCAAAAAAATAGCGGTCCGCTCAAGTTTTTAGAAGATATGGTACCTGATAATGCGATGGCCGCTATGAGCAACAATAAACTCATGTTGCAGGTGATTTTCTTTACTATTTTTCTGGGTATTTCAATGCTGTTGATCGGAGAAGAAAAATCAAAGCCCCTAAAGAGTTTCTTTGATTCTTTAAACGATGCGGTTTTGAAAATGGTCGACTTGATTATGTTGACGGCCCCAGTTGCCGTATTTGCCCTATTGGCGAACGTAGTTGTATCTTCGGGCGACCCTGAATTATTGGTGGCCCTGTTAAAATATGCTGGTGTGGTAGTATTAGGACTTTG
>CAZEUV010000209.1:0-3964 GCA_964515285.1 uncultured Maribacter sp. | reverse complement strand
CTTCTTCTTGTTTTGCAGGTTCTACCGCAGGGGTATCTAAAGGTTCAGATCGTATTTTCTCTTTGGGCTGTACCGTACCACTACCAAAGTCAGTAGTTCCAAAATTCACTGAAATACCCTTTTCGATCGGGGGATCCATATAGCTAAGGCCGATATAGAACAATACCAGCAACAGTACACTCAGTAGTAGTGTAGTAAGTGTAAATGATTTTTTCTTGTGTCTCGTATCTAAGAATGACATTATATCAATTCGGTCGCACGGCCAAAATAACTTTGTAATTGTTCTTGTTGGCAATATTCATAACGTTCACCGCTTCTTTGATGGCGACGCTCTCTTCTGCCCTTAGAATGATCGTAGGTTTATCTTGTCCTTCGAGTGCTTTTTTTAATTCAATTTCTATATATTCTCCGTTTATCTTCTGGTTATTCACAAAATACTGTAGGTTCTTATCGATACTTACAGAGACATTTTGTGTATTGGTCGATTTACCTTTGGCCTTGGGCAACAATAAATCAAGGGCATTTGGTGAGTTTGAGGTCAACATGAAAAATACCAACAACAAGAATACAATATCTGTCATTGAGGACATGCTAAAATCAGGACTCACTTTATTTCTTCCTTTCAACTTCATGTTCGAGCATTAAAGAGGTTCGTTCAATAAATCTAAGAAGTCAACGGCATTTGCCTCCATCTTATGTACTACCTTATCCGTTCTATTGACCAAATGATTGTATCCTATATAAGCGATAATACCAACGATAAGACCTGCAACCGTAGTGGTCATGGCCGTGTAAATACCCGATGCCAAGGATCCCATTTCCGCCTGCCCGCCACTACTGGCCATTTCATGGAAAGCCAAAATCATACCAATTACCGTTCCTAAAAATCCGATCATTGGTGCGGCACCTGCAACAGTTGCCAAAATACTTACATTTTTTTCTAAAGCATATACTTCTAAGGTACCTGCATTTTCAATAGCGGTATTGATATCATCCAACGGTTTGCCGATTCTTGAAACACCTTTGGCGGTCAATCGGGCAACAGGCGAATCAGTCTGGGCGCATAACATTTTTGCAGCATCCAACTTGCCGTTCGTTATATGGTCACGAATTTGGTTCATGAAATTGCTATCTATTTTCGAAGCTGCCTTAATAGCGAAGATGCGTTCAAAATAAATATACAGGGCAACAAACAACATAATAAACAAAACTGAAATAATGATGATACTGCCAGCGCCACCATCGAATATAAGGTCGATAATCGAAAGGGTTTTTTCTTCCGATAATACTTCTCCCATTTCTGGGTCTTGAGAAAGGTCTTGAAAAAATGACATAGAATTCTTTGGTATTAAGATTTGCCCTTATAACGGTAGTTTATCGATTAAATTATGTGTTCAGTACAAAATCTCGCAATAAAACAAATACGGCCGCACCGGCTAAAAAACCGGCCATGGCCAACCATGCAATATTCTTCAAGTACCAAAAGAAATCTATTCGTTCCATTCCCATGGCCACCACCCCTGCAGCCGATCCAATAATCAGCATACTACCACCTGTACCGGCCGAATAGGCAATGAAATGCCACAATGGGTTATCAAGGCCCTCTGAAAACATTCCCATACTTGCCGCAACCAAGGGCACATTATCAATAATGGCCGAACCCACACCAAATAACATCACCACGATATCGGTATTTGGTATGGCAGCATTCAAACTACCCGCATAGTTGAAGAGATAGCCCAAAGATTCTAATGCGGCTACGGCCAATAATATGCCCAAAAAGAATAAAATACTGGGTAGTTCGATTTTTGATAAGGAATGATGCACTGGACTGTGATGCCCTTGTGTATCATCATCCTCTCCATCAACATTTGAAATACTGAACTTTGAACTACTATAGATCTCTGCAAAAATAGCGACCACCGATAGGGAGAGCATCATGCCCACATAGGGTGGCAAATGGGTCACCGTTTTGAAAAAAGGAACGAATATTATTGCCCCCAGGCCCAAATACAACATGGTTCCGCTATATTTGGATTTTGGTTCTTCTGAGTCGTCGACATCACTATCTATTTTGCCACTAAAAGCTTTAAACCTACCAGCTATAAGTACTGGCACTACCATACAAACAATAGATGGTATCAGAACATGTTCTACCAATTGTAGTGCGGAAACCTTGTTGGCGATCCATAGCATGGTGGTTGTGACATCACCAATTGGCGACCAGGCACCCCCCGCATTTGCAGTAATGACGATCATACCGGCGAACCACAATCTGGTCTCCCTATCCTTAATTACTTTTTGCAAAATGGTTATCAATACTATAGTTGCGGTCAGGTTGTCGATTATAGCCGAAAGAATAAATGCGAATATTGAAAAAAGCCACAATAACTTACGCTTACTACGGGTCTTTATAAAACGCTTAATCGTAACAAAACCATCAAAATAGTCGATGATCTCGACTATGGTCATCGCCCCTAAAAGAAAGAACAGTATTTCAGCCGTCTTGCCCAAATGATGCAATAAAATCTCTTCTATATGGGTCGGTTCAAGTTCTCTGAGCTCGGCATTGACCTCAAAAACATTCATATGGGCCAAAGCAATTATTGCCCACAATATGGCCATCATCGCCAGAGCGGGTATCAGCTTATCAATTTTAAGATTGTGCTCAAGGGTTATCGCAAGATACCCTGCAAGAAATACGATGATAATAATGGTCTCCATATTCGATTGGTTTTATATTAGTTGTTTTAATGCTATTTCAAATCCGGTCTTGCTAAGGTTGGTTTTTTCAGGATTCTGCTTAAAGATATCTAAAATTGCGTTTCTGATCGTAACCGAAATGTCTTTAAATATCGATTCTTCGTCAATTTCCACTCTTTTTTCCATAAAATAGGCAAAAACCCTTGCCATTCCACAATTACTTACAAAATCCGGAATCAAACTTACCTGCCCATCGGTATACTCCATAATAGGACCAAAAAATATTTCCGAATCCGCAAAGGGCACATTGGCTCCACAAGATATAACCTCTAACCCCGTCTCGATCATTTTAGCAATCTGTTCTTTTTTAATCAACCTTGAGGCCGCACAGGGTACGAATATCTCGGTAGGCAACTCCCAAATACGATCATTTATCTCTTCAAAGGGAATCATTTGGTCGGCAGAAGCCATCAGGTTATTTCCTTTTTTAGTAAGAAAAAAAGATTGTATTTCCTCAAAAGAAAACCCTTCTTCCTTTACCACCCCTCCAGATCTATCGATAATTCCGACTACCAACGCTCCCATTTGGGCAAGATAGAAGGCTGCGGCTCCCCCAACATTTCCAAATCCTTGTACCACCGCCCTTTTACCAACGATATTACCTCCATATATATCATAATAATGCCGAATCGCCTCAGCGACCCCATAGCCGGTAATCATATCGGCGACCGTATATTTTCGAGCCGTATCAGGAGAATATTTATTGCTTTCAAGTGCTTTGATAACACCCATTCTCAATTGACCGATCCTATTGATCTTATCTGCTTCTGTCGGTTTAAAATGGCCATTGAAGACTCCCTCTTGCGGATGCCAGACCCCTGCATCTTCAGTGATTGGAATCACCTCGTGGATCTCATCAACGTTCAAATCCCCACCAGTGCCATAATAATTTTTCAACAGGGGTGCTACGGCACGGTACCATCGTTCTAAAACCCCCCTTTTTCTTGGATCGTTAGGATTGAAATTGATTCCTGATTTTGCGCCACCAATCGGTGGTCCTGAAACGGTAAACTTAACTTCCATGGTCTTTGCCAAAGAGAGTACCTCGTTCATATCAAGACCTTCACGCATTCGCGTACCACCACCTGCGGCACCGCCTCTCAACGAGTTTATAACCGTCCAGCCCTCAGCATCGGTTTCTGGGTCTTTCCAATTAAAAACGATTTCAGGTTGTTTGTTCTCGTAGGCTTTTAGTAATTCT
>CAZEUV010000208.1:0-4006 GCA_964515285.1 uncultured Maribacter sp. | reverse complement strand
ACTATGAAAAAATTTAAACGCTATATGCTTCCATTTTTATCTGCCTTAGGAATCTTTGGTTCTGTACAAGCCCAAGACTGGGCTAATCTAAAAGAATTTCAAGAAACCAATGCCTCTCTTGCAGTTCCGGCTACTAATGAAGACCGGGTAGTTTTTATGGGCAATTCCATCACTATAGGCTGGATCAATTCACGCCCAGAATTTTTTGAAGGCAAACCATGGGTAAATCGAGGAATCAGTGGCCAGACCACGCCTCAGATGTTGCTGCGCTTTCGACAAGATGTAATTGCCCTACAGCCCAAGGTCGTTGTTTTATTAGCGGGTACGAATGATATAGCTGGCAATACAGGCCCTTCTACCCTGGAAATGATCGTTGACAATTTTAAATCAATGGCTGAATTGGCCCATGCCAATCATATCAAAGTTATTATTTCATCTGTGCTGCCAGCATATAATTACTCTTGGAAACCCGATTTGCGACCTGCCGAAAAAATTGTAGCGCTCAATACCATGTTAAGGGCCTATGCCGAAGAGAACGGACATATTTATCTAGATTATTTTTCGGCAATGGTAGATGACCGAAACGGGCTCCCAAAAAAGTATGCAGCAGATGGTGTACACCCAACCTTAGAAGGTTATGCGGTTATGGAGCCTTTGGTAGAATCGGCAATTGCCGAAGCTTTGAAAAAGTAATCCCAATGAAATTTTAAATAACAAACCCTTCAGTTTAACGCTACCTTTGAAATAGAAAAACATCACTGAATGTCGAAAGAAGAATCTCAAGGAAACAAATCGATTTTAGTAGCCGATTCAAATGAAAAATGGGATACCATAATCATAGGTTCGGGTGCAGGTGGTTTAGCTTCGGCCATATGCCTTTCTCGTGCTGGGCATAAAGTATTGGTTTTAGAGCAGCATGATGTACCTGGCGGATGGTGTCACAGCTTTTACTTGAATGGCCATCGTTTTACCCCAGGTGTACACTATATAGGTCTTGGCGGTGAGGGCGAATCAACCAACGAATTGTACAGAGGTTTGGGCATTGCCAATGAATTAGTATTTTTTAGAATGAATGCAAATGCTTACGAACATGTGCATGTTGGCAAAGAGCGTTTTGATTTCCCATCCAATTTAGATGAATTAATTGAGCGTTTGTCAGAACGGTTTCCTGAAGAAAAAAAAGGGATTTCAAAATACCTAAACTTAGTTAGAATGGTAAGTACCGAATTCTATTCCGTACCACACATCAAAGGGTTTTGGCGCAAACTCACCATTCCCTTTCGAACTCGACATATGGGTAAATATGGCCTTTTTAGTCTACGACGGGTTATCGGTTGGTATATCAAAGACCCGCTTTTAAAAAGTATCTTGAACATACAATGTGGCGATCATGGGGTACAGCCCAATAATGTACCTTTTATATTGCACTCCGCTTTGATGAGCCATTATTTTAGCGGCAGTTACTACCCTATGGGCGGCGGGGGTGCCTTGATAAAAGCCATGACCAATGTTATTAAAAAATACAATGGCAAAATTTCTACAAACAAAGAAGTAAAACGAATTCTTTTGGATGGAAAAAAACGAAAAACCGCCATTGGAGTAGAACTGGAAAATGGGGAGAAGTTCTTCGCCAATCAAATTATATCGAACGCTGATGTCGGTATCACCTACAACAACTTGGTCGGAAAAGAAAACTTGAGCAATAAACTAAGGAAGAAGCTCGCAAAAACAAAATACTCCTGCACCTCGTTAATGTTGTTTTTAACCGTGGATATGGATGTGCGAAAAGCAGGATTGGATTCTGGCAATATTTGGATGATGCCCAACATAGATACCGATGATTTTTATGATAATATCATGAAGGTAGATATTGACCAAGGTGAAGCCTTTGAAGGTATGTTCATTAGTTGTACCACATTGAAAGACCCTCCTAGTTTTGATGGAAAGCACCATACGATCGAAGCGATTACGTTTATCAACTATAAGGCTTTTGAAAAATTCAAAAATGAGAAAAAACAGCGATCGCAAGCCTATTTGAATTTTAAAGAGCGTTTGGCCCAGAAGATGCTCAATGGCCTTGAAAAAGTCGTACCGGGCATAGGCGAACATATCGTTCACCAAGAACTAGGCACACCCGTCACCAATGCGTATTATATCAATACCACTGAGGGTAATGTGTATGGCACTGAAAAAAGCCTAAAACACATCGGCCCCTTTGCTTTTAAGGCCAAAAGCGAAATTAAAAACCTATATATGTGCGGGGCCAGCATACTCTCACATGGTGTAGCAGGAGCCAGCCATTCAGGTGTAGATACCGCAGCCCTGATTTTAGGATGCCCGCCCGAAGAACTCAAAGAACCTGAAGAGTCGCAACACCTGAGAATATACGATGCAGAAAACGATGCCGATTATCCTGATTGGATACTTGAAAAAATCAAGGTTAAAATGAATCGTTTGCGCTCTAAAGAAAAACGCCAAACAGTTTCGTGAAACCTTATTATTTTTAAGGTTTACAAAAATTCTTAGCGTGTTATAATATATACGCCTGTCTCACCTATTAACTATAGGTTCTATCATGTGATCGCTTTTTATTCCATTCTTTAGTAGGGGCGAAATAACTCTTGTCTCGAGGATCGATATGTTTTTTGAGAACATCTTCATTCAATTCGATTCCAAGTCCTGGGGCAGTTAGGGGCACTGTGGCAAAGCCTTTGTCGATCAATTTAAATCCACCTACGGTTTTTACCAAATTTTCCCACCAAGGTATGTCTACTGAATGGTGTTCCAAGGCCAAAAAGTTTTGGGTGGCAGCAGCACAATGTACGCTAGCCATAAACGAAACGGGAGTTCCGGCTTGGTGCATTGCCATTGCAACGCCAAACTCTTCAGCATAGTCGCCTATTCGTTTGGTTTCTAAAAGTCCCCCCGACGATGCCAAATCCGGATGTATGATATCAACCGCTCTTTCATGGATCAGCGGCTTGAAGTCTTTCAATAGGTAAATATCCTCTCCCGTTGTAGTAGGGGTTTCTATAGCGTTGGTAATTGTTTTCCATTGTTCGGTATACTGCCATGGCACCATGTCTTCAAACCACGCTAACCTATATTTTTCAAGGGTCTTGGCCAAACGTATTCCATTGTTCAAATCAAAATGCCCATAATGATCCGTTGATATCGGAATTTCATATCCGACCATATTACGCACGTTTTCCACAACTTGTGCCAATTCTTCCAAGCCTTTTTCCGTAATTTGAATTTGCGTGAAGGGATGCATGGTGTTGGCGTAAGACATGTAATTGTCTTGGTCGCCCCATTGTGATAGATTTTTTTTGGAATCTTCCCAGAACTTTCCGTTTACAATGGTTCCTGGCTTTCCTTTTAACTCGGCAATAGATACATCCATCTTCAACCAAGTATACCCTTGATCCTTGACACGAAACTCTATTAGTCTTTTTTGTTCTTCGGGTGAATTAGCCTCCGGCGTATCGGCATAGAGCCTGATTCTATCTCGGTATCTACCGCCAAGCAATTGCCATGCAGGTACATTGTATGCTTTGCCGCAAAGATCCCATAGGGCCATTTCTACTGCACAAACCCCTCCGGCCTGACGAGCAGGTCCTCCAAACTGTCTAATACTTTTAAATATTTTTTCTACATTACAAGGATTCTTACCCAATATTCTACTCTTTAACATCAATGCATACCGAACATCCGCTGCATCCCTTACCTCTCCTAAACCGTAGATATCTTGATTGGTGTATATCTTGATAATAGCAGTACCTCCCATGACATCTGTCAGTACATAACGCATATCGGTGATTTTCAATTCAGAAGGTGCGGATACCCTACTGACCTTTGAGGTCGTCTCTGCTATAGAATCTTCGAAAGAATACCCCATGAGACTTGATAGCCCAATACCGCCCAAAGCTGTTTTCTTTAAAAAATTTCGACGCTCGTTACTTGTCTTGGGGTCATCGATTTCGGTTTGTCTTTTTGAAGAAAAGGC
>CAZEUV010000207.1:0-4068 GCA_964515285.1 uncultured Maribacter sp. | reverse complement strand
CAAAACAGAATTTTCAAGCCTTTCATCAACATTGAACGGTTTTCCCGAGCCTAGTTTTTTAGGCCATAGTTTCGCTTTTTCAACATATTGGATCGCTGTTTTATAGTCCGCCTTCTTCAATGCGACAAAGGCCAGCCGCATTGCAGCTTCGTGGTATATTTGCCTCCCTTCCGTTGCACCTTCAAACGGAATAATCTCAAAACCCTCTAAAAAGGCCAAACTTTGTTTGTTTTTTCCTGACTTGAGCAGTGCATCTGCATATCGCATTCCCATGATAGAGAGCTCTTTATTTTTTGAATAGCTCGTTTTTGCTGTTTTGGCAGCACGTACATAATCTTTGTCTTTCATGTATTGATTGACCAAGGCCAAGTTCACTCTCCAATCATGGGGGTCTAATGCTTTGGCTTTTTTCAGGGATGCCCGTACGACGGCTTCATCATCTGCAAACAGATTTGCCTTTGATAGATAGAAGGGTGCAAAATCGGGTTGGCTACCACACTGGGTCACCAACTCTTTGGCTTCGTTTATCATTTCATTCTTCCATAGGATCAAGGATGCATAATACTTCAGTTTCCAATTACCGCTTATTTTCATCAATTCTATCAAAGCTTCATAGGTTTCAGTTCTAAAAGGAAATACCAAATTGGGTGAGGTATCCGTTCCTTTTTTGAGCCATTCCGACCTATTTGAAGTGTCTAAATAGGCCAGCAGTAAGAATACTTTTGCATCGTTCGGACTGGCTTTTAAAACAGCGATGCTTTCATCAGTACGCCCAAAACTTTGGTATTTAAGAGCCAAACTTATATACGATTCAGCTTGTAGTTCGTTGGTTATAAGAGTGCTCAAACCATTTGGCTTGTTATCACCGTTCAGTATTCGTTCATTGAGCACAAAGGCACTTGTACGATCTAAATCATACAATCTGTTCAGTACTTTATTGGCTGCCTCGGTATTCTTTTGCGCACGCAATACTACAGACTGTATTTCTAGGGCCACAACATTGTTTTTGTTGAACGTCAGTGCTTTGTCAGCTGTTCTCAATGCTTTGTTGTAGTTGCCTTCCAAGATATATGATTTAGCCAATTCAGTATAGGCCGCTGTTCGGTACGATATTGAACGTGAGGCAATTGAAAACCCACTTTTCGCATTTGTCGGGCTCCCCAACTTGGCATTGATGATTCCGAACAGATAATTTGCTTCTGGGTCATAGGTATCGATTGTCAGTGATTTTTTGGTGTATTCCAAGGCCTTTTCGTATTGCATTTTTCGGTACAGGTTAAATGCGACCCTATTTAAAGCTGGAGAATAGGCAGGGTCTAGCTCTAAACATTTTAAATATAGTTCTTGTGCTTTTTTCATCGGATGCCCCCCTTTAAGGTAAGAGTACTGTTTTTCAGCTTCAAAGCCTTTTGTGAATAGACCAATAGCAGAGTTCCAATCAAATTCTTTGTTGCTTTCCACCGGGCGGTCAACTATAATAGCTTCTTTTTTTGAATTGTAAAATAGTAGATGGTCACCTAGTAGTACTGAAAAATCGTCGCCCTTTTTTAGAGGCGCTTCCACAATCGATAATTCTAAGGGTTGGAGCTTGATTTTTGTTGTAGAAACAAGTTCTCCTTTTGACCTTACAACAAGATCTGTATCAAGAGGGGTCAAGGCACTTAATCGCATTTCAATGGTCGCATCATTTTTATTGATGACATTGAGTATGGCATTTTCGGTAGCTTTGACCATACCGCCGGTATTTTTTAATGGGAAATACAATTCGGTCGATATATCGGTGTCATAGGGAATGAACTCACGATGTTTGAACGGTGTCAGGCTACTGGCATTCATAGGTTGATTGAAAGTACCGCCCGTTTGAAATTCTATATACTGCCCATCGGAATCGGTCAATAAATCTTCCCAGATCATTCCTTCATCGGCCAACCCCCAGATCCAAAGTTTTTTGCCCGGCATCATGTCATAATCGTGAATGTTGCCGAAACCAAAATCATCATCATGGTAATAACCTCCCAAAAAATCGGCATAGCCATTGACGATATGATATGATTTATATCCTTCAAAATTATTGTCCTCGTACATGAAAATATTTTTGTTATTTTCATTGGGCCAAGTGCCTACCTGACCTTCATGTCCTATATGATGAGACCCAGGAAAGATAAATTCTAAATTTCCGTCGGTTTTGGCCGCAGCATTCGAATAATGATAAAAGGGCTGGGGTAAATTATTGGTGTTGAACCATGAGCCTATGGTTTCTACATATGCCTTGTCTTTCTGAAGTCTTATTTCAACGTTCCATTTGGTACGGGTATGTAAATCGGTAGCACCAATGACACATGAAACACTGCCATCTTTGTTTTCTTTTATCACATAATCTTGGGGCGTAGAACAGGTTGAAGTGTGGCTCATAATACCGTAGTTGAATTCCAACCCTCCAGATGTCCATGGTCCCCTATGGGCAACATCTCTGAACTTGACCACGTCGTTATAATATAGAAATTCACCTCCAGTAGATTTTTCGATAGCCCCCCATATTTTGCCGCCTACGTCAGTGTTTACAAAGATTTTGATATAGTCATTTTCTAAAATCACCATATTCCACTCTTGTTGTGTGCTCTTATTTGTAAAGCCATCAAATTTAAAATAGGGATAGTTTTTATTCATATCAGGAACTGGGTTTGGGTCAGAAAACATATAGGTTTTCATCGCCATTTTCTTTTCGGTTATGGTTGCTTTTTGGGCATGGCCGTATACTAAGAAACATACAGTCAGAATCAATGCACTCAGAAGTTTGTTCATTATAAGTGTTTTGTTCAAAGAAAATAATTCAATGTTTTGGTCTATATTATTTTTCGATTGAACGGCCATCCACCTCGATCCAATCTACTCTTGAACACGCTTCGGATCCACCACCTTTCATAAGATCTGTCCAACCAATTTCTGCTACTTTACTTAAATCAGGATTATTAACCCAGTTTTTTTCGGTCACGGTCTCTATGTCTAAAGACATCCATATAAGGTCTTGAACATTAAATTCGCTTATACGCCAATCTGAAGATAAAGCGTCAGTTGCATCACTGACCAGCCATGTGCCATCTACTAATTTTAGAAGTATATGCAGCTGTCGAAAACCTGATTGTTTTGACCGCCACCTGATTTTAGCTTGTTGTGATAGATCTACATATTTTGTTTTATGCTTTAGGGTTACGGCCCAATTTGCCTCACATAGCCCAGACCATATGTAGTACGGGTCATCTACTGGAGTATCGTGATGGCTTTTTTTTATAAGGTCAGCCCCTTTTCCGTATAGGGAAATCAAAAGCTCTGAATTTGCAATATGGTTTTGCGCCACAGGAATTTCAGCAGGGGTTTCTTTAAAATCTTCACGAAAAAACAGTTCTGGTCGATCTTGGGCGGTGATACTACCTAATGAAACCATGAAAATCAATATCAGGTATTTTAAAGAAGATATGTGTCTGCCGAAACAATTTGTCTGCATTGGTTTTGTGTTTGTGCTTCTGTTTTTCGGTTTCCTTTAGTTTCTTGGAAATCAAATATCCCGTTAAGCATTTTTCGTATAAAATTACAGTACCCAAGGTAATACAAAATTTCTTGAAACCGACTATCCTCGGCAGGACCATAGAGGTACTTCGTCTCCTGATAGTTCTAGATTATTTCGGATCGGGGTCAAAAACCTAAATTTTGTATTTTGCCTCACCCGAAACTGCAAAAAAGCAGTTCCGACCTCTCCTAAGGAGAGGTAAAATAGGAAACCCCGAGGCAAGCCGTCGGGGAATTTGTAAAAGATAACGGGAATATTGGTATATGCAGTTCGACTGTATTTCAAAAGAGGATGATTCCACAGTTAATCTCAACCCCAGATGAGGAGAAGAAATTATGAAAATCTCTAAACAATATTAAGTTTCCTATGTCAAATTCAACTTTATAGTATTTCTTTAATCTTTTTCAATAAGGCTTGGGCTATTCTATACGAACCTAAATCGGAAGGATGCACACCATCAACAGTACATTCATAGTAATTTTCTCCTAGAACAGTAGATCCGT
>CAZEUV010000206.1:0-4096 GCA_964515285.1 uncultured Maribacter sp. | reverse complement strand
GCTTTTCACAAAATCGACAGTATTTTGAAGTTAGTTATAGTTTTCTCTAGAGAAAGACTCGTCGAAGACAATACCTTCAAGGTGCTTTTCCAATTCTTGTTTTTCTACCTTGGAATAATAGGTAAGGGTAATAGAGAAAGAAAAGTCGTTTTTTATCGTTGTATAGAACGTTTGTGTGAATGCCATGCCTTGATAACTAAAAGAATAATCAATACCCTTAAAAGTTTGACCACCTATCTTCTTTATGATGCTGGCAGTACTTAACACTCTAAAATCGTCTAAGGTTGCAAGCTCTTTTTTAGATGCCTTTATATAGCTATCAATGTCATAAATACTTGAATTATACAGGTTTTCGGCTCTAAGAATAATATTCGGGTTCGACTCCATTTGCACCGTTCCGTCATATTTGTTCATCATAAGCAAGGTTGCATCTTCGATTTCATTTGTTGGAAATGAAGCGAATGAACCTTCGAGCTCTACTTCGAAAATATCGTGTTCTTTTAGGTATGTGGATTCAAAATCGTCTTGATACACCCAGCCTTCGGGTATATTCATTTTCATATTAAAGAAATAGTTGGTGTAGACATTGTCGGTTACTTCACCAAATTCAAAATCTTTTGGTTCAGAAATGCAGTTAAACATAAATAGTCCTACAAAAGCGAGAATTATTTTAAAGTACATTGCTTTCATGATTTTAAGCGGGTATTGTTTATACTTCTTCTTTGATCTCTAGGGTCATATTTACAATCAAAGGTATTCATAAAAATTCACCTTTACGTATCCAAATATCGAGTGAATCTTTATTCTTGAATGACCTGATTCAGGTGAAATGAGCATTCCTGAAAACAGGGTAAAAAAATCGGCCCCCTTACTGAGGCCGATTGAAGTAGAAAAAACGTGTTGTTCAATTAAGGAGCTGAAGTACCACCATTTGTCTTCGCCCTTTTCAATTGTCGCTGTATTTTTTTAATGGCCGATTCTATTGATTTCTCGGGTTCTATGATATTGTACTCTCCCCAAAAATCGGGATCAGCAAAACCAATAGCTTCATCATTTAAGATAATCGATGTCTTCATTCTTTCTTTTCCTTTGAGCCGTTGGTTAGCGATGTTCTTTTTCCAGTCGGTAACGGCCATTTCGCAGCTCATGCTATAGACTGAGTTGAAAAGCTTTTTGTCCCAATTGATTTTAAATTCAAGAAGTACATTGCTGTAACCATAATACCATCTTCCGTTCTTTTCTCTATAATCAACCCTGTAAGCAACCTCGGTTGGCCATACCTTGGCATTTTTTGGTTTTTTGCGCACGAAGAGTTTTGAGGCCTTCTCTTTGTCTGTTATATTCAGAGAATAAATGGCACTGGTAAGAATCTTATTTTCTGCATCAATGTATAGTTTACCTTTATACAACTGTGCTGTTATATTCTCATTTTGCTTGAAATCGATAATATAGATAAGCCTGTCATTGACACGTGTAGAATGGTCGAAGCTAAATACATAATCCTCAATTGACTCGTCGTCAAAAATATACTCGGGGTATTTCATAATATCAACGAACAGGGCATTGAAAGGGCCGCCTTGTAGTTTAAGTGCTACAGTATCCATTCTCTTATAGTCAGTGCTTTTTCTCGCCTTGTATAATTGTACGGCATCTCTACGTTCAGAGGTATAAGGGGTTTTGTATATATTGACTACCGCTTCGGAAAGCGAAACGTTTCTTTTTCTTTTCTTAATGGTCTCACGATAGAAAGCAGTCATCAGGGTAGGGTCGTCAAAATAGTTTTCCCCTTTCCTTTTTAAGGTTTCCTTTACCAGTTCCATAGCATCTTTGGGGCCGCTTAGTTTTACTTCAGACAATGCCATAACCGAGATTTTCATCAGTATTGTATTCTTGTTCTTAGACAAGTCTACCAACGGTAAGGTTCTGGTCTTATACCCTAAAAAGGAAATTACCACCTTACCTTCGCTCATGTCTTTGGGTACTTTTAGGGCAAATTCACCTTCGGTGTTAGTTATTGTACTGATGTTCGAACCCTCGATCGTAAGGGTAGCGAAAACAAGAGGTTTATTACTTTCTGCATCCAAGACCTCGCCCTTGTATTCAATAAACGATATATCTTGCCGTTGTGCATCATCTTGAAAAAAGGCGAATGCTGTTTGCGTTCCTGTTACCCCCACCAGTAGTAATACGAGTAGTACCGTGGCCAAGGATTTTTTTGGTAATCTTGTTTTCTTGCGTATCATAACGTTGTTTTAAATAAGGAGATTGGCTCAATGTCGCTCTCTAAGTTAGTGATTTTTAATAAGATATATTGTTAAAATATGGTTACAATTTTAATTTTTCCGTCTTTTTTGAGCAATTATTTTTGTCTGGTCAATTATCGTACGGCAGTGCCGTATAGGTTTGGCCTGACTTTAGGCTCAACTCATTTGCTACGGTATTCCTAAAAGTAGTTGGAAATGAGGTATACGGATAATTCCATGACCCTCTTTGTGTAGCGACAAAATGTAAATGTGGATAACCGGCATACCCCGTAGAACCGCTTAACCCTATACGTCGACCAATGACTATGTTCTCTCCTTCACGCACCAAAGAGCCGTTGTAGGTAAGGTGCATGTATTGGGCGAAGGTGCCGTCAGCATGTTCAATCACTATTTTGTTGTTTGGGAACTCTCCGTCAAATCCTGACTCTTCCACAAAGACAACCACTCCAGGTCTAGAGGCCGATATGGTGGATCCGATGCTCATTTGAAAATCAATAGCGAATTGGTCTGGTGTTCCAATGCTGTGGAAAGACCCCCCACAATGACTCAAACCAATCGAATAACTACTACCTACAGGATATGGCAGTATATAATTAGATGTTCTCCAAAAATCGTATTTTGACTCGCCACAGGCTTGATTAATCGCTTCAAGTTCATCGGGGTCGATTTCTTTTGGAGGTCTTGGGGTGACCTTTACACAGTTGTAGGATACCATTAGCGGAAGTACAAGACCCAAAAACCATTTTAGTATTGTCATAACATGCTTTTTTAGTACCACTAAACTTAGAACATTAACGTTGTTTTAGTGTCTCTGCTTAAAAACGTTTACAGTTTATTTTCAATAGATCACGATGCCTTGACATGTTTTAAATAGTCGGAAGGATTGTAATCGGTGAATTTTTTAAACGCTTTATAAAACGATGCCCTATTGTTGAACCCAACATCATAGGCAATCTGTGTTGTGGTGAGTCCGTTGGTTTCATTGTCCATCAACAAGTTTTTTGCAGTCTTTATCCGATATCTGTTCACGAAATCGAAAAAGGATAGGTTAAAATGCTCATTGATGATCTGCGAAGTGTGGTTTCTTGATAAATTCATTAGCCTTGATAGGTCGTTTAACCGAAGTTCATTGTTGAGGTACGGCTTTTCACGCTGCATGATGTCAAGAAGTTTTTCTTTCATCTCTAGCGATAAGGCCGAAGAGAGTCCGGTTTTTTTATATTTTACAAAGGGAAGAATCTCTTTCAGCGATTTGCCCTCAAAAACCTCTGGTTGTACAAAGCCGAAGAAAGAAAGCATTCCTATAAAAAATACGATGATGATATCGATAAAATAGTCATAGGATGGATCCATAATCTGAAAGCGGACCAAAAAGATATAAAGGGCAAAAGTGAAGGCGAAACCGAAATAAGATCCTACGAACCATTTCAACCATCTGTTTTCACGAAAGCCCAATAATTTTTTACGCCCAAAAGCAAAATAGGTGTAAAAGGCATAGAAAAACATGACCAATATAACGATCCAAATGGCATAAGAAGGAAAAGCGGCATATTCGAATGTTCTGCCTTCGTTGACCACCTGTAGTTTGTTTTTTGCATCAAGTAGGTAGAATGGAGATAGCAAAACGACAATAATTAGGGGTGGCACCAAAAATAAAAGATCAGAAACCTTAAAACCTACCCCCAGCAATACCCTACGAACATAAATAAACACCAAAGGCCCGTAAACCATCCAAAGAGGAAAGTGTGTTAGGTCAATATGTATAAAACGCTCTGTATATAGGCTACCTGACCATCGCAGGCAATTGTTCAGAAGCTCAAAAGCGAAAAGCA
>CAZEUV010000205.1:2114-4127 GCA_964515285.1 uncultured Maribacter sp. | reverse complement strand
AAACAGACTATCTTTCCAAAGCAATTAAGAGTTTAAACGAGTTCGATGATAAAAACCACAAACCAATACATTAACCGCGAGATAAGTTGGCTTCGTTTCAATGAACGCGTTTTGCAAGAAAGCGGTGATAAAAATGTTCCTTTAATAGAGCGACTTCGATTTCTCGGTATCTTTTCGAACAACCTTGATGAATTTTTTAAGGTACGCTATGCCACGGTAAAAAGAATCGTCATTGCCGGAAAAACTGGTAAGAGTGTTTTGGGCGGTGAGAAGGCAAAGGATCTTTTGAAACAAATTACCGAAACGGTAATCAAGCAACAGACCGAAAGTTTGGTCATATTAAAAGATATAGAGGCAGAACTTGAGAATGAGAATATTTTCATTATTGACGAAACCGAATTGGGTGAGAGCCAAAAAGAGTTTGTTGAAAATTACTTTCTTCAAAAGGTCAGTCCTCAATTGGTCATCATCATCTTGAACGAGCTCACCAAATTTCCTACCTTGAAAGATACAGCGGCCTACTTGGCCGTTAAGATGCTTATTCTCGGTGGGCAGGAGGCGAGTAAAAAAGAAAAACGATACGCTTTAATAGAGGTTCCGAAAGGGATCGATCGCTTTATTGAGCTTCCTAGAGAAGGCGATAAAAGTTATATTATCATTTTAGATGATCTTATACGGTATTGCCTTCGAAATATTTTTAGTATGTTCGAGTACGAATCGATATCTGCGTATATGATCAAAATAACCCGTGATGCCGAGCTCGATATAGACAATGATCTAAGCAAAAGTTTTATCGATAAAATATCGTCAAGCGTTGAAGATAGAAAGGTGGGCGATCCAGTGCGTTTTGTTTATGATAAGAACATTGATGCAGATACACTCAGTTTTTTGAAGGATAAAATGGGTATTGAGGGTACAGATAGCGTTATACCCGGTGGGAGATACCACAACAGGCGTGATTATATGAGCTTTCCCAGTCTTGGTCGGCAAGATTTGTTGTATGACAAAATCGTACCCATAGCCGTAAAGGGATTGAACATGGAAGGAAGTCTTTTCGAGCGTATCGCAAAAAAAGACTATTTACAGTATACGCCCTACCACACTTTTTCCTATATCATAAAATTTCTTAGGGAAGCTGCATTGGATCCAAAGGTGAAGCGCATAAAGATTACCGTATATCGCTTGGCACGGAATTCACAAGTGACGACATCATTGATAAATGCCGTCAAGAACGGCAAGCAGGTAACCGTACAGATAGAGCTGCAAGCCCGTTTTGACGAACAGGCGAATATTGAGTACGCTGAAGAATTACAGGCCGAAGGGGTGAAACTTATATTTGGTGTGCCCGGTCTTAAAGTGCATAGTAAAATTTGCGTTATTGAACGAGAAGAGGAAGAGGGCATAAAGCGATATGGCTTTATAAGTACGGGTAATTTTAACGAGGCTACGGCTCGAATTTATACCGATTACACATTATTTACCGCCCATGATGCCATTTTGAAAGAATTGAACAAGGTGTTTGATTTCTTTGAGACCTCCTATAAAATCAATAATTATAAGCATCTGATTGTCTCGCCGCACTACACCAAAAGCACATTTTCTAAGCTGATAGACGATGAAATCGCCAATGCCATTCAGGGTAGAGAAGCGTATATTAAAATCAAAATGAACAGCCTTACCAGCTATAAAATGGTAGATAAACTATATGAGGCAAGTAGGGCTGGGGTAAAGATCCAATTGATAATACGTGGAGTCTGTTGTTTGGTGCCAGGTGTCAAAGGTATGAGCGAAAATATTGAGGCCATTAGTATTGTGGATAAATTTTTAGAACACCCCAGAGTTTTTATCTTCGGGAATAACGGAGACTCTAAAATCTATATTTCCTCTGCGGATTGGATGACCCGTAACCTCGATTTTCGAGTAGAAGTCGGCTGCCCTATTTATGATGAAGACATCAAAAAAGAGCTGTTGGATACTTTTGAGATTTCTTGGAACGATAATGTCAAAGCCCGG
>CAZEUV010000205.1:0-2014 GCA_964515285.1 uncultured Maribacter sp. | reverse complement strand
TAGTGGCTTGCTTCGCTGACCATTAATTTATGGTAAAATTCTGCCAGTTCTTTGTCTTCGAGTTGTTCTGACAGCAGGCGAAACCGTTCACAACTTCTCGCCTCGATCAGGGCGGCATATAATAATCGATGTACCAATTGTGTTGTTCTGCTACCTCCTTTCGGAAAAAATTTCAGCAATTGCAGCACGTATTCATCTTTTCTATCTCGACCGAGCTTTTGTCCTCGGGCAATGATCCTGTCGTGAACCATTTTGAAATGTGCCATTTCTTCTCGTGATAAGGCAATCATCTCTTCGATTAATTCTGAATACTCAGGAAAACCTATAATCAAAGAGATGGCCGTACTAGCGGCTTTTTGCTCACAATAGGCATGATCGGTCAATATTTCATCTATATTTTTCTCTACAATGTTCACCCATCTCGGGTCTGTGGGTAGTTTTAAACCTAACATGATTTTTTGTTTAACAATGAGTATGTTCTTAATGCCGGTTAAAAATATGATAATTCTGCCTATTCATATTATTTTTTAGCACTTAAAGAGATACTGGTAAGCCTTGACGCGATATCGTTTGCCTCTTCGCTATCTAGATTAAAACTCATCTCTTTTGCGATTTTCATTACTTGTGGATCGGTAAGCATCAGTTCTAATGGAAATTCAGTTTTTGATTCTATTTTTATGTCTTTAAAGCCGGCATCTTTTACGTAGTCTATATAATCTTCTACCTTCTCAGCTCCTGAAACACAGGCAATGTGACCTGCCAATGAATTTTTCACAAAGTCGGGTAATTCCCTTTCTAAAACGATATCGCTTATAGATAACGTACCACCTTTTTTTAGTACGCGATATGCTTCTTTGAAAACATCGCCTTTGTTCAAAGAGAGATTTATCACGCAGTTTGAAATAACGTGTTCTGCAATGTTATCATTAAGAGGGAGTTTCTCAATATCTCCCTTGATAAAATCAACGTTGGCATAGTTGCCCTTCTTTGCATTTTCTTTTGCCAGATCCAGCATCTCATCTGATAGGTCAATACCTATCACTTTTCCATTGTCTCCTACAATACGTGAAACGATAAATGCATCAAAGCCTGCTCCTGAACCTAAGTCTATAACCGTTTCCCTATTTTTTATTTCAGCCAATGCTGATGGGTTACCACAGCCCACACCTAGATTCGACCCTTTGGGTACAGAGCTTAGGGTTTCTTCTGAATAGCCAATGGCTTTACCCACTTGATTGATATTCTCATTTGGGTCGCAACAAGCGAATAACTTAGAGAATAATCCGTTTTTTGTCGATTTTGCTAGTTTCCCGTAGCTTTCCACTACAGATTGTTTTACCGAATTTGCATCCATTTTTTTGAATTTTACGATTTAATAATAAAACAAAGTTCAGGAAGATATGTAGCCTATCAATTGACTTGGGTCAAGTTCGAGATATTTTATTCCGGATTCTACTTAAAGTCTCGGGTGCAATTTGCAGGTAAGTGGCCAAATAGTTTAAAGGAACTCGTTGTAGAAGTTCCTTTTCATTCTCCAAGACCTGAAGGTACCTATCTGTAGCTGATAGGTCTCTCAAAAATCTATTGTGAAATTCGGTGGTAATGAACTCGTTCTCAGCGGCTAATCTACCTAGTTGTTGCCAAAATAGATCTTGTTCATACATTTTTTGTAATGAATCGTACGATAGCACGATCAGTTTGGAAGGTTCTATTGCTTGAATGGCGATATCGCTTTCCTTTCTAGTTATCAAGCTACTGTACGACGTTGTGATTGTGTTTTCTTTACAGAAACAATTGGTTATTTCTTTACCATCATTGAGATAATACAACCTCATAAATCCTTCTTCGATAAAAGCGATATTCCTGCATATTTTCCCTTGTCGTAAAAAGTAGTCTCCGGCTTGCAATTGTAGTACAGAAAGATAGGGTAGTACCGTGTCATATACCTTTGGAGTGTAATGGGGAAATTGCTTTAAAAATCGGTTAAACGCTTCCATTTTCAATGTTTTTGTTT
>CAZEUV010000204.1:0-4187 GCA_964515285.1 uncultured Maribacter sp. | reverse complement strand
AAATGTTATTATTATAGCTTTTACTGTTTTCGGTCTTGCAGGTGCTTATTCTTTGAAGTCGTCTTTTTTCCCCTTGACCGACTCAAAGAACATCCGCATACAGATTACCTATCCCGGGGCTTCGCCGCAAGAAGTTGAAGAAGGTATTGTATTGAAGATAGAAGACAACCTGAAAGGCCTTGAAGGTGTAGACAGGGTGACTTCGACCTCAAAGGAGAATAGCGGAAACATCAATGTGGAAATCGAGAAAGGAAGAGATGTCGATTTCATGTTGCTACAAGTCAAAAATGCGGTCGATAGGGTACCTACATTTCCTACGGGCATGGAACCCTTGGTCGTTTCAAAATTGGAAATTGTTCGCCAGACCATAAGTTTCGCCATTAGTGGCGAGCAGATTCCCTTGGTCACCCTAAAACAGATCGGTCGACAAATAGAAAATGATATTAGGGCGATCGAGGGTATTTCACAAATTACGATTTCGGGTTATCCGCAAGAAGAAATAGAGATTGCCGTAAACGAGAATAGTTTATTGGCGTATAATCTATCTTTTTCTGAAGTTTCGCAAGCGGTGGGCAAAGCCAATATTTTAGTTACGGGCGGAAAAATCAAAACCGATGCCGAAGAATATCTGATACGGGCCAACAATCGTTCGTATTATGGCAATGAGCTCTCTAATATTATCATCAAGGCAGATCCCACAGGGCAGACGGTTCGTTTAAAGGATGTTGCTATAATTCGCGATCGGTTTTCAGAAACCCCCAACGCTTCATATTTCAATGGAGATTTGGCTGTCAATACTACAATTACCAGTACCAACACAGAAGACTTAGTCGATTCTGCAGAAAAGGTAAAAGCGTATGTTGAAGAATTTAACCAGAAGCACAACAACGTACAGTTGAACGTAGTACGTGATTTATCTACCACTTTGACACAACGAACACAGCTTTTGACCGAGAATGCTGTAATGGGAATAATTCTAGTGCTGATTTTCCTCTCCCTTTTCTTGAATACCCGATTGGCTTTTTGGGTGGCTTTTGGCCTACCGATTGCTTTTTTGGGAATGTTCATTTTTGCAGGCTTTTTCAATGTAACCATCAATGTACTGTCTCTTTTCGGAATGATCATCGTTATCGGTATTTTGGTAGATGATGGTATTGTGATTGCTGAAAACATATACCAGCACTATGAAAAAGGAAAGTCTCCGGTACAGGCGGCCATAGATGGTACTATAGAGGTTATTCCGCCCATTGTCTCTGCCATTATCACGACGATTTTAGCATTTTCTCTTTTCCTCTTCCTCGATGGTAGAATAGGTGATTTTTTTGGCGAGGTATCGGTAATCGTGATTTTGACCTTGGTTGTGTCGTTGATTGAAGCATTGATTATTTTACCTGCACATTTGGCGCATTCAAAAGCGTTGCAACCTGTTTCTAAAACACCAAAGACTGGTTTCGCCAAGGCCTTTGCCAAGCTCAGGGTAATCAATGAGGCCGGAGACCGCTTTATGGCTTGGATGCGTGATAAATTATACAGCCCCATGCTCAAATTCACTTTAGAATATAAGGTGTTGACCTTTGCCTTCTTTGCCATGGCCTTGATTTTGACTTTTGGTTCTATAGGGGGTGGTATTATAAGAACTTCGTTCTTTCCAAGAATCGCAAGTGATCGCATACAGGTAGAATTGCTGATGCCCAATGGCACTAATGAAAAGATAACCGATTCGATAATTACTTTGATCGAAGACAAGGCCGAAATCGTAAATCAAGAATTAACAGAGAAGTATTTAAAAGGTACGGATAAAATACTTTTTGAAAATGTAATAAAGAATGTAGGTCCAGGTTCTTCATCGGCGACCTTGGTCATTAATTTATTGCCAGGTGAAGAAAGACCCGATGCTGTACGTTCTGCCTTGGTCACCAATAGATTACGTGAGTTGGTAGGTCCGGTCATTGGGACAGAAAGCCTGATTTATGGTTCGGGCGGTAACTTTGGGGGCTCTCCTGTGTCAGTATCTCTTTTAGGAAACAATATTAAAGAGCTCAAAGCTGCCAAAAAAGAGCTAAAAACAGCTTTAGAGAATAATACGGGCTTAAAAGATATAGCTGATAATGATCCAGAGGGTATAAAAGAGATACGTTTGACCTTAAAGGAGAATGCTTATTTGTTGGGCTTGGATCTTAGAAATGTCATGAACCAAGTACGTGCTGGCTTTTTCGGTGCCCAAGCACAGCGTTTTCAAAGAGGGCAAGATGAAATTAGGGTATGGGTGCGATATGATAGAGCGAATAGATCCTCGATATCTGATTTAGATGAAATGCGTATTGCTGCCCCAAATGGCAGTAGAGTGCCTTTAAAGGAAATCGCCGATTATACCATTGAAAGGGGCGACGTGGCCATCAATCGTTTGAGCGGTCAGCGTGAAATACAGATTACCGCTGATATAAAGAATGCTAAAGAGACTAGTGCCACTGATGTTATGTCTGATATTCAGAATAATATCATGCCAAGGATACAGTCTAAATATCCGACGGTTTCGGCGTCTTACGAAGGCCAGAACAGAGAGGCCGGAAAAATGGCTAAATCAGCAAAAACAGCCGGGCTTACGATATTGTTTCTGATTTATATAACCATAGCCTTTACGTTTCGCAGTTTCAGTCAGCCCTTGATGTTGCTCTTGTTGTTTCCCTTTAGTCTTACCGCTGTAGCTTGGGGACATTGGATACATGATTTTCCTGTCAATATCCTTTCCTTGCTGGGTATTATCGCCTTGTTGGGTATTATGGTCAATGATGGTTTGGTGCTCATTGGTAAATTCAATAGTAACCTTCGTAGTGGAATGACCTTTGACGAGGGCATCTACGAAGCGGGGCGCTCTCGTTTTAGAGCTATCTTCTTGACCTCGATTACTACGATTGCCGGTTTGGCCCCGTTGATGATGGAGACAAGTAGACAGGCGCAATTTTTAAAGCCCATGGCCATATCAATTGCCTATGGTATTGGTTTTGCCACTGTGCTAACACTATTGATGTTGCCTTTGTTTCTCTCTTTCAGCAATAAGTTAAAAGTGATTACCAAATGGTTGGCGACGGGCAACAAGATCACCAAGGAGGAAGTTGAGCGAGCAATTAAAGAACAAAAAGAGGGTATTTATCTGCAAGCGAACTTAGCACAACCTTATAAAGAAAATTCGAATACCTCAGAGAAGCATCAACAAACAACCTCAAAGAAATCAGAAGGCTAAACAGAATGAATAAAGTTTATATACTTACCATCATATTGCTGTCCGTGGTTTTTGAAATTACCGCGCAAGAAAAATTGCTATCAAAAGAAGATGCTGTTCAATTGGCCTTGAAAAATAATTTTGGAATCATGGTGGCCAAAAACCGAATTGAGATTGCCGAGAACAATAAAGGCATCTTAAATTCAGGTTATTTGCCAACACTTAGCAATACGACGACGGCCAATTACAATCGCAATGATTCAGAAATAGAGTTCCCCGGTCAATTTAACCAAGATGGCACACCAAGGGCCGATTTGGATATCTACAAAGCCGAAGCACAACGTTACAATTCCGCTTTGAATGCCAATTACACCCTATTTGATGGTCTGGGGCGGTTTTATAATTTCAAACGCTTAAAAGAGCAATATCAGTTGAGCGAATTACAGGCCAGGGAAACCATAGAAAACACTATACTTCAGCTTTTTAGTGTATATTTTGAAATCGCACGCCTTACCGAAAACGAAAATGTTCTTCAGCAAGCGATGGAAATTTCCGTGAAACGAATAACAAGGGCCGAATATGCCTTTGAATATGGTCAGAACACCAAGCTCGATATTTTAAATGCCCTAGTTGATGTTACCAACGACAGCATTAATCTATTGAATACCCGTCTGCAATTGGCCAATACCAAAAGGGATATGAACGTAGTTCTAAACCAAGATCTGAACGAGGTCTATCAGGTAGATACCTTGGTACGTTTTATTCCCAGAATTCAATTAGAAGAGTATGTATCACAAGCGAACCTTAATAATGTGGCAATTTTACAGACCGATAAAAATTTGAACATCAATGCCTATGATATCAAGGTAAGTAAATCAGGGTATCTGCCTAAAATAGGTCTGAACGGAACTTATGGATGGAATTTGAACCAAAGCGCCGCATCAACTTTTTTCCCCGGCACCAATAA
>CAZEUV010000203.1:0-4211 GCA_964515285.1 uncultured Maribacter sp. | reverse complement strand
GCATAGTTGTTGTTTTAGTCGCTACAATTTAATGTTTTCCTTGAAATTATAGCTAATTTTTTATACCAACGTACATAAAATATAAATTAATAAGCCATCCATAGAAAGTCCAATGAAAAAAAATCAATGGTTTAATAAAAATCATTTATTAACTTATACCCTCTTTGGGCAAGTAATTATAGCCACTTTTCAATTTGGATATGATGTTTACCATGAAATTATAAAATAGACCCCTTCGATATGAAAACCAAAAACTTTTACATCAATAGACGTAATTTCTTAAAAGGCGCTACTGCGGCAATGGCATTATCCTCTTTTGGATTGTATGGTATTGACCTTATGCACACCGAAAAAGTCATACGTGTAGGGTTGATAGGTACCGGCTGGTATGGCAAAAGTGATCTGTTCAGGCTTATACAAATCGCGAATGTTGAGGTTATCTCACTTTGTGATGTTGATAAACAGATGTTGACCGAAGCCGCGAACCTTGTCGGTCAAAGGCAAAAATCAAGGAAAAAACCTAGAATGTACTCAGATTATCGGAAAATGCTCTCAGAGAAGGATCTAGATATAGTACTCATAGGGTCGCCAGATCATTGGCATGCGCTTCAAGGTATCGAAGCCTTGAAATCAGGCGCCCACGTATACCTTCAAAAACCTATAAGTGTAGATGTAATGGAAGGTGAGACCTTAGTTGTGGCCGCAAAGCACTATAACAAGGTGATACAGGTTGGTACACAGCGAAGGAGCACCCCGCATTTAATAGAAGCAAAACAAAATATCGTAGATGCGGGTCTTTTAGGAAAAGTGTCTCATATAGAGATTTGTTGTTATTACCATATGCGCGACAAGGGCAACCGGCCTGTTCAAGAAGTTCCTCAATATTTCGATTATGAACAATGGACAGGACCTGCACCCTTACGTGAATTTGATGGCGTACCTCACGGAAGATGGCGTGCCTTTATGGAATATGGCAACGGTATTATGGGAGATATGTGTGTACATATGTTCGATACCGTTCGTTGGATGCTCGATCTTGGGTGGCCCAAACGTATTAGTTCGACCGGAGGAATTTATGTTCAGAAAGAAGCAAAGGCGAATATTACGGATACCCAAACCGCAATCTTTGAATTTGAAGACCTCAATTGTATATGGAAACATAGAACCTGGGGCGCCCCGGCAGATCCAGAATACCCATGGGCATTCAAGCTATATGGCGAAAAAGGAACATTATCAGGAAGTGTGCATCAATATGATTTTGTGCCCCACGACGATGGTAAAACCATACACAAAGATGTGGGCTATGAGCGTGAGAAATATCCTGAAGACCTCACGGAAAAGGGTATCGAGCTACATGTTGCTCCTGCAACACGTAACCATATGCTCGACTTTTTGTGGGCTATTGATCAAGGTTCGCAACCGATAGCCAATATCGAAGAGGGGCATATTTCTACGGCCAGTTGTATTCTAGCGAATTTAGCTATGCAAACCCAACGACCATTGGCGTATGACCCATCACAAAGAATCGTGATAAACGACCCTGAAGCCACCAAACTTTTACAACGGGGGTATCGCGAAGGATGGGAACATCCGCTCCCTGAGCAGTTTTGAGCCAATAGCCTAAAAATATTGACTGTTATAAAAATGTTGTGTTCAACTCATTAAGCGCAACACACTTGTTCTTAATGAACTCGTTTAAACTTTTTGGATTGAGGCGAAAATTAGCACTTTTGTGCCATGTTGAAGGCATTTTTGAGTTGCATAGCAAGGCTACGGAAGGAAAAAAAAGACAAAAACAGGGTGCAAAAGCGCTCCCGAGGCTTCGGGATTTAGCCAATTGAAAAAGTTTAAACGAGTTCAATACTAAGAAAGATACATTTTGGAAACTGTCGCAGATAATAACTATAAAATATAAGCTACCTTAGATAAAGATTTAGTGCAATTAACCCGTAATCATGGCAAATAAAAATATACGCTCACTATCCTACAGAAAAGAATTAGATGATAATCTTTTTGAAAACATAGCTGAATTAGCAGAGAAATCAGCTTCTGAGGAAGAATATCACGAATTATCAAAACGTTTTATAATTGACAATTCCGTAGTATTTGGTACAGCATCATTCTACGATTTTTTACGACCTGAAAGTCAAAATAAAACAGTGCATGTCTGCAATGGTACAGCGTGTATGGTTGCTGGCACACAAGAGAATTTACATGAGAATTTAGCAAGCTTGGTCGATGCTGATACTATTGGTCATGTGCCATGCTTAGGACATTGCCATCAAAGTCATGCTTTTTTATATGATGACAAAACTTATTCGGCAAGTACCAAAGAAGGGTTAATTGAAATACTAAAAGGCCCATCTTCCATCTTCTCAAAGGGAAACAATCTTTACGATATAGATTGCAATACTACTCCAATTCTAACATCTAGTATCGATAACATTGCCGATTTTTATGCTTTGACGGATACTTTTAAAGACAAACAACAACAGGTTATTGAAGAATTAAAAACTTCCAACTTACGTGGGCGTGGTGGTGCAGGATTTCCATTCTATTTTAAGTTGGATGCGGTAAGTAAAGAAACCTCAGAGCAGAAATACATTGTTTGCAATGCAGATGAAGGCGATCCTGGTGCCTATTCTGATATGTATTTGATGGAGCACCAACCACACAAGGTATTGTTGGGCATGCTTATGGCTGGATTGACCGTTGGAGCTGATACAGGCGTGTTATATATCCGAAGAGAATATCCAGATTCTGTACGTAAAGTAACTGCTGCCATTGAAGAGCTAAAGGCTTTAAACTTAGTAAACGGATTCCGTTTTAAAATTATACGCGGACAAGGTTCTTATGTTTGTGGTGAAGAAACCGCTTTATTGAATTCTATTGAGGGTTTACGCCCAGAAGTACGTGTTCGTCCGCCCTACCCTGCACAATATGGTTTGTATGGCAAGCCAACAGTATTAAGCAATGTGGAAACCTTTGCGAATATCCATTGGATTTTAGAAAATGGAGGAGCTGCTTATGCCAACTTGGGCAATGGCAAATCAACAGGAACAAAATTAGTGTCTTTAGACAGTTTTTTCAACCAACCTGGAATCTATGAGATAGAGATGGGAACGCCTTTACAAACCGTCTTTGACGATTTTGGCAAAGGGTTTAAATCGGATATAAAAGCGGTTCAAATTGGTGGGCCTTTGGGTGGAATTGTTCCGCTCCATAAAATTGCAGACTTAACATTAGATTTTGAGTCTTTAGGCAAACATGGTTTTTTATTAGGTCATGCTAGTGTGGTGTCAATTCCTAAAGATTTTCCTATGATTCAATTTTTAGAACATTTATTGAAGTTTACAGCTGATGAATCTTGTGGAAAATGTTATCCCTGCCGAATTGGATCACACCGTGGCTTTGAAATGCTAAAAAAAGCCCAGCATTCAGCTTATAAAATTGACAGACAGTTATTTGATGATTTGATAGAAACTTTAGAGCTAGGCTCTTTATGTGCTTTGGGTGGTGGAATTCCCTTGCCTATTAAAAATGGCTTGGAGTATTTTGAGGATGAGTTGCGGGGGTATTTCTCTTAACCATATAATTATTACACGAAGGTTCACAAAGAGGCACGAAGATGCACGAAGATGCACTAAGGAAAATGACTGAAGAAAGAATATCTAATATCGTTATTGGCAAAGCAATTGAAGTGCATAGAGCTCTTGGTCCTGGATTATTAGAGTCAGCTTATCAAGAATGCCTATTTTATGAGCTTAGAAGTCAAGGATTAAAAGTCGAAAAGGAAAAAGCACTACCAATTATCTATAAAGAAGTCAAACTAAATCACGGTTACAGAATAGACTTACTAATTGAAAACAAAGTAGTTATTGAATTAAAAACTGTTGAATTTTTAACAGACGTTCATACCGCCCAGATATTAACATACATGAAATTAGGAAACTATAATCTTGGTTTACTCCTAAATTTTCATGTAAAACTTTTAAAAGAAGGAATAAAAAGATTCAAAATATAAGCTTTGTGAATCTTCGTGTTTCTTTGTGGAACTTTGTGAAATAACTTAACTATGATTGCATATATAAACAACATACAACACCAATACGAGCAAGACGAAACCATTTTAGAATTCGTTCGAAGAATAGAATCTGAAGAAATTCCTACAATGTGTCAAGACGATAGATTGGATAATTTTGGCTCTTGCC
>CAZEUV010000202.1:3073-4266 GCA_964515285.1 uncultured Maribacter sp. | reverse complement strand
TCTTTTAGCACCTCGAGTATATCAGAATCCGGATTTGGGTTCCATCCCGGGTATTCACCACTAAGTTCTACTTGGCATCCGGCAAGTTCAAAAGTCGATTTCAAGGCATTGGCCAAATCCATTTTGGCCGAATTTACCGAGGATCGGGTCAGGCATCCTATTTGTATTTTTCCACCCTTTACTTCTACCCTAGCGACATTGTTCGATGTCTCCACCAAATCAGGAATGGATGCGCTCATCGCATAGACCCCATTGTGGGCGGCATAAATACCTTTCACTAATTTATCTTGGGTATCGGCTTCCATTACTTTTTCAGGTAACTCGCACGCTTTTAAAACAAAGGCCAGATTAGGTTCAATAAAATCAAGTTCGGTTTTAATGGTTTCCCCTAGGGCATTAAAATCCTTTTCAAAGGCATCGGCCTGTGAACTATCAACTACGATCAGCGCATTACTTTCTCTTGGAATGGCATTTCTCAGACTTCCCCCATCGATCATTGAAATCTTGATGTTGTGATTTGAAGAACCTTGGTACAACAAACGGTTCATGATCTTGTTCGAGTTGCCCAGACCTTTATGGATTTCTATTCCGCTATGACCACCGCTCAATCCTTTGACCGTAATGGTATAGGCTTTGCTTTCATCAGCAACAGCTTCTTCAGTATACGCGCATGTTGCGGTAACGTCAATTCCTCCAGCACAGCCAATATCCAATTCATCATCTTCCTCGGTGTCTAAATTCAAAAGTATTTCTCCTTTTAAAACACCAGCTTCTAGCCCCATTGCCCCTGTCATGCCCGTTTCTTCATCAATAGTGAACAAAGCTTCTAAGGGCGGGTGCGGAATATCAGTACTTTCCAACAAAGCCATAATGGCCGCAACGCCCAACCCATTATCGGCGCCTAAAGTAGTGCCTTGGGCCTTTACCCAATCTTCTTCAACGAACATTTCAATACCTTGGGTATCAAAATCAAAAACGGTGTTTTTGTTCTTTTGATGCACCATATCTAAATGAGATTGCAGGGTAAGGCACTTTCTATTTTCCATTCCCGTACTGGCCGGTTTTCTGATAATCACATTGCCCACAGCATCTGAAAAAGTCTCTAAACCGAGTGATTTTCCAAAATCCAACATAAATTGAATGACGCGCTCCTCTTTTTTTGAAGGTCGTGGTACGGCGTTTAAATCGGCAAA
>CAZEUV010000202.1:0-2973 GCA_964515285.1 uncultured Maribacter sp. | reverse complement strand
ACACAAATGAAACTTTGTATTGTCCTCACCCGGAACTGCAGAAAAGCAGTTCCGACCTCTCCGAAGGAGAGGTGAAACAAAAAACAATTGAAAAACAAACTACGAAACGGTATCGCCCTGAGCATCATTCCACAGATTATTTTGGTGAAATGGTTGGGTGTCCATCCTGATTGGATTGAAAATTATTACAGCAAGGGTCTGTACCCCATTATCGCTAAATTTTTCAGAACTCTTTTTGGGTGGATTCCCTTTTCAGTAGGTGAGATTATCTATACAATAATTTTTCTATTGGCCATACGCTACCTTTTTAAGAATTGGAGCAAGATCAAAGCAAACAAACTCAAATTTTTACGGGATGCCGTCATGGTATTTTCCGTCTTCTATTTTACCTTTCATATCGTTTGGGGACTCAACTACTATCGCCAACCCCTTTCAGAAACCCTTGCTATAAACGACGTAGCAACCTTTGAAGAAATAAAAGATCTAACCGAAAGATTGGTCGTCAAAACCAATGAACTACAATTTCAAATCACCGCTGATAGTACTACCATAGTGCACGTACCCTATACCCGAAATGAGATTATTGATAAAACCATTGATGGCTATAATGCAATTGATGAACTCATGCCCCTTTTTAATTATGAACGGCCAAGTATAAAAAAATCAATGTTCAGTGTTGTTTCTAGTTATATGGGTATTGGGGGGTATTTGAATCCGTTTACCAATGAGGCTCAGGTAAACCAAAAAACACCTGTTTTTCGATTTCCTATTATCAGTGGGCATGAGATTGGGCATCAAATCGGGTATTCCGCAGAAAACGAAACCAATCTTGTGGGCTATTTGGTGACCGTAAAAAACGAGGATGTATATTTTAAATACTCCGCCTATGCATACGCCTTAAGTTATTGCTTAAATGCCGTTCACCGCACCGATGAGAAGGCCTTTGAACAGATCTTTGCAAAATTGAACGAAGGCACCAAGAAAAACTACCAAGAATTGCAAGATTTTCACGATGCGTACGAGAATCCGTTTGAGCCTGTTTTTAAATCCGTTTTTAGCACTTTTTTAAAAGCCAACAACCAGCAAGATGGTATCAAGAGTTATAGCAAGGTGGTGAATTTGTTGGTGGGGTATCATGAGAAGTATCCATTATAAAGTTCAAGTGCAAGTTCAAAACAAAGTTCGATTGAACTTGAACTTGAACTTATCTTGAAAACCGCTCCGCAATCTAACTGCTCCATAATTATTTACTGTTAAAATAGCCCTAGCACACTCGTAATCCCTCCACTTGTCTTATTTTTAGAAAGACTAATTAACGAACTACATACAGATATGAAAATGAGACTTCTCGTGCTCACCGTTCTATGGTGCAGCAGTTCTTTATTTGCACAAGATTATTTTCCTGAAAATGACGGTGTAAAATCAAAAAACAACAACTATACCGCCTTTACAAATGCCAAAATACATATTACGCCAACGCAGGTCGTTGAGGGTGGAACACTGCTTATTCAAAATGGAAAAGTAGTACAGGTAGGTAAATCGGTAACCATACCCAAGAATTCGGTAGTGGTCGATTTAACGGGACGATCTATTTATCCCTCCTTTATAGATGTGTATTCAAAGTTTGGTGTAGAGCAGCCAAAAAAGCCTAAAGGTGGTGGTAGGGCAGCACAATACAATACCTCAAGGGAAGGCTTTTATTGGAACGACCATATCATGCCCGAAAACGATGCCGTTGTAAAGTTCAAATACGACGATAAAAAAGCCAAAGAACTGCGTGATGTCGGTTTTGGCGTAGTCAACTCGCATGTTCAAGACGGAGTCGCTAGAGGCACCGGAGTGCTCATTGCGTTAAACGGTCAGGGCAGCGATGCCAATAGAATTTTGGATGATCGTTCGGCCCAATATTTCTCGTTTTCAAGAAGCATCATCAAAAAACAAGCCTACCCAACCTCCTTGATGGGATCCATAGCCCTGCTGCGACAAATGTATTCTGATGCCGATTGGTACGCAAAAGGAAATTCAAACACCAAGGATCGCTCTTTAGAAGCCTTATTAAAGAACAAGGATCTCGTGCAGATATTTGAGGCCAAGGATAAAGGCAATGCACTTAGAGCAGATAAAATTGGGGATGCCAACGGCATTCAATATGCCATTTTGGGTGGAGGTAACGAATATGAAACCATAGCCGATATAAAAGGTACGAACGCCAAGTTTATTCTACCACTGAATTTTCCCGACGCCTATGATGTTTCCAATCCTTTTCAGGCTGATTATGTCGCCTTGAAAGATATGCGGCGTTGGAACCAAGCACCTACAAACCCAAAGGTTTTGGCTGAAAACGGCGTTCCGTTTTCATTTACCTTGTACGATTTGAAATCGGTCTCAAAATTCAAAGGGAAATTGATGAAAGCCATAAAACACGGACTCTCAAAAACAAAGGCTTTGGAGGCCTTGACTACGGTACCTGCTTCCATTCTCGGAAAATCAAATAGCATAGGTTCCTTGAAAATTGGGAGTCAGGCAAATTTCTTGATTAGCTCGGGCGACATTTTTGATAAAGAGACCATACTATATGAAAATTGGGTACAAGGCAACAAAAATGTCATCAACGATAAGAACCTAAAAGACATTCGCGGCAACTATGATCTATCAGTAGGTGGTATGACCTATAAATTATCGATTACAGGTAAGCCCGGTGCACCAAAAGTCGAGATAAAACAAGACACCAACAAACTAAAATCAAAAATAGCGTACAAGAACAATTGGGTAGATTTTTCCTTTTCTTCGGATAAAGGGATGAAGAACTATCGCATGACCGGTCTAGTACCGGCTGATTCTGATAATTTGGGTGGTAAACTCATCCTTCCCAACGGAAAAGAATCTACGTTTAAGGCCTTAAAAACAAGTGCATTCACGAAGAAAAGTGACGATGATAAAAAGGGAGATGAAAAAGATAACGAAAAACCCGTT
>CAZEUV010000201.1:0-4269 GCA_964515285.1 uncultured Maribacter sp. | reverse complement strand
AAAGCGTGTCGAACTACCCTGTAAAGCTAATCTATCTAAAAACCGAGTTGCCCACAAATGTGCTGATTCAAGCAGGCGTCACCGTATCTAAGAAAAACTTTAAAAGTGCTGTAAAACGCAACCGCATAAAACGATTGTTACGTGAAAGTTACCGAATGAACAAACAGCTTGTTTTTAACAATAGTAACAGCACTTATGCGTTCCTATTTTTATACCTTGGGAAAGATATGCCCCCGTACCAAACCATAGAAAGCAATATGAAACTGGTACTCGCCAAATTCAAAAAGAAAATCAGTCATGAATAGAATATTAAAAAAGAAGGTTTTAATTCCGGTATTCGCAATAGTGTTCCTTGTAGTCGGAAGTAGTTTTAAAAGTGATTTTTTCGAAATTGCCAAGCAGATCGAGATTTTCACTACCCTCTTTAAGGAACTTAACATGAACTATGTGGATGAAACCAACCCTGCAAAATTAATGGATACCGCCATCAAAAACATGCTTGATGAGTTAGATCCCTATACCAAATTCTTAAATGAGCAAGATGTTGAAGCCTACAAGATAAACAATGCGGGAGAGTACTCGGGTATTGGGGCCACCGTTCGCTCTTACAAAGACAAACTATTGATTATTGAGCCCTATAAAGATTATCCCGCAGATAAGGCCGGACTAAAAGCTGGCGATGAAATCATAACAATAGAAGGGGTCAATGTCTCTGATTTTGACGATAATGCCAGCGAATTGTTAAGAGGAGCCAATAACACATCGGTCACTGTTGTTTACAAACGACAAAATGAGACCAAAACAACAACAATTACCAGAGGGGGCGTTGAAGTGGATGCGGTACCTTTTTATAGAATGGTCAATGGTAAAACCGGTTATATTGTATTGGCAAAATTCAATGCAAAAGCATCTAACCAAACAAAAGAAGCCCTAATTGACTTAAAGGGAAAAGGTGCTGAAAAAATCATCTTGGATCTACGTGGAAATCCAGGCGGATTATTGTCAGAGGCCATCAATGTCACCAATCTATTTGTTGACAAGGGCGAATTGATCGTAACTACAAAATCGAAAGTTAAAAAATTCAATAAGGAATACAAGACCAAGAGCAAACCTTTAGACGCTGAGATTCCTTTAGTGATCTTGGTAAACGGCAACAGTGCTTCTGCAAGTGAAATTGTCTCTGGTGGTTTACAAGATCTAGATCGTGCAGTGATCATGGGCGCAAGAAGTTTTGGAAAAGGTCTGGTACAACGCCCTTTAAAATTAACTTATGGCACTCAATTGAAAGTAACCATTTCCAGGTATTTCACACCTTCGGGAAGATGTATTCAATCTTTAGACTATTGGAACAGGGATGAGGATAATCATGCTGTTAGAAATACCACTTTCAATGAATTTAAAACTCGAAACGGTCGAGTCGTTAAGGATGGAGGTGGTGTTTTGCCAGACATCGAAATTGCTGCGTCAAAAGCCAATACCCTTACTACCGCCCTAATGAACAGCAATGTGATTTTTAATTTTGCAACTGAGTACTATTACAAGAACCAGGTAAACGATATATCTAGTTTCAAGTTCTCAGAAAGTGATTTTCAGAATTTCAAACACTATGTATTAGGAAGTGATTTTTCGTTTGAGACGAAGACCGAAAAAGCCTTGAAATCAGCAATGAGCGATAAAGAAGATGTAATTTTCAATGATGCGCTGGAAAATGATTACAAAACACTTTTGTTGACAATTGACAAAAGCAAAACCGCTGCTTTAACAACTTATCAAAAAGAAATTCAAAGCAAACTCGAAAGCGAGATCGTTAAGCGTTATTTCTACCGAGAAGGGCTTTATGAATTTTACCTGCAACATGATGACGCCATTTTGGCGGCTACCGAGCTTTTGGGAAATGAAAGCAAATATACCAGCATTCTAAAATAGTCGTAGCTACCATGTATACTCTGGTGGCTCAATTCCGTTCATTCTCAAATACAAATTCGATTTCGCCCTGTGATTGGCCATATGGTCTTGCACATAAAAAAGGGCAAATGCACGGCTTACGGTATTTCCGCTATGGTACATAACACAGGTTTCATCAAGCTGTTCTTGTTCAATGGTCCGTATTGTTCCGGTTACATAATCGAACCCTTTTTGAATATATAGAATAATTTCATTTTTTGTCATTTTAGTGGCGTCCGGGGTATTTGGTTCCACTTTCATTCCTTCAACATAGCGTTGGGTCAATAATTCTACGGTATGCCCAATATGTACCATTTGTTCGGCAAAAGTCTTGCTGATATCCGTTGGTTTGTAGTTGTACAGTTCTTCGGGCATGGCTTGGGCCACGGCCATACAATGTTCGGTTGCCTCCTGCCAAACGGGCAAATACATTTTGGTAAAGGAGGTTTTAGGAATCGTATCTGTCTGCGCGAACGTCAAATCAGCACCAAAAACGATGATAAGGGTCAAGAATAAATATTTCATATGTATGTTTTCAAACAAGATATGAATAATACGGCAACCGATCTTAATCGCCGTAAAATTTGTCTTGACCGCATACACGGGCAGATTGTTCTAAAAAATGTGCAATCTCTTACGACGATGCCCTTACCCAAAACAAGAAATAGGAAACTACGATGATTTTATGGTGCATGGTTTTGTGAAAATTAATCGCGATCACACCTTGAAATACACTTTCTTTTTATCAAGAAAATAAGTAACGTACCAAAAAATAAGAAGCACAAAAAGGGCGTTCACTACCATGGCCACATTATCCGGAACTCCCAATGGCGAAAGCAGGCCGTGGGTGAAAATTTTACCAAAATCCCTAAACCACTGAACACCGACGGTTTCGGCAAATAAGTAAATAAAAATAGAGTTGGTGCCCACTACTGAAAAAATCTTCATCCATTTTTTATGATGGTTTTTCACATCTATAACCCAATAGAAAAGGGCAAGGGTCAGTATAACTATCCCCCCTGAGGCCAATGTAAACGAAGATGTTGCGATGCGTTTGACAATTGGGGTAATATGCAATAGGTCCAAAGAAAAACCTAAAATCAAAATCGCCACTCCCCATATGATAAATAGTTTTAATTTCTCTTTATGTGCCCTATGTGTAAGCAGGATTTGTCCGCAAATCACACCCCATATTGTGTGCGCTGCAGTGGGAATGAAATTGACAAAGACCCAATATCCATCATTGATCTTGCCCATGGTAAGCATATCAATCCAAGAACCAAAACTTTCGTGACCTTGAACGTAGGGCGCCGAAGGATTGTAAGCCCGGTAAAGTACCTCGGTAAGCACCAACAAAACAATCGATATTCCTATTTGAGCTTTAAGCGACATATTCATAATCGCATATGCAATCAAAATCGTAAAAGCTAGTTGTACAAGAACGTTCCAAAGCTCCCAAACCAAGGCATGACTGTAAACACAGTGCAGCAAAGCCCCAAAACCGAACAATAGAAAACATCTTCTTAAAATATGCTTCGTTGCGGCACTTCTACTACCCGACGTCAAGCGTTTTCGAAGTGAAAACGGCATGGCAACACCCACAATGAACATAAATGAGGGTTGTATCAAATCCCAAAACCTTAGTCCGTTCCAAGGGTGGTGGTGCAGTTGGTGCGCTATAGCCGTTAAAAAGTCATTGCCCGTCGCAAATTCTGTGAAATTTTCATGAAAACCCGCAGCTTCTGCAATCAAAAGAAACATTGTCAGCCCGCGAAAGACATCTAAAGAAAAGAGTCGTTTAGAAACATTTGCTGCTAATTGCGACATTGTGGTTCAATTTTGGTTGATTAGTTCACTAATATAATCGAAAACTATCAATTTATGAACCAATCATTGGTAAATCATAAATGTCCTATTTTCCTATACCTTGAATAGCCTTTCGTTGCCAGACAAAATGATTACAGAAACTGATTGTTTTTTCGTTACTTTTAGAGAATCCAACCATTCAAAATATGTATATTAAAATCTTAGTCCGTAGTGTTGGTTTCGTTCTATTGTTTTGCTTTGTGTTTATAGGTTGTGGAACCTCTGAAAAAACAAATACATTCAAAAAGAACTATACTACATGGTCCTCTTATTTGGGAGGTCCTGACCGTAACCATTATTCTACCCTATCGCAGATAACACCAGAAAATGTAGTTGATTTAAAAGTGGCCTGGTCGTATTCCTTAACTGATTATGGACAGATGCAAATGAACCCCATTATAGTTGATACGATGCTTTATGGGGTTTCGGCCGACTTGCAGGTTTTTGCCGTACATGCCG
>CAZEUV010000200.1:0-4285 GCA_964515285.1 uncultured Maribacter sp. | reverse complement strand
CTTTCTGAAGCGATAAAACAACCCCTAAATGCAATCCCTCGTGATACACATTAAAGGCAATGGCATCTTCCACATTTTTTAAGGTCACATTAAGACTGGTGGTATATTCCTTGAATTCTTTAAAAATTCCCTTTTCATAATCTTCTTGTGCCCATTCAACGGTAGAAAACAAAAACCCTTTTATTTCTTCAATTTCTTCATCGGTCGCAGTACCATCTGGCACGGTGCCTTTTTGAAACTTATCTACTAGTTCTTGAGGAATACGCATTGGTAAATTGCTCAATTTATAAGCCAGTATTTGCTGGGTAACCACCACATGGGCAATATTCCACCAAATATTGTTTCGGTAGCCTTTGGGTATTTTGAGCAATTGTTCTTTTGGGGTGTTCTTCAAGAACTTATAAAATATTTTACGGTTTTGTAACGTGGTGTTGAAAAGAAATTCCATAGTGGTTTTTGTATTGGTTAAATATAGCACAATTGAGGGGAAATGGGTTTCTTTGTATGGATGTTAACTAAACAGACATGAAGAAAATATACCACCTTGGCAATTGTGATACCTGTCAAAGAATTATAAAAGAACTGCAACCACTTGACGGATTTGAATTGCAGAACATAAAGACGGAAGCTATTACTGCTGCCCAATTAAAAGAAATGTGCCAATTGGCAGGTAGTTATGAAGCCCTGTTCAGCAAACGGGCAAGACTGTACCGAGAAAAGGGACTTCATGAAAAGCAACTCTCAGAAGCAGATTTCAAAAACCTCATTCTAGAACAGTATACGTTTTTAAAACGCCCCGTAATATTGGTAGGTGGGCAAATTTTTATTGGAAATAGCAAGAAGGTGGTCGCTGCGGCCAAAGAGGCTATTCATAGTTAGTAACAAAAAAGAAGTTTTTCCCAAAATTTAGGGAAAGCGTCCTTCGTGGATGTAAAATTTCTTGAAACCTGCTAGCAGGGTCGAAAATTATACTAGAAAATTAGCTTTCGACTGCGCTCAAAGTGACAAGTGAGATAAGAAATTACCTTTTAGACAACCTCACCATTTCACCCGTGTCCGCCGATTCATTGATCGCTTCTACAATGGCAATATCTTTCATGCCATTCAAGCCAGGAACAAGCACGAGACTATCTTCTATAATTGCAAGAGCATCATTGTCCATTTGACGGGCTTGTTGGTTTTCGATTTTTACATTAAGAAGTCGCCCATCACTAGCCTTTCCTTTTACACCGTTATATTCTTGAAATGGTTGAAGTTCATACCAACCGTTTTCACAATCAGCATACAGTATATTTACCCTTTCTGCGGCAGAGGTCTTTCCTGTGGCTTTTATTCCCTTAGGAAACTCAAGGGTAAAAGTGGTGATTTCGGGTACTTCGATAAAAATATCGGTTCTTCGGGTTTCATGCTGCCCAATAACCGACAAAGGTTCTTCGCCCGTAACATAGCGCATGGCGTTTATCGGATAAACCCCCAAATCGTATAAAAGTCCGCCGCCCAACTTCTTTGACATTCTCCAACTGCTCTGGTTTGAAATGTTATACCCTATATCGGCCCGCACTTTTTTTATTGCTCCAAAAGGTTTGGTCTTAGCCCATTCTATAATTTGTTGCGTATTGGGCTCGTGTTGCATTCGGTAACCGATCGAGAGTTTGACCTTGTTCTTGGCACAAGCATCGATTATGGCCTGACACTCTACCACAGTTTTCGCCATAGGTTTTTCACACCATACATGTTTGCCCGTATTTGCAGCTTTAATCGCATATTCTGAGTGTAGCCCCGTAGGAAGCACAATATAGATAACATCAATATCAGGGTTATCGGCGATCCTATCCATATTTTGATAGTCATAGACATTCTTATCGGGAATATCGTATTTTTTCTGCCATAGGGGAATTTTCGAAGGGCTTCCCGTAACAATACCGGTAAGCTGGCAATGCTCGGTCAATTGTAATGCAGGAGCCAATAAATTCTTGCTGTAATTTCCTAAACCAACAAGACAAACGCCCAACTTCTTTTTCTTCCCACTTGATATAAAAGAACACTGGGGCAAAATGCCCATCCCTCCTAAAAGAAGTCCTGATTTTTTAATAAAAATTCTTCTTTTCATCATAGCATCCCTTAAATTTATTCCTAGTCAAACCCTCAATGAGGGAATCAAACCCTCGATGAGGGTTTGAGTCGATTACAAGATAACCATAATTCATAGTCATAAGTGTTACTTTATGAGTTCATTATGATACAATTGCTTTTCACGAGAATACGTAGTAGTTTTAGCAACCGATTCGATTGTATTGATCTAAGTTTCTAAATATTTATCAAATGCCATTAAAAGCAGATTTTATCAAAGAGCTATCCTTACCTGCTGTTGCAGCCCCAATGTTCCTTATTTCTGGCCCTAAACTGGTCATTGAATGTTGTAAAAACGGTATTGTAGGTACTTTTCCGGCGCTCAACCAACGTACTAGTGAAGGTTTTGAAGAATGGTTGATAGAGATCAAGGCAGCACTCGAAAAATTTGAATCTGAAACTGGTAAAAAAGCCGCACCGTTTGGGGTCAACCTTATCGTTCATCAAACCAACCCACGTTTAGAGGCCGATGTAAAACTGTGCGTAAAACATAAGGTGCCCTTGGTCATAACATCATTAGGAGCGGTATCACAAGTTGTGGATGCCATTCATAGTTATGGTGGATTGGTCTTTCACGATATCATCAAAAAAAGACATGCCGAAAAAGCGATGGAAGCGGGTGTAGACGGACTCATTTTAGTAGCCGCGGGCGCAGGTGGCCATGCAGGCACTTTAAACCCCATGAGCTTAATTGCCGAAATCAAAAAATTCTTTGACAAGACCATTCTGCTTTCTGGCTGTATCAGTACTGGGCGAGATATTGCTTCTGCCCTTCAAATGGGTGCCGATTTGGCGTATATGGGCACACGCTTTATCAATACCGATGAGAGCAAGGCTACTGATGAATACAAAAAAATGATCATTGAATCGGGTGCAGGCGATGTCGTCTATACCGCATCGATCTCTGGCGTACATGCCAATTTCTTGGGTGCAAGTTTAAGGGCCGCAGGTATTACCGAAGAAGACCTTAAAAAAGACACCAAAATAGATTTCGGAAAAGAAATGGATACCGAGGCAAAAGCATGGAAAACCATTTGGTCGGCCGGGCAAGGGGTGACAACAATCGATGATTCGGTTTCGGTTTCTGAATTGGTCGATACCTTGAAATCAGAATTCAAAACAGCTATTGAAACACAAATCAAAGTTTTGGAAACCTACCCCAAATAATACATTACATTTCTTCTAGATGCCAATTATCACCTCAAGCTATAATCCGCCTTTTTTACTTAAAAATGGTCATTTTTCGACCATTTTAACCGCATTAACACGAAAAATCGTCGATTTTGAGCAAAAACGTGAAAGACTGGAATTGGCAGACGGCGACTTTTTAGACCTCGATTATAGCTTTTCGCAAACCCCCACCAAGAAGGTTATCGTTCTTTTACACGGATTGGAAGGTAATGCACAGCGTGCCTACATTACCGGTAGTGCCAAACAGTTCAACCGCAATGGTTTTGATGCCTGTGCCGTAAATTTTAGGAGTTGCAGTGGAGAAACCAATCGTTTGTTTCGTTCGTACCATTCAGGGGCGACCGAAGATCTAGAAGCCGTTGTGCACCATATTTTGGAAAGCAAAAAGTATACTGAAATTTTTATCAAAGGGTTTAGTATGGGTGGTAATCTAGCCCTAAAATATTTGGGAGAAAGAACCAACATACCTAAAGAAATCAAGGCTGCCGTAGCTATTTCGGTACCCTGTAGTTTGCATAGTTCTTTAAAACAACTGCTCATGCCCAAGAATATTTTGTATGCGAAACGATTTAGAAAACATCTGGTTGAAAAATTATGGGTCAAGCATACGTTGTTCCCTGATAAAATTTCTGCCAACGACATCAAAAACGTAAAGACCTTAAAAGATTTTGATGATATTTATACCAGTAGGGCACATGGTTTCAAAGATGCCCTTGATTATTACAAACAAAGTAGTTGTCTTCAGTTTTTACCTAATATCACTATACCGGTTTTGATTATCAACGCCCAAAACGATTCTTTTTTAGGATCCGAATGCTACCCCAACAATGAGGCGGAACAAAATAAAAATCTCTATTTAGAAATACCCGACCACGGTGGCCATGTTGGTTTTTACGGTGTAGACAATACAACCTATACTGAAAAAAGGGCATTGGCCTTTTGTAATGAGGTGGTTTGAGTTTAG
>CAZEUV010000199.1:0-4401 GCA_964515285.1 uncultured Maribacter sp. | reverse complement strand
ATTGAAGAATTGGGCGAATTTGGTTTAATCGAACATTTGACCAAAAGCTTTATCGTACAACATAAATCAACCGTAAAAGGTATTGGCGATGATGCTGCCGTACTTGATTTCAAAGGAAAGAAAACAGTACTTTCAACAGACTTATTGATCGAGGGCGTACACTTTGACCTTAGCTATATGCCCTTAAAACATTTGGGGTACAAGGCGGTTATGGTAAATCTATCTGATATATATGCCATGAACGTGATTGCCACCCAAATTACGGTCTCTATAGCCGTTTCAAACCGATTTTCGCTAGAGGCCTTGGAAGAATTGTACGAAGGCATTGCCCTAGCGGCTAAAAAATATAACATTGATCTAATCGGAGGTGACACAACCTCATCAAAAACGGGCTTACTGATAAGCATCACTGCAATTGGGGAAGCTGAGGAAAAAGAAATCGCTTACAGAAACGGGGCAAAAACCAATGACCTTTTAATCGTTACAGGTGATCTAGGGGGTGCCTATATGGGATTACAGATCTTAGAGCGAGAGAAAGAGGTTTTTAAGGTAAACCCTAATAGCCAGCCTGACCTAGAACCCTATTCTTATATTGTGGAACGACAATTAAAGCCCGAGGCAAGAAAAGATATCATCAAATTGCTCAAAGAACTGAATGTTCGGCCCACTTCTATGATCGATATCAGTGACGGACTTTCATCTGAAGTTCTACATTTGTGCAAACAGAGCGCTGTTGGCTGTAATTTATACGAAGATAAAATTCCGTTGGATCCCACTGTAATTTCCGCCTGTGAGGAGTTCAAGATCGATAGCACAATGGTTGCCCTTAACGGAGGTGAAGATTATGAACTTCTCTTTACGGTAGACCAAAAAGAGTTTCCAAAAATAAAGGGAAACCCGCACTTTACGGTAATTGGCCATATGACCGATAAAAATGAGGGAAGCAGTTTGATCTCTCGGGCAAACACCAAAATTCCTCTGACCGCTCGGGGGTGGAATTCGTTTAAACCCAATGAATAAACGCCCCTATTCATAGAAAATTCTTAGCTTAAGAGTCTGTTTGAAAATCACCTGAAATGGAACTCATTTTAAATGCTTGTCTTGGTGCAGGACTACTGTTGTTTTTGGTCTTGCTTTTTAAGAAAGGAAAAACCAATGGTGATTACTTCTTTTTACTTTGGATAGCGACCGTTTTACTTCAAATCGCTTTTTATCAAATCACCATTTATTTATTTGAACTAGAGGGTATACTCGCAGTTACAGGTTTTGCCTTGCCATTATTGGGCGCACCGCTTTTATTTTTGTACATCACTTTTCTGACAGGAAATAGCCTTACGTGGCGAACGGTTCTTTTACACCTCAGCGTTTACCTGCTTTATGTGACTTCTTTTTTTGTATTTCAACAATATTCAGGTCATATATTGATTGCGGATAATGGGTATTTACACTTGTCAGAAGATGCACCCGTTTGGTTTCAGTATTATGCTATACCCATGGCCATTTCTGGTTTTGTGTACTGCGTTTGGGGACTCGTTCTATTGAAAAGACATAGAAAGACCATTGGTGATTATTTTTCTTTTGACGAAAAAATCAACTTAAAATGGGTGAGATATCTTGTTTACTCCTATTTTATCTTATTTGTCATTGCTTCCTTTTTTATTTTTGGCGCAATACATTTTAACCTGTTCAAGCTAGAAAATGCCTTCGCCCTTGTAAGTGTCGCCTTGAGTTTAATGCTGATAACCTGCGGTTTTTATGGGTTTCGGCAAACAGAGGTGTTCACGAATATCATTTCGGCAAAAAATGAACAAGACTCTACTTTGGATGACTCGAACGCATCGTCTACCTATGCCAAATCAGGACTAACAGATGAAAAGATAGCATCACATTCCCAACGGTTAACAAAATATATGCTTACCGAGAAGCCTTTTTTCAACGAAGACCTTGCCTTACCTATTCTGGCAAAACAACTCGATCTTCCCCAAGCACAGCTTTCCCAAGTTATCAATCAAAACTTTAAAATGAACTTTTATGATTTTGTAAACCAATATCGGGTCGAAGAGAGTAAAAAAAGGCTGGTGTCAAAAGATTATGACCATCTTTCGATTTTGGGAATCGCCTTTGATTGTGGCTTCAAATCAAAATCTTCTTTTAACCGCTACTTTAAAAAATATACGGGAGTATCTCCATCCGAATTCAAGAAAAATCCCATAAAATAGGCTTCAGCCGATAGGTTGGGTCGATTATCCCGTTCATTTCGTAGAGTTTTGCTGAAACTTTTGAAATGGATAGTAAACATATTGTTATTGCATCACCCTTTTTAATAATCGCCGCAAATTTTGGAGCAGCTTACATTTTTGGACACCTTATCGGAAAATGGGCATTTATGCCTATGATTTTAATTGGTTGGGGTCTTTGGTTATTTTTCATTTTAAAGTATGCTGGTATTAATTCGATTAAAAATTGGTTAGTAAGACCGAAGGGGAGGTTTGGCTGGAGTGCCTTGGGATTGCTGGTTGGGCTAATTCCCTTACCTATATTTTTACTCTATAATGAAGCTTTAGCTGGTTGGCATGTTTGGCTGCCATGGGTTTTATTAGCCCTAATAAATCCTTGGATTGAAGAGTTCTATTGGAGGGGGCTTTTACTTGACTACATAAATAATTGGCCTATTTGGACTTCAGTATTATTTACTAGTCTGCTTTTTGCTTTTAACCACATTGCCTTCGGTATAAATTCAGGGGTAAATAGTGGAATTGAATTAATCATATCTACATTCATAATGGGAGTTGTTTGGGCTATAATTTATTTGAAGACTGGAAGTTTAAGGTGGGCTATTTTTTCCCATTTTATGGTAGACTTTTTGAGTTTATCAACTCCAGCTTTTTTGGACTTATTCGATAAAGGTCGTTGGTAATACAAATAATTCAAGAAAAACCCAATAAAATAGGCTTCAGCCGATAGGTTGGGTCGCCTGGCACTTATATTTCTCAGAGATTTGTTCAAAACTTCTAAAATGGACAATCTTACTTTTTTGCACAACACCAATATTATAGTTCATGTAAGCACAGGTACTATTGCATTATTACTTGGTATTATTGCCCTGAACGTAAAGAAAGGTGGTAAGACACACAGAAAAAGTGGGCGTATTTTTATCATTTTATTGGCTATCGTAGTCATTACCGGTTTGTTTGGAGTTATCATATTTGATGTAAACTCGTTTCTTTTAGTGCTGACATTATTGAGTGGGTACAACGGTTATTCCGGCTTTCGAGTACTACATAACAAATCGAATACACCAAAGGGCCTTGATATAATCATCGCCTTGATTACGTTATTTTCAGGCATCTACTATTTATACTATATTAAATCAATAGGAATGATCTGGTCTCCGATTATAATTTATTCGACCATTGGCGCTTTATTCCTAACCATTACCTATGACCTTGTACGCTATGCCATACCCGTTAAAAAGTACACGAATTTATGGTTGTACGAGCATATCTACAAAATGATAGCTGCCTTTACCGCACTTCTAGCTGCAGCTACAGGAACCATATACCCAGATTACAAACCCTATAGTCAATTTTTGCCTTCGGTTTTCGGCACTTTACTCGCACTAGGATTTATCTTGTATTTTTATCGAAGAAATCGAAGGTCGAAAAATGAAATTATTCCGAAAGGCATTTAAGCTATTTGGTGAGGTCCTATTGTCAGCACTCTTAGGGCTGACCGTATACACCTGCTCTTCAGTGCCCAAATTATCAAAAGAGACAAAACAGATTATCAACGCTTCTTTAAAAACCCCTTTGCCTGAAATCATTACAGGTGAAACAGGTTTGGTCGCCTCAGAAGGCTGTACTATTTGGTATGAACGCATTAAACCCAAAGATTCACTAAAAGGATCAGTGCTCTTAATCATGGGTAATTCAGCTGATGCCCTTTTTTGGCCTCCTGCTTTTATTTCAAACTTCACTCAGGCAGGTTATGAGGTGATTCGGTATGACCACCGAGGTACAGGACTGTCACCCTATACTAAAAAATGGAAAAAGAAAAATTCTTACACCCTAAAAGATATGACCCATGATGCCATAACGGTTTTAGATAGTTTGAAAATAGTAAAAGCCCATATAGTAGGTGTCTCAATGGGTGGTATTATCGCTCAAATCATCGCTTTAGATTATCCAGACAAAGCTTCAAGCTTAACCTGTATGATGTCTTCAGCAGATATTGCAGATTCTGAGCTGCCTCCTATGTCAAAAAAAATACTGCCCAAAATGATCAGTGCCGTTTTCAAACACGGATTTTTCGGCAGTAAAAAAGGACAAATAAAACGACAAATTGTTCAGAAAAAAATATTGATGGGCGAAGCCACTGGAGATATCGATATGAAATCAATAG
>CAZEUV010000198.1:1450-4411 GCA_964515285.1 uncultured Maribacter sp. | reverse complement strand
ATCATCGGTAGTTATCTAAACGATTGGTCTCTATGAAAATAAAAACGATTTTGGTGTCTCAACCAGAACCAAACATGGAAAACTCCCCCTACTCAAAACTTATTGACAAAGAAAAGGTGAAAGTCGATTTTAGGCCTTTTATCCATGTCGAAGGAGTTGAGGCTAAAAGCGTACGCCAGCAAAAAATAGATTTATCTGAATATACGGCCATTATACTTACGAGTAGAAATGCAATCGACCATTATTTTAGAATATCCAAAGAGATGCGTTTTAAGGTGCCCGATAGCATGAAATACTTTTGCCAGTCTGAGGCCGTAGCATACTATCTACAAAAATACGTAGTGTACCGCAAGCGAAAAATATATGTGGGTAAAATGAAATTTACTGACTTGACCGTCTTGTTTAAAAAGTACAAGAACGAAAAATTTCTTTTGCCTTCTTCTGACATACTCAATAGTGCTGTGCCCGAGACTTTGGATAAACTAGGAGTTAATTGGACAAGGGGTATCTTTTACAAGACCGTTATTAGCGATTTATCTGACCTGAGAGATGTTTACTATGATATTTTGGTGTTTTTTAGTCCGTCTGGTATAGAGTCGTTATTAAAGAACTTTCCCGATTTTGAACAGAAAGATACCAGAATAGCCGTATTTGGCAATTCTACTGTTGATGCTGTTACAAATGCGGGTCTACGGTGTGATATTAAAGCCCCTACACCTGAAACGCCGTCAATGACCATGGCATTGCAGAAATATATCAACGCGGCTAACAAAAGGTAACTCATCACCTTTTCTTGGCTTGATTCTCATAGCAACATTCTGTTTGTTTTGAATTCACGTACCTGAAGATTCCCATCTAGGTTACGAAAATATATGCTTAAAAAGCGTACCGTTGTGGCCCACCCCGACGTATCTCTTCACTTGCATATGATTCGAATTTTTTGAAATTTTCACGAAACGCATTTGTTAATTTAAAGGCCGTAGTATAATAGGCTTCATCATCCGCCCAAGTCGTTCTTGGGCTCAGTACCTCAGTAGGCACCCCTGGGCATTCTCGTGGTTGTGCCACGCCAAAGACAGAATGAATGTGATAGGCATCATATGAATATAAACCAAGATCCCCATTTAACACCGCATTGATCATGGCACGGGTATATTTTAATTTCATTCTAGTGCCAACACCATAAGGCCCACCGGTCCAGCCTGTATTTACCAACCACACATTTACGCCAGCCTCTTTCATCTTGCGACTTAGCATATCAGCGTACTTCGTTGGGTGCAAGGGCATAAAAGGTGCACCAAAACAAGCCGAAAATGACGGAATCGGTTCTTTCACCCCAGCTTCGGTACCCGCTACTTTTGCCGTGTAGCCTGATATAAAGTGGTATGCTGCTTGACTGGGTGTCAATTTTGATATTGGGGGCAATACACCAAAAGCATCAGCGGTCAAAAAGAAAATATTTTTAGGGTTTTTTCCTATGGATGGCCTTTTGACATTTTCTATATGGTAAATAGGGTAACTGACCCTTGTATTTTGTGTGATGGATGTGTTTTCAAAATCAACAACACCATTGCCATCTAAGATAACATTCTCTAAAAGCGCCCCTTTCTTTATAGCACCGTAAATCTCAGGCTCTTTCTCTTCTGATAAGTCGATAACCTTGGCGTAACAGCCCCCTTCAAAATTAAAAATAGCATTTTCATTGTTCCAACCGTGTTCATCATCACCGATCAGTTTACGGGAAGCATCAGTAGATAAGGTGGTTTTACCTGTTCCTGAAAGTCCGAAAAATACAGCTGTATCGCCTTTCTTTCCCACATTTGAAGAACAGTGCATGGGCAAGGTGTTTTTTTGTGCCGGAAGTACAAAGTTCAGCGCCGAAAATATTCCCTTTTTTATTTCCCCGGTATAACCAGTGCCGCCTATCAAGGCGATTTTTCTGGTAAAGTTCAAAATGGCAAAATTGTGTTGACGGGTACCGTCCAATTCAGCATCCGCCATAAAACCAGGGGCATTGATGACCGTCCATTCCGGTTCAAAATTTTTCAATTCCTCATTGGTAGGGCGTATGAACATATTATAGACGAACATATTGCTCCAAGGGTATTCGTTGACAACTCGTATATCCATCCGGTAATTATGATCGGCGCAGGCATAACAATCTCGAACATAGAGCTCTTTTTCGTTCAAATAAGAAATAACCTTATCGTGAAGGGCATCAAATTTTGAAGGCTCAAACGGAATATTGATATCACCCCACCAAACTTCTTCAGAAGTAATCTCATCTTTTACGATAAAACGATCCAAAGGTGATCGCCCTGTGAACTCTCCTGTATCAATCGCCAAAGCCCCAGATGAGGCTTCTTTGCCCATGTTTTTATCCAAAGTAATCGCATGAAGTTCAGATGGCGATAACTGATATCGAATATTGTTATGTGTTATTCCGATACTTTCAAGGGAAATTGATTTCAAGGCATTTTCCGATTTATTCATTTAAGAGCTGTTTTAAGCATGTAAAATTATGAAAAGTTACTATTATCCTTCCATAAATTGAGAATTTATTAGTCATAATGCTTAAAACTACGATAGCCAAGAACGCCCCATCCTAAAATAAGGAACAAACCGCCAATGGGAGTTACAAAGCCAATGGTCTTAAAATCAAAGGCAGTTAAACTATTGGTAGCCAATAGATAAATAGAAAAGGAAAACAAAAGTATACCAGCAACAACAAAATAATAAACGAGCTTTTTATGCTTTTCGGGCAATTGGGTCAAGCTGCCCAGCACCAAAAGAAAAAGAGCATGGTACATTTGATATCTAACCCCCGTTTCAAAGGTTTGTACGGCACCTGCATCGATAAGGTCTTTCAACCCGTGTGCACCAAAAGCACCAAAAACGACCGCGAAGAGTCCGAATAGGGTTCCTGTCAACAAAATTGTTCTGTTCATAACTTAAAGGACT
>CAZEUV010000198.1:0-1350 GCA_964515285.1 uncultured Maribacter sp. | reverse complement strand
AAAGTTAAGAAAACGTATGCCAAGAAAAATACTTGTAGTCGGAGCCGGAAAATCAACTTCTTATCTATTGGATTATTTCTTGGAAAAAGCTGCACAAGAGAATCTTCATTTGATTATTGGTGACATCAACCCCAGTGCCATTACACCCAAAATAAAAAACCATTCGGCTTGCACCGTAATACAACTCGATATTTTCATAGATCAAGATCGAAAAAAGGCCATAGAAAATAGTGATATTGTGGTATCAATGCTTCCCGCAAGAATGCATATAAAGGTAGCCGAAGATTGCATCGCATTTGAAAAGCACTTGGTCACGGCATCCTATATAAGTAAAGAGATTAAAACCCTAGACGGGCGAGCCAAAGAAAAAGGCCTGATCTTTATGAACGAGATCGGTCTGGATCCCGGTATTGACCATATGAGCGCCATGCAGATTATAGATCGCATTAAAGATGAAGGAGGAAAAATGTTATTGTTCGAATCTTTTACCGGTGGCTTGGTCGCACCTGAGAGCGATGATAACCTATGGAACTATAAATTCACTTGGAACCCGAGAAACGTTGTAGTTGCAGGACAGGGCGGAGCTGCCAAATTTCTACAGGAAGGCACTTTTAAATATATTCCCTATCACAAACTATTTCGGCGCACCGAATTTTTTGATATTGAAGGATATGGAAAATTTGAGGGATATGCCAATAGGGATTCCTTAAATTATAAAGAAGCCTATGGGCTAGAAGAGGTGCTGACCCTCTACCGCGGTACTATGCGCAGGGTGGGTTTCTCAAAGGCATGGAACATGTTCGTACAATTGGGCATGACCGATGACAGCTACACTATTGAAAACTCAGAGGGTATGTCATATCGCGATTTTACGAATCTATTTCTGCCCTATTCGCCCACTGATTCAGTAGAATTGAAATTGCGCCATTACCTGAAAATAGACCAAGATGATATTATGTGGGGGAAGTTGTTGGAACTGAATATGTTCGATGACAATAAAACGATAACCCTAAAAAATGCCTCTCCTGCACAGATGCTTCAGAAAATACTGGAAGAAAGCTGGACCCTCAAAGACACCGATAAAGACATGATCGTAATGTACCATAAATTCGGTTACGAGCTTAAAGGTGAAGAAAAACAGGTGGATGCCAATATGGTGGTTTTAGGTGAAAATCGAACCCATACCGCTATGGCCAAGACCGTAGGGTTGCCCGTGGCCATAGCCACATTACTGATCCTCAACAAAAAAATCACCACCCCGGGCGTTCAAATTCCCCTTAAAAAAGAAGTATACGAACCCATACTTTCTGAATTAAAAAACTACGGTATTATCTTCAAAGAAAAGGAAGT
>CAZEUV010000197.1:0-4454 GCA_964515285.1 uncultured Maribacter sp. | reverse complement strand
GAATTCCAAAATTTGTTTTTGAATACTTAGATGGTGGTTGTAATGAATATGTAAATCTTCATAGAAATACGGCAGAAGTACAAGAGGTACAACTAAAGCCTAGTTACCTTAAAGCTTATAAAAGTTCTACCATAAAAACAAAACTTTTTGGCGTAGAATATGATGCCCCTGTTGGTGTAGCACCTATCGGATTACAAGGGTTGGTATGGCCAAATGCATCAGAAATATTGGCCAAAGCTGCACACAAACACAATATTCCTTTTATTTTAAGTACAGTAGCAACCAGTAGTATAGAACGAATCAGTGAGTTAACAGAAGGAAAGGCTTGGTTTCAATTATACCACCCCACAGAAGATTCTTTAAGAGATGATTTGATTAACAGAGCTGCGGCAGCTGAATGCCCTGTTCTAGTAGTGTTGTGTGATGTGCCTACATTTGGCTTTAGACCGCATGATATTAGAAATGGCTTGTCTATGCCGCCAAGTATGTCTATTAAAAACATCTTACAAATCTTAGGAAAACCAAATTGGGCAGTACAAACTTTAAAGCATGGTCAACCTACTTTTGCAACACTAAAACCTTATATCCCGAAAGGATTAGATTTAAAACAGTTTGGGAAATTTATGGATGACACTTTCTCGGGAAGGCTAAACGAAGAAAAAATAAAACCGATCCGTGATATGTGGAAAGGGAAATTGGTACTCAAAGGTGTAGCAACAGAAGCAGATACCGAACAAGCTATTAGACTTGGTTTTGATGGAATTATTGTATCTAACCACGGAGGACGGCAATTAGATGCTGGCGAATCGACCATAAAACCATTAAAATCAATTGCTGAAAAATACGGTGACCAGATAGAAGTTATGATGGACAGCGGTTTGCGTTCAGGGCCAGACATAGCCAGAACGTTGGCAACAGGAGCCAAATTCACCTTCATGGGGCGTACTTTTATGTACGGCACAGCAGCATTGGGCAAACAAGGCGGAGATCACACCATAGCTATTTTAAAAACACAGTTACAACAGGTGATGGAACAGTTGTGCTGTGAAAAAATTGAAGATTTACCAAATCATCTAGTATAACCGACCAAAACCAATTAGAATGGCAGAAGATATTCTTGTAGAACATAATGAAGAAACAGACGGAGGGGAATTTGAAAGAGAACCCGTACCCAATTCAAAACTAAAAGGTTGGAAAAGCTTTTTGGGAATGTATGCTGGGGAACATGCCGCAGGAACCGAGTTTATGATCGGTCCTTTATTTTTAGCGGCGGGCGTAAGTGCTTTTGATCTGATTATCGGTTTGTTATTAGGAAATTTATTAGCGGTACTATCCTGGCGCTTTTTAACAGCGGAAATTGCAGTCAAAAACCGTTTGACTTTATACTACCAATTGGAAAAAATATGTGGCAAAAAACTGGTCACGGGTTATAATTTGGCGAATGGTATTTTGTTCTGTTTTCTAGCAGGTTCAATGATCACCGTTTCTGCAACCGCAGTAGGTGTACCTTTAGATATAGAAATGCCGAGATTGACAGACACCATGCCCAATGGCATTACTTGGGTTGTTATAGTCGTTATCATTGGCGCCCTCATATCTATTATAGCTGCAAGAGGATATGATACGGTTTCAAAAGCTGCCAATTGGATGTCTCCCATAATTGTACTTGCTTTTTTAGCCTGTGGCGTTGTTGCTTTACAACAATTGGGCGTTAGTACCTTTTCGGAATTTTGGAATATTTGGGGGGAAGGTTCTGAGCCTTTTCCTGGGCAAATTAAATACAGCTTCTGGCATGTGGTTATTTGGTCTTGGTTTGCCAATGCGGCTATGCACATCGGCATGTCGGATCTTTCAGTTTTTAGATTTGCAAAAAAATCGAATTCAGGTTGGACTACCGCTGCAGGAATGTACATAGGTCATTATATGGCATGGATTGCTGCCGCACTTTTATATGCGGTTTATGTCAAATCACCCGAAGCACAAGCTTTTTTATCAAACGGGGAAGCTCCACCTGTTGCGCCAGGACCTTTAGCGCACAGTGCCATTGGCGTATTCGGAATCATCGCTGTGATTTTGGCAGGCTGGACCACCGCCAACCCAACTATATACCGAGCGGGTTTGGCATTTCAGGCCATTATCCCAAAAGCATCGACTTTTTGGGTGACTATATTGGCAGGCACCATAGCGACAATAGCAGGTATATTTCCTGCTTTTGCTATGAAATTATTAGGGTTTGTAGCCTTATATGGGTTCATTCTAGCACCCATTGGGGCAATTATCGTATTTGAACACTTCTTTTCAGAAAGAGCAGGAATCATCAAAAACTACGCTGAAGTTGCGCACATCAAATTCAATAAAGCCGTGTTTTTTGCTTGGGCGATAAGCTTTGGTCTATTCTATTTTATATCCGTTCAATATGATGTTTTTTTATCATTTGTAACCTTACCTGCTTGGTTGCTTTGCGGAGTGCTGTTTTTGGTATTTAGCAGAATTATCCAAAAAAAGCGACAAATTTAATTTTACCTGTAGGACGTGTTAGGTCTCATTATATCAGATGGTTTACAAAAGAATACTAATTTTTCATCTATACTTAAACCTGATGGAAGATCTTTTGCTTTAGGATGTGTATCCATAAAAACTTGAAGCATTTTCGCTCTTAAATCATGTATCCTTTTTTCATTTTCAGAATCTTCTGCCAAATTTTTATGTTCTTTTGGATCAGCTTTTTGATCATATAATTTATAGAGCAATCCTGACGGGGGATTTCCTGTTTCGTAACCCTGAGCAAGATCTTTTTCTCCGCTAGTAAATATATATTTCCAATCTTTAGTACGAATCATCGCTTTATTATCAGGATAATACTCCGAAAAGACAAAATCTCTATGTGTATCTGTCTCATTTTTCAATAAGGGAAAAAAGCTTTTTCCTTGTGCTGTTTCCATCGGATTAACCCCAATTGCATCTAGTAATGTTGGCATTAAATCTATATACTCAACAAAAGACTCCTCAACAATACCTTTGCCATAACCATTAATGATAAGTGGAGAATTTACAGACTCCTCCCACATGGTATGTTTTTCAAAGCGTTTGTGATGATCTAATAAATACCCATGATCTCCGATATAAACGATTAAGGTTTTTTCTGCAATTCCCGCTTTTTTAACAGCATCAACAATGCGTCCAACATTTTTATCTAAATACTCAACTGAAGTGTAATACGATCGGACAATTCCTTTTCTTTCTTCAATGCTAAGGTTTTTAAAAACTTCAGGAACCCACCTATCATCTTCAGCACTGGTTTCAGGTAGCACGATATCATCTATATTATATTTTCCTTGAAATTCAATAGGAAAATTAAAAGGTGAATGTGGCTCATTAAAAGCTATCCAAGCTAGAAATTTTTTATCCTTATTTTCTTCAATAAATTTGATGCCTTCTTTAGCAACAAATGTTCCTTTATCATGCTCATATAAATGACCTGAAGTAGCAGATTCAGCATTCAACCACACAGATGCTGGATCTTCAAACGGTTTCCATTCAGGTCTTACTTTTATTGTGTCTGAAATTTCAAGTTCAGAAATACCATCTAAATAGTCTTGATGTTCGTTACTAAGCACCGTAGTTGTAAACCCATGTTTGAGTTTGTTATTAAAATGTGCTTTACCAAACAGGCCTGTTTTATATCCGAACTTTACTAGGTGATCTGCAATAGTTACTTGTTCTTCAGGAAAAGAAGTTCTTAATAAGGTAACACCGGTTGCATGAGGGTATCTCCCAGTAAGAATTGATTGACGTGAAGCAGAACAAAGAGGCGAATTTGCATAGGCGTGAGTAAAACGAACTCCACTTTCTGCAAGCTTATCAATATTTGGTGTTTTGATTAATGTATTGCCATAGCATCCAATAGCATGAGTAGCATGATCATCACCAATAATAAATACTATATTCTGATAATCCGCTTTAGGCTGTTTACTTTCTTCATGCTGACTTTTACAAGCAAAAACAAGTGAAACAAGAAGTATAAAAAGAAATCTGTTCATTTTAATATTATTTGGTCTTCTTTACATTAAATTCATAACTACCCGAACCCATTTCGAACACTACACTGCCTTCTATTGGGTAGAAAGCAGCATGTTTAACAATCTAGTTATTCTTCTTATTGTTCATTTGACGAAACCTAACTTTTAATCTTCCAAATGCTTCAACCATTCTGAGAACAAAGTTGTCCAACTTGTAAGATGTGAATTACCAATAGCAAGTGCAAAGCCATGCCCTCCCTTCGGATAAATGTGCATTTCGGCCGCCACCTCGTTTTTCAACAAGGCTTGATAAAACAGAATGCTATTTTCAACAGGAACCGCTTTATCATCACCAGCATGAATCAAAAGTGTAGGTGGTGTATCTTTGGTTACCTGCAGTTCATTTGAAAAATGGTCTACCATAGCCTGCTCAGG
>CAZEUV010000196.1:2878-4474 GCA_964515285.1 uncultured Maribacter sp. | reverse complement strand
CTAGACCTAGATACCTTTTTTGTATCCGTAGAACGGCTTATCAACAGCGAGTTACAAAACAAACCTTTGCTGGTGGGCGGTATAGGTGATAGGGGCGTAGTGGCTGCCTGTAGTTATGAAACCCGTGGTTTTGGTGTGCATTCGGGCATGCCCATGAGAATGGCAAAAGAGCTCTGCCCTGAAGCAGTGGTCATTCGTGGCAATGCGGGTACGTACAGTAAACATTCTGATACTGTTACCGAAATCATCAAAGAACACCTACCGTTGTTTGAAAAATCGAGCATTGATGAGTTTTATGGGGATCTTACGGGAATGGACCGTTTTTTCGGCTCTTATAAACATGCATCAGAGCTACGTCAAAAAATCATGAAAGAAACGGGGCTTCCCATTTCATTTGGGCTATCGGGCAATAAAGTGGTTTCTAAAGTGGCTACCAATGAGGCCAAACCCAACAATCAATTGAAAGTTGACAAAGGTTATGAGAAACTTTTTCTGGCTCCTTTGTCTATTAAAAAAATTCCCATGGTGGGCGATAAGACCTACCAAGTATTGCGAAATTTAGGTTTACGACAAGTAAAGACGGTTCAAGAGATGCCTATGGATGTAATGCAACGCGTGCTAGGCAAGAACGGCACCATAATCTGGAGACGGGCCAATGGTATCGACAATACCCCTGTGATTCCGTTTTGCGAACGAAAATCTATTTCAACCGAACGTACTTTTGATAAGGATACCATTGATGTAGTAAAGTTAAAAGGCGTTCTCATAGCCATGACCGAGAATCTGGCCTATCAATTGCGAAGGGGTGAAAAACTCACGGCCTGTATTGCTATCAAGATTCGGTATTCCGATTTCAACACCTACTCCAAACAGTTACGAATTCCGTACACCAGTGCGGACCATATTCTAATTCCCAAGATTTTAGAGATGTTCAAAACCCTGTACAACCGTAGATTGTTGGTACGATTAGTCGGCATTCGGTTCAGTCATTTGGTAAGTGGTAATTACCAGATTAACCTGTTTGAAGACACCGAGGAAACCCTGAACCTCTACAATGCCATGGATACCATTAGAAAACGCTACGGAGATAAAAGCGTGATCAGAGCCTCAGGCATGGGCTCGAAAACCATAGGGCGAATGCACAACCCGTTCAATGGCCAACCCCCAGTGGTACTGGCGCACAGAAAACAATAGGAAGTACGATTTTAGATTTACGAAATAAATAAAGAGGTGATTTTTACAACCTAAAAGTGATAAACGGGGAAAAGTAGACTTCCCTCCATGGGAGGCCTGCCCTGCCATTCAGGCGGGGATCGAGGGAGGACACAATAAAAATAGATGCTAGACCGCTTTGCTTCCAGAGCTAAGATCAAAAAAGATAGTCGAAAGCATGAAGTACGATTCTAGATTTACAAAATAAGCAAAGAGATGATTCTTTCGACCCAAAAGTGATAAACGGGAAAGCAGGCTTCCCTCCTCAGGAGAGATTGAGGGAGGACACACACAGAAAATAATAAATCACAACATGAAAAACAAGACAAAGAACCAAAACAAAAGTCCAGACTCTCGATTCTAGTTTCTAGTTTCTAGTTTCTA
>CAZEUV010000196.1:0-2778 GCA_964515285.1 uncultured Maribacter sp. | reverse complement strand
TTCTAGTTTCTAGTTTCTAGTTTCTAAACCCTAAAAAAACATGTACCTAAACTGCCATACATATTACAGCCTTCGCTACGGCACATTTTCAGAGACAGTGCTGCTGCAATTGGCTCAAGAAAACCATATAAAACAAGTGGTGCTGACCGATATCAATAACACTTCTGCAGCACTCAATTTTGTTCGCAAGGCATCTGAATTTGATGTGAAACCTATTCTGGGCATCGATTTTAGAAATGGGGTGGATCCCTGTTTTGTGGCAATTGCAAAAAACAATGAAGGATATTTAGAACTCAATAATTTCTTATCAGAACATTTGCACCAAGAAAAAGAACTGCCGGCCATCGCTCCAAATTTCAAGCACGCTTATGCTGTTTACCCCTTTGAAAAAGTGGTGATGAACGACCAAACAGTATTTTCCGAACATGAATTCATCGGTATTTCCATTGCTGATCTAAGGCGATTGCCTTTTTCTAGATTGTTGAAATTGAAAGATAAGTTGGTGGTGTTACAGCCCGTGACCTTTCGTGATAAACGTGATTTTAATGCACACCGGTTGTTGCGTTCCATTGATAACAATACGTTGTTGAGCAAATTGGATAAAAGTGAGGAGGCACAGCCAGAAGAGAAAATGTTTCCCGTTCAAAACTTGGCGGCCGCTTTTTCCGAGTACACTTTTATTTTAGAGAATACCCAAAAATTGATGAACAGTTGTAGTATTCACTTTGATTTTTCTGAAGGACGAAAACCACAGAACCAACGAAGTTATTTAGAGACCAAAGAAGACGATGAGGCGTTGTTAGTTAAATTATGCCAAGAAGGTTTGTCATATCGCTACCCAAATGGGGGCGAAGAAGTTTTAACGCGGTTAAAAAAAGAACTTCATCTAATCAAAGAAAAAGAATTCGTCTCTTATTTTCTTATCAATTGGGATATCGTTTCAGAAGCCCGTAAAAGAGGGTTTTTCTATGTGGGACGAGGTAGTGGAGCGAACAGTATTGTAGCGTATTTACTTCGAATTACCGATGTGGATCCCATAGAGTTGGATCTCTATTTTGAACGGTTCATTAATTTGTACCGAACCAATCCACCAGATTTTGATATTGATTTTTCATGGAAAGACAGGCCCGCCATGACCAAATACATCTTCAAACGATTTGACCATGTGGCCCTTTTGGGCACCTACGTCACTTTTAAATGGCGTGGCGTGGTCAGGGAATTGGGGAAGGTTTTCGGACTACCAAAAGAAGAGATCGATATGCTCAGTAGAGGTGATTTTCAAGCCTCTCACTTAGATGGTGTGTCAGCCTTGGTCGTGAAATACACCAAATTGCTCGAGGGTATGCCCAATTACCTGAGTATTCATGCAGGGGGAATTTTGATATCTGAAAAACCCATGCATTGGTTTTCCACTACCCATTTGCCGCCCAAAGGTTTCGCCACCACCATGTTCGATATGGTCATCGCTGAGGATGTGGGGCTGTACAAGTTCGATATTCTCGGGCAACGTGGTTTGGCAAAAATCAAAGAGACCATGGAGATTTTGGCTCAAAACCACCCTGAAGAATTTTCGGTTTTGGATATTCATGACATTAAAAAATTCAAGCAAGACCCAAAAATCAACAAACTCATTAAAACCGCCCAATGTATGGGCTGCTTTTATGTAGAATCGCCCGCCATGCGCATGCTGCTCAAAAAATTGGAAGTGGATAATTATTTGGGTCTAGTGGCGGCAAGTTCCATTATTCGACCTGGAGTGGCAAAAAGTGGAATGATGCGCGAGTATATTCTGCGTCATCGAGATAAAAGCAGGGCGAAGAAAAAAGCGCATCCGATACTATTGGATATCATGCCAGACACCTATGGTGTTATGGTCTACCAAGAAGATGTCATCAAGGTAGCCCATCATTTTGCCGGTCTAGATCTTGGCGAGGCCGATGTGCTGCGTAGGGGTATGAGCGGTAAGTTTCGTTCACGTGAAGAATTTCAAAAAGTAAAGAATACGTTTATCGATAACTGCCGTAAAAAGGGTTATGACGACACCTTGATCTTTGAAATCTGGAACCAAGTGGCCAGTTTTGCAGGCTATGCCTTTGCAAAAGGGCATTCTGCATCTTATGCGGTCGAAAGTTATCAGAGTTTATTTTTACGTGCCTACTACCCTTTAGAATATATGGTGGCCGTGCTCAATAATGGCGGGGGCTTTTACCGCTCTGAATTCTATATTCATGAGGCTCGAATGTTGGGAGCGACCATTCATGCACCCTGTATCAATAATAGTATTTTGGCAAACCGAATTCATGGCAAAGATATTTATTTGGGATTTGGTTACATACGAGATTTAGAAAATCGCATATCAGAGCGCATTTTAAAAAAACGTATGGCAAATGGACTTTTTATCTCTTTAGAAGACTTTTTAGACCGACTGCCCATATCGATAGAACAAGCCAGTATCTTAATTCGAATCGATGCCTTTCGCTTTACCCATACCAATAAACACGAACTGTTATGGAAAGCCCATTTGTTCTTAAACAAGAATGTGAAAATAGACCACCCCAAACTATTCAAACCCAAACGTCAAAATTTTGAAATACCAAAATTGCACACCACGGATCTCGAAACGGCATTTACCCAATTAGAGTTGTTGGGCTTTTGTTTGTGCAGTCCGTTTGAATTGTTGGTCGAGCAGCCTAAAAATACCAGAGGGAGTAAAGATCTGGAACGCTATTTAGGAAAACATATAGACCTGTACGGTTATTTGGTCACTGTAAAGAACAC
>CAZEUV010000195.1:0-4521 GCA_964515285.1 uncultured Maribacter sp. | reverse complement strand
CTATTTCATCCCATTGTCATCCAACCACTCATTTATCATTGTATGGAGCAGTTCTTCCACCTGAACCATCCAAGTTAAGTCTTCCCTTTGACTTGCAAAATGGTAGTAGCGGTCGGGGACATAGTTAGATGGATAGGATGTAAAACGAGTTTCAGCATATACGGCCTGCAAATTTTTCCAGGCACTATTGAACTCTTTAAGTACTGCACGAATATTTTTGGCGCCTTTTGCTCGTTCACTGGTTTTCTTGCTATCTGATTGTTTAAGGGCAATCATTAATTTAGGGGCTACTATTTGAAAATCATTCAAGACTTTAAAAAGTTTCCAGTGGTATCTGTTTCTTTTTGATCCACTAGAGAGAGAATCCAATGCTTTTGATGTTAGTGGGTATTTGTCCAAGATCATTTGCGCTTCGTCTAGACGTTTTTTATATTTTTTGCTCCAATCCCCCAAGTTTTTAACATCGGGAAGCTCGATAAGAAGTTTATTGAAATCGATTTTTTCTGTAGCAGTATGGTTCTTTGCAGGCTGCCAATGGGCCAGTCCAGGTAAAACGAACAGGGCATTTTCCATGTCCATTCGGCTGCCAGTCTCATTAAAAGCTTTTTCCCAAAAGAAGGCAGCTTCCCTTAGCTTTTTGTACAGACCTTGATAGTTTGGTCTGGTTGTTCCATATTCCCTTTGCAAATAGGCAAGATCATATTCTTGAAGTGTTCTGTTGTTTGGTGACCAACTGTACTCGGCCGCTGCAATCAATCCACGCCAATAGGTTTCGATATGGGGAGAACGATCATCCCAGGCGGTGCAGAGCATACCATCAATTCCCTTTTCAGCCGCTATTTGCACAAAATTTCTTATTGCCGCTAGGCCACGTGAATCCATTCCGTTATCTCTTTCGTCGAACGGAAAAAGGGCTGCAGGTCCTGAATTGGCTGCGTTTGAGATCATTGACTTTAAACCATGTTCTTGGTACCAGTCAAGTGCCATGAGGTTTCCCGGGTAATTTGCCATGCTGTAGTTCCAGCGCATATACACACAGTCTTTAGGGAATTTAGAAATCAGATCTTCCAATATTGGCCCACCTACTTTCCAATCTTTAGTTGCCTGTTCAAAATCAATTTCTTTTGTATAGGTGCTTTCATAAACATTAGCCTCTTTAAGTGGCATATCGTCCCAAAAAATTGGTATTCGGCCGTTTACCCTGGCAAACTCACTCACCCTCTTGAGCCAATAGAGGTTTAAGCTTAAGAGACCTTCTTTGTCTGCAGTTGGTTTACAACGATGACACAGCCCAATGTTACCGATCTCGTCACCTCCTATATGAATGTATCTTGAGCCAGGGGTTGCCTCAAAAGCATCTCGGTACAGGTCAAACAGTACTTCATATGTTCCCTCATCAAGAGGACAGAATGCCCACCGATTGTCAGGTAGTTCACGTAGTGGGGCATATTCTTCGTGTTTCAAAATAAAAGTGGCATGGCCAAGACCTTGTACAAGAGGGGTTATTTCAATATGTCTTTCTTTGGCATATTCTGTCAATGCTGCCATTTCGTCGATACTGATTGCTGATGGAGCTCCGATAAGAGGCTGTCTCCTATAACGCAGTTTATCTTCAAACTCAAATACTATGGCATTGATCTTGTATCGAGCCAATCGGTCAATACTCTCATAGTAGACGTTCATATGATCAAGGTGGTGCTTTACATCAAAATGAACCGCGCGATATGATAGAGAAGGTGAGTCTATTATTTTACATGCGGGTATTGGGGTGTTGAAATCACGTGCATCTTCTAAAAGTTGTTCTAGTGTTTGACAGCCATAGAAGAGTCCGGCGTTTCCACTTGCTACTATCTCAACATTTCCATTTGCAATTGTCAGTATATAGCTTTCAAGGGATTTGGGAATTACTTCGGACGTGTCTAATTTAAGAGTTAAGACCCCTTGTCCTTCGGTATTTAATTCAGTTAAAGAACTAAGTATGTCACCCATAATAGGACGATTGAATCTCCCAACCATTTGTAGATTTTTTAGAGTTCCGAATGAGAGGCCTTTGTCTGACAGCAATGTTATGCTTTTCGGTGTTGGAACTATTTTGAAAGGTTTGGGCATATCGCTTTCGCGTATGCTTTGATAGGCCATTGCAGGTAAAGTTTGAAGTGCCATAATCAAAATGATTAAAATATTTTTCATGGTATTGTTTTATTTAAGGTTTTTCAATTTTATCTAATGTAGGTTGATCTAATATAAGCACTTACTTTTTTTGGCAACTTAAAAGCGTAGTAAGAATCCCCAGATTTTGTTCCTTGTAACCCTCCGCCACCAGCTGCGATTACCACATACTGTTCGTTATTTATTGTATAGGTTGAAGGAGTCGCGTACCCACCTGCTGGCAATTGAAATTCCCAGAGTATTTTTCCATTTTTTTTGTCAATGGCCCTAAATTTTTCATCACGTGTGGCGCCAATAAACAGGAGCCCGCCCCCAGTAACTATACCTCCCCCAAATAATTGTGTGCCCGTTGGGAGTATTCCCTTTTTTGTAAGATCTTCATACTCGCCCAAAGGAATTTTCCACTCAATTTCACCTGAATTGAGATTAACAGCACATAAATTTCCCCAAGGTGGTTTAATGCCCGGATACCCATCTTGATCGCGTAATTGTTTGTAGGCCTTTAATTTATATCTTTTAAGGGTGTCTTGGGAGATTGTATGTTTTACAATGGGTTCTTCTACCAACGGCATCAGGGCCATAGCCTTTTCATTGTCCAAGTCATAAAGAAAGGCCAGTATTGCACGCCTACTGCTTTCTGAAAGCGCTTGAAATGATGGCATCATTCCCCTTCCTGTTTTTAGTAAGAGGCTCACCTCTTCTAGTTTGATGTTATCCTTTATATTTATGAGCGAAGGATAGGTGACATTCCCTTTACGGTCAACGCCATGGCAAGCTATACAATTTTTAACATACTCTTTTTCACCTTCCAAGGCTAAATTTTCAAACTCTACTATGTCTTCGTTCGTTATGGTGTCCTCAATTAATTGAACCATATGGGGCATATCATTTACACCAATATAGATTGTACCGGTTTCAGGATCAAAGGCACCACCGCTCCACTCGGCTCCTCCCCTAAAACCAGGCAATTGAATCGTACCGGTTTCAGATGGCGGGGTGTATATACCACCAAGCGTATACCCTTTAATTTGGCGTATAATGTTTTCATGTGATTCGGGAGAAATGTCGGTAATCAAACTTTTATCAAAAGATTGCCTTATCAATGGTGGAGGTTTAGATGGAAAAGGTTGTGTTGGCCATGTTGATTCTCCAATCACTATAGATTTTGGAACAGGTCGTTCTTCAATATCAAAAAGCGGCTTTCCCGTTTCTCTGTCGAGCAAGAATACAAAACCTTGTTTGGTCAATTGGGCAATGGCATCTATGTCTTTGCCCATATGGGTTACTGTAACAAGGTTTGGCGGACACGGAATATCATAATCCCAAAGATCATGGTGAGAAATTTGAAAGTGCCATTTATATTTTCCCGTTGCAGCATCTAAAGCGAGTAAAGAATTTGCAAACAATCCTTTTCCTTTACGGTCAATTCCAAAAAAATCATGTGTTGGTGAACCTAAAGGCGCATAAACGATTCCTCTATCTTCATCTATGCTTAACCCGCTCCAAGCATTAGCACCTCCACCCGTTTTATAATATTCTTTGGGCCAGGTCTCATAACCAAATTCGCCTGGATGGGGTATGGTATGAAAGATCCATTTCAACGTACCGTTCCTAACGTCATAGGCTCTGATATGGCCTGGTAAAGAACCGCTTATTTCGTTAACACTTGACCCCATAATAATGAGATCTTTATAGATAACGCCGGGGGAAGTATTTCTAATGAAAGCTGTTTTTTTATCAATATCCCTATCGAGGTCGTCCCTTAAATCAACGACTCCCTTATTACCAAAACCAACGATTAATTTACCTGTGGTAGCGTCAATGGCCCGAATCTCGTTCATGACACAATAAAACAGTCTTTTATCCTCCCCATCCTTCCAAAACGTTAACCCTCTATTGGTTCCTCCGACTCCGGCCACAATTTCTTTGCCAGAGGAAGCAGGGTCGTATTCCCAAATTTTTCTACCGGTTGCGGCATTAAGAGCTATGATTTTTAAACTTGCCGTTGTAGCATATAAAACGGTATCTATAATTATTGAGTTGCATTGAATAGTTGTGCCAGATTTACTATCGCCCGTTCTATAAATCCAAGCGACCTCAAGGTTTTCAACGTTGTTGATATTAATATGATCTAATGTGGAATATGCATTACTTCCATTATCTCCCCTATATACAGACCATGATGTGTTGGTGTTGGATGCATTTTTATCTGAATTGCAGGAGTATAAAACCAAACTCAGGAACAAAACATAGAATAACCAATCTATTGATTTATTACTCATGGTTAGTATGTTTTTTAATTTTTAAAAACGTAAGATATAATATTCGCGCCCATTTGCAACGCTTTTTTAC
>CAZEUV010000194.1:3442-4577 GCA_964515285.1 uncultured Maribacter sp. | reverse complement strand
TGCGAATTGACGGTTTCAAAATCTTCCGCGTTGTTCAATTTTGCGTTTGTTGTGATATAAAACTTCACCTTGGGCTCTGTACCACTTGGCCTTGCTGCAATACGAGTACCGTCTTCGGTCTCATAGATCAATACATTCGATTTGGGTATATCAATCATTTTTTCTTCGCCTGTCAGCACATTTTTTGCTACGGAGGTGTTGTAATCTTCGATCCATTTTACTTTTGAACCTGCCACGGATGCTACAGGATTATCTTTGAAATCTTTCAGCATCTGTTTTATTTCATCAGCGCCGCTCATGCCCTTTTTGGTAATGGCAATAAGTTTTTCTTTATAAAAACCGTATGCCACATAGCAATCGATCAGATCTTTGTAAAACGAACTGCCGTTGGCTTTCGCCTGAGCAGCAATTTCACAGGCAAGTAGGGTACTGGTGACCGCATCTTTGTCACGTACAAAGTCACCTACCATAAAACCAAAACTTTCTTCGCCACCACCTACAAAATGTTGGTCGGGAAAATCTTTTATCATTTTGGCGATCCATTTAAAACCGGTCAATGAAATTTTACATTCCACGCCGTATGAATTGGCCAGCGACTTCATCATTGGCGTAGAAACAATGGTCGTTGCAATGTATTCGTTGCCCTGCATACCTTTTACCCTTTGTTGTTCCAACAAAAATTTGGTCATCAAGAGCATGGTCTGGTTACCATTGAGAATTTCCATATCCCCATCAAGGTTTCGAATTGCTATGCCTAAACGATCACTGTCGGGATCAGTGCCCACGACCATATCGGCCCCTATTTCTTCAGCTTTTTTAATGGCCATTGACAGCGCCTCTGGTTCTTCAGGGTTAGGGGAGACTACTGTAGGAAATGCCCCATCAGGTTTTGCCTGCTCTTCAATACTATGTACATTATCATAACCGGCACGTTTTAAAACTTCGGGTATGGCGGTTATTGAAGTGCCGTGCAACGAGGTGAAGACGATTTTAAAATCATCTTTTCCCTCGGCATTGAAACTTCCGTTTTTTACCGATGCACTTATAAATGCCTCGTCAACTTCTTTGTCGATCAATTCTATCAAACTATTGTTCGCTGTAAAATTGATTTCCTCAAAGGAAAGGGAATTGATTT
>CAZEUV010000194.1:1753-3342 GCA_964515285.1 uncultured Maribacter sp. | reverse complement strand
GTTTGTTCTGAAATCGTATACCGTGTTTCGTTTTTTCGCGAGCGGATCATGATCTCACCTAAAAACCCGGCCAAGAACAGTTGGGTGCCAATTACCATTGAGGTCAAGGCCACAAAAAATTGGGGCCTATCGGTAATCAAGCGCCCTAAGGGGTTTATAAAGAGTTTGTCAATACCCAAGTAGATGGCAAATCCGAATCCGATTATGAACATGACAACGCCTAAGGCACCGAAAAGGTGCATGGGCTGTTTACCGAATTTTGATACAAACCAAATGGTGATCAAGTCAAGAAAGCCGTTTATAAATCGTTCCATTCCGAATTTTGTTTTACCGTATTTACGGGCTTGGTGCTGTACTATTTTTTCGCCAATTTTAGAGAAACCCGCATTTTTGGCCAAAACGGGTATGTAACGGTGCATGGCGCCATGAACTTCAACGGTCTTTACTACTTCATTTTTATAGGCTTTGATGCCACAGTTGAAATCGTGCAAACGCACCCCTGAGGTTTTGCGTGCCGCCCAATTGAACAGTTTTGAGGGCATGTTCTTGAAGAGTATAGAATCGTATCGTTTCTTTTTCCATCCTGAAACTAGCTCATAGCCATCTTCATGAACCATTTTGTACAGTTCGGGAATCTCTTCAGGGTTATCTTGCAGATCGGCATCCATCGTAATGACCACATCGCCTTTTGCTGCTTTAAAACCTGCGTGAAGGGCCTGTGATTTTCCGAAGTTACGTTTAAAGCGGATTCCTTTGACAGCCGGGTTTTTATGCGATAATTCAGAGATTACTTTCCAAGAGGTATCGGTACTGCCATCGTCGATAAAGATGATTTCATATAAAAAATGATTGGATTGCATTACCGATGCAATCCAATCATGAAGTTCTTTTAACGACTCTTCTTCGTTCAATAAAGGTATTACCACGGATAGGTTCATACAATACTTCTGTGAAATCTTTTCAAAAGTACGATTTTGGACTTAAAACGTAGATTTTTGTTTTTTCAAGATGAGGCCTGAAAACAGTGAGATGATCAATCCGAAAAACAAACTTCCGATAAGCGCAAATGCTGCACTTATAAAAGGGCCTGAGAAGGTTTTCATCATTTCAGTGGCATTTTTGATTTCTTCCTTTGACATATTAGGGTTTTGAGCGATCATTTCTTTTCTTTTCATTGCCATCATATCTTGAATAAAATCGGGTTCAATGAAATTCATGAAGAGCATTTGATAGATTACCCCGAGAATTCCCCCTACCAATGCGATGCCTACACCCACTTTAAGAGCCTCACTAAGTGTGAGCAACCCGTTGTTCTCTTTTTTGAATTGGCTGATACCGAAAGTGATAACTCCGGCCATAATGGCAAAATTAACAGCGAAAAGACCCCAGCTTTGTTCATAGTGCATATCTGCCATATAGAGCATGAGCGCAAATATGATACTCAATACACCTAGCATAATGCCAAAATTCAAAGCGAATTTTCCGGTTTTAGGTTGATTTTCTTCCATTGTCATAATATATTTGGTTGTTTTATAGGTTAGTTACGCCCTTTAAGAATTTGTTACATTTTAAAGTTACAATCTTTTTTT
>CAZEUV010000194.1:0-1653 GCA_964515285.1 uncultured Maribacter sp. | reverse complement strand
TAATTAAATTTGCACCCTGAATTTCAGCAAGTCAATACACATGAAAAAAGAGATACACCCAGAGAATTATAGATTGGTCGCATTTAAAGATATGTCGAACAATGACGTTTTTTTGACAAAATCAACGGCAGATACCAAAGATACCCTAGAGGTTGAAGGTGTCGAGTACCCTTTGGTAAAGCTAGAGATTTCAAGAACCTCGCATCCCTTTTATACGGGCAAGGCCAAGTTTTTGGATACCGCTGGTCGTATTGATAAGTTCAAGAGCAAATACGGAAAATTCAAAAAGGCAGCTCCTGCAGAAACCGTTGCAGAACCAGAAGCTCCTAAAGTTGAGGAGAAAGCCAGTTCAGAAGAAGAATAGTACCTTTCTACAGAAAATATATATAAAATGCCCTCGAAATATTTCGAGGGCATTTTTGTTTTTATCTGTTTGTACAATCATAAGGTAACTTTGTACGTTGAAAGAATGAACCTAAGTTTCGCTAATTTTGCATAAACCAATTTCATGAATTTTATTCTTTTTGATGGCACGGTTAGAACCGCATTACTGCCCTTTACGTTTACCAGACCGGTAGCTGATATACGTGTTGGTATTCTTACCATTCGTGAGAAATGGGAAAAATATTTGGGCAATACTACCACAACCATTACAGAAGACTACCTATCGGAAAAATACCCTATGGTAGAAATGCCTGAAAACGTTTTGATAAACGCTTCCTTTTTGCCCAATCAAGATTTGGTCGATATGGTGAAGGCATTAAAAGAAAATGAGGCTGTTTTTTATGAAGATGAGGTCATTGCTTTTTTTTCAAAGGAAACCCAAGCAGCGATAGATTTTTCAAAATATACCCAAATAGCGTTTAAGGGAAATGTTCTTCGGATTGAAAACACATGGGATATTTTCTCTAAAAATGGGGAAGCCCTACAAGCCGATTTTGATTTTATCACCGCCGGAAGAAAAAGTGCGCCCATTTCAGATACCAATAGCCTGATCAATGCCGATAATATTTTTTTAGAGGAAGGGGCGAGCGTTGAATACAGCATTCTAAATGCAACTGACGGCCCTATTTACCTTGGTAAAAATTCTGAAATATGGGAAGGAAGCCTCGTTCGAGGGGCATTGGCCCTCTGTGATAATGCCGTAGTGAAAATGGGAGGCAAAATATATGGGGCCACGACTATTGGGCCACATAGCAAGGTTTGTGGTGAGATTAGCAATTCGGTTATTTTTGGTTATTCAAGCAAGGGTCATGAAGGGTATTTGGGTAATGCCGTACTTGGTGAGTGGTGCAATATTGGCGCCGATTCAAATAACTCGAACCTAAAAAACAACTACGCCAAAGTTCGCATCTGGAACTATGCCACCGAGACCTTTGACCAAACCGGACTCCAGTTCTGTGGCTTGATGATGGGTGATCACAGTAAGACGGCCATCAATACCATGTTCAATACCGGTACGGTAATCGGTGTGAACTGCAATATCTACGTACCCGGTTTTCCCCGTAATTTCGTGCCCAGTTTTAGTTGGGGCGGAGCCTCGGGCTTTACTACCTATATGCCAAAGAGAGCTTTTGAAGCTGCCAAGGTGATGATGGCAAGAAGGCATGTGGCGTTCGATGAGCAAGAGGCCAAAATTTTAGAGCATGTTTT
>CAZEUV010000193.1:0-4614 GCA_964515285.1 uncultured Maribacter sp. | reverse complement strand
GAAATATCATAAATATACATACCGCTCATACTGCCCAAAAACAAATGTTGCCCTCTATTGAATATCGTTTCTATATCAAAACCAGCATATACATCTTCTAAATCTTTCGGGTTCTCCAAATCTTGGATATTGAAAATATTGATGTTGTGGCTATCTACCGCATAGAGATAATCGTTCACGATTTTAAAACGTGCCAAAGAACCTCCTTGACCTGTATTCGAATCTGAAGTTGCTTCTAAAAAAACATCATCACCTCGGTTGAACCTTTCTTCATATTCTGAGATCAACCTACGTTCGGTAACGGTTTCCCAACCTACGATTATCTCGTTTTCATAATCTATATTCGCATCTTCAACTATATCGGCTTCTATAGGCCATACAATATTGTCACGAAGTACATTTTCCAATCGATTTACGATTGTGATATTGTTCACATCTGAAATATCAAGTACTATTAAATCAGTAATACTATCAGCATAAAGAAAATCGTCTTTTACTGATATATCAACGTTGCCCGCTATTTTAATAAAGGATACTTTCTTTGGATCCGAGGGGTCACTATTGTCGATAACATGAACACCCCTATATTTATCATTTACAAAAATGTAGTTTTTGTAGGCATATATCTTTCCAGATTCTTCAATGGGCATGGGGGCGATTACATCTACCCCATTCTTAAATTCGGTCTTGCTTACTTTTAAAGCTCTGGCTACTTGGTAGTCTTGATACTTGCTATCATCGTTCTTTTCGCAAGAAACAAATGCTATTGAAGCTATGAATAGAAGTAAATAAAAATTCTTTTTCATCTCACTTTTTTTTTTGGATTGCACTCTTAAGATACAATCAAGACCTTTACGTTGCGTCAAAATTGAGATTATACGTTGAAATACGCTTTCTATTCCTTTTCAGAAAAGCCGATACCGTCTTTATAGATATAATAGATAGGCACTTTTGAAAGCATTGCGGTAAACAAAACTCCTACACAACAGAGAATGATGCCCAATTCTGCCAATAGCCCCATTAAAATCACTAGGCCGAAGATCACCAACCAATTTTTATTGCCTAAAGCGAAACTTGATTTTACAATCTCAATAGCGGACAGTTCTTCATCAAAAGCCAAAAAAGCCGGAAACAACGCCAAAGGCACAACTAGGTAAATAAGGCCAAGGCCAAATAAAAGCATACCAAGAACACTAAGCCCGAGAAGAATCAGGGCGAGCAGTATTGTTTTACCTAAATATTTCTTTTTGAAGTAGAAAAAATAGCCATCGGCACCAACTTCGTTCAGGTCTTTTAACCTGCAGATTCTCAAAAAAGCCGCATTCAAAGATAGCGAGATAACAATAATCGCCAAGAAAAGTATGGGCATCAACACCATCATTGACACCATGACCACTGGGGGCACATCATCACTTTCGAGCATTTCAGGATCGGTGATACCCGCTGCAATAAGAGGTATATACACAAGTAGATAAAACGGAAGAATCGTAGCGAATGTCAATAGCACCGTAATAAAACCCTGTACCCATACTTTTTTGAACAATTCCATTGATCTGCTGAAAATAGACCCGAAATCCAAGGGGTCGCTTTTTGCTATGCTATCGGTAATGGTCGTAAAATTCATCTATCTTATTCTATTGCATTCCTATTCAAGTAGTTTTCAAAACGAATCAAAACATAAAATAGTACTAAAATATACTGTCATATTGTCACGATTTTGAATTTAGCCCTATCTTTGCAGGCCTATATAAATTATTAGGTAATCGCAGGTGTTATATGAAAAAAGTCATTGACGAATCAATTCAGGGTACGCCTCTTTCAATCAAAAAGAACAAGGTGAACCAACGTAAGCTTTATATTGAAAGTTATGGGTGCGCCATGAATTTTTCTGACAGCGAGATCGTTGCTTCCATTTTGACCAATGAAGGTTTTAGTACAACCAATAATTTAGAGGATGCCGATCTGGTTTTGGTCAACACCTGTTCCATTCGAGAAAAAGCAGAGCTTACCGTTCGAAAACGTTTAGAGAAATTCAATGCCATCAAAAAACACAGACCACATTTAAAGGTAGGGGTTTTAGGGTGCATGGCAGAACGCTTAAAACACCAATTGCTCGAAGAAGAAAAAATAGTGGATATGGTCGTTGGCCCAGATGCCTATAAAGACCTCCCCAACCTTATACAAGAAATCGATGCGGGTCGTGATGCCGTGAACGTGGTACTCTCAAAAGAAGAGACCTATGGCGATATCGCCCCAGTTCGCTTGAATACCAATGGCGTAAGTGCTTTGGTATCGATAACCCGTGGCTGCGATAATATGTGTACCTTTTGTGTAGTGCCGTTTACCCGTGGCCGAGAACGTAGCCGTGACCCGTTTTCAATATTGGAAGAGGTAAATGATCTAAGTGCCAAAGGTTTTAAAGAGATTACCTTATTAGGGCAGAATGTAGATAGTTATTTATGGTATGGTGGCGGACTCAAGAAAGATTATGACAAGGCTTCGGAAATTCAAAAAGCCACTGCCGTGGATTTTTCCAGACTGTTGGAAATGGTCGCACTTGCCCAACCGGGTATGCGCATTCGGTTCTCTACTTCAAACCCGCAAGATATGACCTTGAATGTCATCAAAACGATGGCAAAACACAACAACATCTGTAACCATATACACCTGCCCGTTCAGAGCGGAAGCAATCGTATTTTAAAACAAATGAACCGTCTGCATTCTATTGAGGAGTATTTTGAATTGATCGACAACGTTCGTGAAATTCTACCCGATTGTGCTATTTCGCAAGATATCATCTCAGGCTTTCCGACAGAGACCGAAAAAGACCATCAAGATACCCTAGCCGTTTTAAAACACGTAAAGTATGACTTTGGCTATATGTACCTCTATTCAGAACGCCCAGGAACAATGGCCGCCCGAAAATTTGAAGATGATGTGCCCGAAGAAACGAAACAACGAAGGCTGGCCGAAATTATCGCCCTTCAACGAGAACATTGTAAATATAGAACCGAAGAGCATTTGGGCAATATCGAAGAGGTTTTGATCGAAGCGACCTCAAAAAAATCGGAGACACAATGGATGGGGCGCAACCCTCAAAACACCGTAGTCGTCTTTCCAAAGGAAAATTATACGATCGGGGACTTCGTAAAAGTCAAAATAAACGAATGTACTTCGGCCACTTTGATAGGAAAAGCTGTAAGAGCATCAGAAAAGAACCTTAAATTGGTTCTTACGAATTCAAAAATATAAATCCATAGATTTCGCCTTATCCAGAAAAGACAATAACCAATGGAATCAATTCAATCGACAAAACAACGTTTTGAGATTATCGGCAATGACCCAAAACTGAACCGTGCCATTCAAAAGGCCATTCAAGTAGCCCCGACCGATATTTCGGTTCTGGTAACCGGTGAAAGTGGGGTAGGCAAAGAATCCATACCCAAGATCATACATTCGTTATCGTTTAGAAAACACGCCAAGTATATTGCGGTAAACTGTGGAGCCATACCAGAAGGTACTATTGACAGTGAACTTTTTGGTCATGAAAAAGGGGCTTTTACTGGGGCAACCTCAACGCGAAGCGGCTATTTTGAAGTCGCCGATGGTGGTACCATTTTTTTAGATGAAGTAGGCGAATTGCCTTTGACCACCCAAGTACGTTTGCTAAGGGTCATCGAAAACGGGGAGTTCTTAAAAGTGGGGTCCTCAAAGGTTCAGAAAACCGATGTGCGCATTGTGGCCGCCACCAATATTCAAATGTTCGAGGCTATAAAAAAAGAAAGATTTCGAGAAGATCTATACTATCGATTAAGTACGGTAGAAATCAATATTCCTCCCCTACGAGAGCGTCAAGATGATATTCATTTACTGTTTCGAAAATTTGCTTCCGATTTTGGGCAGAAATACAAAATGCCGACCATTCGTTTAGAAGATGATGCAATACAGCTCTTATTGAAATACCGCTGGCCAGGAAACATTCGCCAACTTCGCAACATTGCAGAACAAATCTCGGTATTGGAAGAAAGCCGAAACATTTCAATTTCTACCCTGAACGGTTATCTGCCCATTGCGAGCAGCTCGAACCTGCCGGCCGTAATAGGGGGTGAAAAAAAAGAAGGTGATTTCAGTAATGAAAGAGAGATTCTCTACAAGGTGCTTTTTGATATGAAGGGCGACTTGAACGACCTCAAAAAACTGACTCTTGAACTGTTAAAGAACAACGATACCGACAAAGTTCAAGAAGAAAACGAAAACCTGATTCGAAAAATATACGGTTCAGACGATGAAGAACCACAGGCTGAAGACAACAAACCAATAGAGGTCTTACAACTTGCTGAACCTCAAACAGAACAGGTGGCACATCAACCTATTCAAGAAGACAAGTACCACTTCGCCGAAGAAATAGAAGAAGAAGAAACCCTATCTTTACAAGAGAAAGAAATCGAATTAATAAAGAAGTCGTTAGTGAGAAACCGAGGAAAACGAAAAGCCGCAGCCGCTGAACTGGGAATTTCAGAACGCACCTTGTATCGAAAGATCAAGCAGTATGACTTATAAGTAGTCAGTAGTCAGTAGTCAGTAGTCAGTAGTCAGTAGTCAGTAGTCAGTAGT
>CAZEUV010000192.1:0-4669 GCA_964515285.1 uncultured Maribacter sp. | reverse complement strand
TGAGTTTATCAACGATACCAAAAGAAATAAGATTTCAACGAACAAAGTGCAGCTTTCCAACATTTTCAAATGGTACAAAAAAGATTTTACCAGTAACGGAACGCTCATTGAATACCTAAACTCCTATCTTACCACCAAGATCAATGACAATGCCGATATTGATTATCTCAAATACGATTGGAGCCTAAATGAAGCAAAATAACCCCCTAATAAGCATCATAATACCGGTACTTAACGAGGAAACCTGTATTTCGAAGATAGTATCCTATTTGAAAAACAATAGCTCTACAAACAATATCAAAGAAATTTTGGTGGTCGATGGGGGCAGTACAGATAACACACCTGCAATTGCGTTGCATCATGGTGCTACCGTTATTCATTCAGAAAAGGGCAGGGCCAAACAAATGAACCTTGGGGCGCAACACGCCAAAGGTGACGTATTTTATTTTCTGCATGTAGATACCCTACCCCCAAAATATTTTGATAAAAGTATCTTGATCGCTATAGAAGAAGGGCACAAAGTAGGCTGTTTTCAAATGCGCTTTGATAGCGATAGCCGTTTTCTAAAATTCTTTGCTTGGTTTACACGATTGAACCATAAAATATGTCGGGGTGGGGATCAATCACTTTTTATCAGCAGAGAATTGTTCTCAAAAACCAACGGGTTCAATGAAGATTATATCGTTTACGAAGACAATGAGTTTATCGGTCGATTATATGAAAAGACCGATTTTAAAATACTGCCCCAACAGGTAAAGACCTCGGCTAGAAGGTATGAAGAAAAGGGAATGGTGAAACTGCAATACCACTTTGGCATGATTCATTTAAAAAACTACCTGGGCGCTGGGCCAGATCAATTGTACAAATATTATTTGAGAAATATTTCACTTTAAGCAATGAACCCGTTCTAGGTTTTTATATGGCAAGGTCAAAGACAAGACACTCTATGACCAATATTGCCCAGCAATATGAGTGGGCTAACTTCGACACCTCCCCAAAAGCACTGGAAGACCCATCTTCAAGATGTTAGAATGAAATCTTGGCCGGGCAATGACAATAGCGGTCACAAACGTAGACAATATCACTAGTGCTAATTCAAGATAATTACTATTGAAATTCATACTGGAAAAGTATCGATTGGTAGAGCGCAAAAAAATACCCGTTAACGGGTATTTTTAAAATTTGTATTTTTTATCTAAAGCGTAGCGCATCAATTCACCTTTACCTTTAAGACCGAGAATACGGGCCATGTTCTTACGGTGGGTATCAACGGTATGAATACCGATAAAAAGTTGGTCGCCAATTTCGCGAGAGGTCTTGCCTTGACCGATCAGTTGCAGAATCTCTTTTTGCCTTTTTGTGAGCAATCCCTTAGGCTTATTTTTATTTTGTTCCTTTGTTGGACTTATATTTATGTTGCTGTCGAAATAGGTCTTGCCTTCGGCTACGGTTACTATCGCTTTTAGAACTTCTTGTAACGATGAATTTTTGAGCACATACCCTGATGCCCCTGCGGCCAGCATTTGGGTGACGGCCTCGTCTTGATCGAACATCGTAAATGCCAAAACCTTGATTTCAGGAAATTCCTTTTTGATGAACTTGGTAGCTACGATACCGTCCATTTTTGGCATTCGAATATCAGTAACCACTACATTGGGCCGTTTTTTTCGTACGATTTCCAATAAGGCATCCCCATCGTTGGCAGTACCAACAATACTGATGCTATCTTCATATTTAAAGAGCATTTCCAAGCCATCAATAAGTGATTGGTGGTCTTCTGCTATGGCGATTCGTATCATATAGGTATATCGATTATTACCGTCGTTCCATTACCGGGCAAGGATTCTATATCAAGGGTTCCGTTCAAATGGGTAACTCTTTTGTCAATACTTTTCAGACCCATACCATTGGTCTTTGATGTGATGCCGTCTGTTTTGAATCCCTTTCCGTTGTCTTCGACCATAATGTTAAAAGAGTCATCATGATTGGTCAAATGAATGGTAGCCTCACTGGCATTCGCATGTTTGATAATATTCGTCGTAAGTTCTTGAATTATACGAAATAGTGTCAGTTCTAAACTGTTCTCAAGGCGGTTATCAAGGCCATGGTCCAATACATCGATATTGATTTTATTGGCAGTTGATATCTTATCTGCCATATTATATACCGCCATCAACAAACCCTGTTTTGCTATAACACCCGAATTTTTGGCATGCGCAATAGCCCGAATCTTTTCATAGGCCTCATCGAGCAACGTATTGGTCTTACTAAACAGTTCGTTGCCACGCTCTTTGTTTTTTTCTTGAAGGGAGTTGAAATGGAGTTTTACATTGGCCATAAGACCCCCTAGATCATCGTGCAGGTCGTTGGCAATTCGCAGGCGCTCTTTTTCTTGACCTTCGATCATAGCATCGATCGTGGTCAGTTCTTGTTCTTTTAAAAGATTTTCGACCTTTTGCTCTTGTACTATTTTTTCTTTTTCGGCGAGAAGTTGTTTGCGTTTGGTATTCTTGACCAGAAGAACACTAATGGAGCCAATAAAAACAAAGAAAGCCAAAGCGCCTACAAGTACATTTTTGTTTTGCTTTTTCAAATGAAGATTTTCTATTGATTTTTTTTCAGTTTCATACTTGGTCTGAATTTCAGCAATATCCCTAATTCTCTTTAAAGATCCAATACTATCATTTAAAGCAAGTCTTTTTTCAAGATAAACCAAAGAGCTATCAATTTTATCAAGTGACTTATAACACCTATAAATGTTATCATAAATCAAACTTAGATCTTTCAAATCACGGTTAGGAATTGCTTTTAAGTCTATTAATTTAAAGTAATTTAATGCAACCTTGAAGTTTCCTCTTTTTCTTTCAAGATCTCCAAGATTAAAAATAATATCATATTCGTTCTTCTTACTATAGAAAAAGGAGGTACGCCGGTAAAAAGCCATTGCTTCATCATAGTATACCTTAGCTCTATCGTTATCTAAGGCAATTAACTCATTGTAAACCCCTAAAAGTTGTGAAAGTCTACCTGACATATAATAGGCTTTGTTCTTTTTAGCCAATTCCAATGCCTTCTTAGCATCGGGCACAGCATTTAACGAACTATCGCCAAAAGCATACATTTTACCAAGAATGCTACCAAAGAGATAAAATTCTGCATGCAATTTTTCATTTAGATCGTACGCTATTTCCCTATATCTTATTGAGTAATCATAAAAGGCATTTCTATCATATTGCGTCTTGGAGTGATATTTTAGTATCTTTTTTAAAGCTTCACATTCCAAAATTTGATTGTTGCTTTCTTGTGCAATGGTAAAAGCCTTTAAATAAAAATCATAGGCAATTGAATCTGATTGTTTTGTTGACCCATAATCCAAGGCTTCACTACCTTCAATTAAAAAATGAAATATTCTTTGGGAATCATTTAAGTCCTCGATTTTATAATCGGTATTCTTTAAAGAATCGAATCTTCCATACTTAAGCCTGTTAAATTCTTTTTTAACAAATAGGGTTTTAGGGTCGTTGCCTTTTATTTGAAGAGAATCTACCAACGAGAAGTCAAGGTTTCTAATCTTTTCAAAAACGGAATCTATTTCTTGTGCCAATCCTTTTTCCAGTATAAAAAAACATGAAAAAATAAGACAGCGTTTAAAAACTAAACTGCAATTGTTTATAGGTTTTAGCAATCTATTTTACATAAAGTTCGCAAATTTTCGGCCCAGTAAAAACATCTAATCGCTCGTTTTCAAAAACTCTGATTCTTATCAAATCCCCTACACCCAATTTTTCAATAGGGTAGATATCTCCAGTATAGGTAGATTGATCTCTTTTATTAGTGTCATTTGGAATTCCAACTATGATAATATCAATGTTAAACTCTTTTTGGCCCTCAAAGTATTTTGGGCTAAAAACCTTCTTGATTTTAAAACTATCACCTGCAAGCCTTCTTAGTACTAAACTATCCATTTTAACATTAACATAAGTGTCGCCATCAAAACCCTCGAAAGAGAACTGAGCTCCTAATGCGTATATATTTCCAGAATTGTTCGTGGGACTTTCCACATAAACGGTTTGAAATTGATTTTTTTTGGGGTCTTCGGATAAATTAAGAGAAAGAACAAAATTACTGCCTTCTTGAGGAGCTATTTCAATACACTCATCTTGACATTTAGCAAGATCATCTTTACAAATAGCCAAATCCTTTTTGTTGTCCTCACAACAGCTATTAAATAATGTAATGGCAAATAAAATAGAGATAATACTTGTTCTAGTTTTCATAATAAAAAATTTAGTTGGTTTATAATGGTTCAAAAGTCGATTAAAAACAAGTACTGGAAAATACCCTTTAACGGGTATTCTCAGTTTCCAAGGTACTAATAATCAAACGAACAAAAAATACCCGATAGAGGGTATTGACTGCGCAGAGCTATTCGGCTAGTTTTACAATAAACCGTAATTCAATTTTCAATTCTAAACCAAACCTTTAAACAAACAACAATGGGGTATTTTAAAAAAAGCAACAATAGGTGGCAGAAGATATTTCAAGTAACCGATGTTCAAAAAGAAAAAATTCAAAAAGATTACGGACTTACAGAGGTAGAGATCGATATGATGATCGAGCTACGCCTTAAGCGAAAAGACAAATCTTTAAAGAAATTTATAGAGCATAT
>CAZEUV010000191.1:0-4705 GCA_964515285.1 uncultured Maribacter sp. | reverse complement strand
ATCAATTAGTAACTTTGAAGTTTTAACCGCATATTCATCCCTTCCAAATTAAAAAACACTTACAATGAAACCAAAGGTATTTTTAACCAGAGAACTTCCAAAAAAGGTCATGGATCGTTTGTTTGAACACACAGAGCTAGAGTTCAATAAAGAAGACCGTGTACTTACCAAAGAAGAAATCATTGACGGGGTAAAAGGAAAAGATGCATTACTGTGCCTGCTTACCGACACGATCGATGGTGAGATTATGGATGCAAATCCGGATTTAAAAATAATAGCGAATTACGCAGTTGGATTCAACAATATAGATGTTGATGCCGCCACCCAAAGGGGGATACCCGTAACCAATACCCCTGGTGTACTTACAGATACATCTGCCGATATGGTTTTTACCCTTTTGGTATCAACAGCCAGAAGAGTGGTCGAGGGCGATCGTTTTGTACGAAGCGGTCAATGGACCGGCTGGGGGCCCCTACAATTTTTAGGTGCAGACATATTTGGTGCTACCATGGGAATCATTGGTTTGGGAAGAATAGGAAAAGCTACGGCAAAACGAGGAAAAGGTTTTGACATGAACATTATCTATTGGAACCGAACCCGCCTTTCGGAAAGTGAAGAACAAGAGTTGGGGCTGACATACGCGCCCTTTGAAGAGGTGCTGAAACAGTCAGATTTTGTATCACTGAACGTAGCTTATACCGAACAAACGTTTCATATGATGGGTGACAACGAATTCGACCTAATGAAAGAGACCGCCATACTTATCAATACGGCACGTGGCCCTGTAGTAGACGAAAAAGCGTTGGTAAGGGCTTTACAGGCCAAAAAAATAGCAGGTGCCGGTTTGGATGTATACGAAGAAGAACCTTTGGTGACACCTGAATTGCTAAAAATGGAGAACTGTGTGCTACTCCCCCATTTGGCCAGTGCCACGATTCAAACGAGGACTAAAATGGGCATGATCGCAGTCGATAATCTTTTGGCCCAATTTGCTGAAAAAGAGCTTCCCAACCTTGTGAATAGAGCGGTATTGAAAAGTTGAGCACAACAGATGTCTTGATAGGGAACGGAAGAAGGACCCGACCAGAAATCATAGAACTCTTCTCAAGTTCAAGATACTCAAATAACAGTTTGCCGTGTTTTTTGGATAAAACGGTGGAAGCCAAAACCTGAACATTTAAACCCTAAATAGGCGGGGAAACCATCTCTTATTTTTATTTCTTATAGCGTACCCTAAACGCCCTTAGACTATCGTTATTATTTGCCAATAAAACAACCTTGCCTTTGGCAGTGTGGATAGACAATGCCTTGCGGGTATCATACGGGGCATATAAGCCACTTTTCGCAGCAGAAACCGGATCAAACCCACCCTTACCATCACCGTACATAATCAAGCCTATACCCGCATCATTTCGGGGGGTTTCAACTTCAGAGGCATAAAAATTACCCACCACAAAAAGATCTGCGTACCCATCTTGGTTATAATCATCTGTCAAGATTCCGTTAACAGATGAAAGTTGGGCTTCATTAGGCAAGGGAATGACTTTAAACTCACCATCCCCTTTGTTTTCAATATAACTACTGGCAAAGGTCCAAACCTTATAGTGCAATGCATCACCTAGCGCTTCGCTTGAATACACATCTTGCAGGGTAGATTCAGCAAAGTCATCATAACTCTCATATTTTAAACGTACCGATACTATTGCCTCTGATGAACATTGTCTACCACGAACAGGAAATTGTGTGCCATCTGAATAATAACCCAATACAATATCCAACCTTTGGTTTTTGTCGAAATCCCCTGCATAAATGTCAAAAGACTCTTTTTCAGAAGCCTTGTATTTGTAATTCAACCCAAGGTTTCCCGCAACAAAATCAATATCGCCATCATTGTCAAAATCATTGGCAATAAGACTGTTCCACCACCCTGTGGTCTTATCCAATCCATACTGATCGGTCATGTTTACAAATTTATTGCCTTCGTTTTTCAAAAAAAGTAAGGGCATCCATTCTCCGGTTATGACCAGATCGATTGTCTTGTCATTGTTGAAATCTGTCCATACGGCTGCAGTTACCATTCCGGGTTCTAGAATATCTGGGGCAATACTTGCTGTAACATCCTCAAAATAAAATTCACCATTGGCACGCTTTTTATTTTCCAGAATATAACTTCTTGCTGGCAACGGATAGTTTTCTGGCACTAGTCTACCGCCCACAAACAAATCTATATCTCCATCGTTATCATAATCATAAGGTGCGATTGTGCCCCCGCTCGTTAGCATATTGGGCAAGACGCTAGTAGTTTTGGTAAAATGGCCCTTGCCGTCGTTCAAGTAAAGTCTATCCATTAAAAGCGGATTCTCGCCTAAAAACTCGTTACCGCCACTTACTACATATAAATCTATATGCCCATCGCCATTGGCATCAAAAAATGAAGCAGCGACATCTTCCATCTCTTTATCGGCTTGCCAAGGTTGATTGTTGAACTCTTGAAAAAGGCCGTTTTGTTTTTGAATGAAGAGCGCACCACTGCTCTTTGCGGCACCGCCAATATAAAAATCGTCCAATCCGTCATTATTCACATCCCCTACAGCCATACCAGGCCCCAACCTTGATGTTTGATGCGGTAACAACGGCTCTCTAAGATAATCGTTGTACCTATTTTCGATGTGTTTATAAGCAATATTCAAACTATCGGTTATATCACTGAGCAGCATATGTTTTTCACTAGTATCGATATTGGACGCTGCTATTTTTGCATCTGCATAATTCAACCTTATCAGCTGATTGCTTTTTATATTGGTCAATTCTTGTGTTTTACCATCAGGCCATGTCACAACCACAGTATCTACTTTTGGGTTCTTGCCAAGTCCGAAATGCAGTATGGGCGCTACAGATGATTGAAAGCCCCTAGTAAGTGTCAGTTCATTGAATTGAATACTTTCGCCATTAGAAATGGTAATCTTAACACCCAGTCCGAACGGATTTAGGGCAGGCCCGTTCATCTTGAACCTAAGGTAATTGTTCTCTTTTTTTTCGCTACTAAGGTTTTTGAAAATGGATACTTTATCATCGATATTATTGATAATCACTTCTAAATCACCGTCATTATCGAGGTCGGCGTAGGCAGCACCGTTTGAAAACCCTTTAAAAGATATGCCCCATGCTTTGTTGTTTTTGGTAAAGGTGAGGTCGCCATTATTTTTATAGGCATAGTTGTCGAGTTTTTCAGAAGGCATCTTATCGACCAAACCCAGTTGGGAGATTTCGCTATTTGAATCTTTCTTAAAGTAAGTATTTGTTGATTCATCGATTTTCTTAAAATAATCTTTGTTGTTGATATCCCTTCTAGATCCATTGGTGATAAATAGATCTTTCAATCCGTCATTGTCTAAATCAGCAAAGAGTCCGGCCCAGCTCCAATCGGTGGTGGCAATACCCGACAGGCTAGAAATCTCGCTAAAAATGGGGTTTCCGTCGGCGTTCAACCCGTTGTTCACCTGCAAAGAGTTTTTCATGTATTGATGGTGAAAACCCAATGTTACCGCTTCTTCGAATGCACTGGTTGACATGCCCGCCATGTTCGCTTTAGAACGCCTATTGTCTTCTGGAGTCATATCCATTTGCACAATATCCAACAGTCCATCATTATTGAAGTCGGCAATATCAACACCCATACCATAGAAAGAGGTGTGTTTGGTGAGTTCTTTGGATTTTTCAGAAAATGTACCATCTCCATTATTGATATAAAAATAATCAGGACTAACAAAATCATTGGAAATATAGATATCAGGATACCCATCTTGGTTGATATCAGCCACAGTGGCGCTCAATGACAGCCCAAATTGCATCACACCAGCCTCTTCAGTCACATCGGTAAAGACACCCTCACCATCGTTCCGGTACAAATGATCGGCATCTTCATGTGCGCTATGGTCCATTTTATCTTTATAGTATGAATTCAGACTCGTAAATTTCGTGATTGGATAATTAGCAACATACAGATCGAGGTCGCCATCAAGATCATAGTCAAAAAAAGTAGCTTGGGTACTTTGCCCGTTGTCCGCTATACCATAACGTTCGGCTTCTTCTTTAAAAATCGGCACTTCGTCCTTATCATTGCCTTGGTTTATATAGAGCAGGTTTTTGGTTGTAGCAAATTTACCAGAAACACTTACGTATATATCGAGTAAGCCATCATTGTTTATATCGGCCATGGTTGCACCGGTCATCCAACGATTATCACCAGCAACACCACTTTTGACGGTAATATCGGTAAATTTCAAATCGCCCTTGTTCATGTACAATTTATTGGCCACCATATTACCAGTAAAAAATAGTTCAGGCAAACCATCACCGTTCAAATCACCTGTGGCCACGCCACCGCCCATATAAATATATGGGTAGGTGAAATAGTTGATAGAATCGGTTTCGGTCAATTTATTATTGAATTCAATACCAGTAACATTTGCATCGAGCTGTTGAAAAATAACCGTTGTTGAAAGGTCTTTTTCTATGGTTTCTGAGCACCCATAAAAAAAGATAAAGGTGCCAATAACGGAAAGTAAAAATCTATATGTCATGCTATTGCAATAATCTTATCAAAATTACGAAATATCAAAAACAAAAAAAGGAAACATTTTACAATGCTTCCCTTTTTGGAAATGGAATTTAAAAAGGTTTAGTTGATGTATCCGTCATTTTG
>CAZEUV010000190.1:1398-4736 GCA_964515285.1 uncultured Maribacter sp. | reverse complement strand
CTCCTAAACTCCTAAACTCCTAAACTCCTAAACTCCTAAACTCCTAAACTCCTAACTTCGACTACGCTCAGTTACCTAAATTTGATTCAACACCTAACACAACCTACTTATCAGAAATCTCTCCAAGATCCTTTGATTTCACGGTTATCCATTCCTCCACCATTTCCTCTAAAACGTTCAAGGGTACGGCACCATTTACCAAGACCACATCATGAAACTCACGAATATCGAATTTATCACCGAGTTTGACCTTGGCATTTTCTCGTAGTTCCAATATTTTGTTCATACCTACTTTGTAAGCAGTTGCCTGAGAAGGCATCACTACATGGCGTTCTACCATTTTTACGGCATCACTTTCGGCATTGGGGGTGTTGCTCTTATAATAATCGATTCCTTTTTCTCGTGTCCATTTTTTCGCATGAATACCGGTATCTACCACCAAGCGGCATGCTCGCCAAAGCTCCATGGCCAACCTTCCAAAATCAGAATAGGGGTCGTTATAGAAGCCCATTTCTTTGGGTATGAATTCGGTGTAAAGTCCCCAACCTTCACTATAAGCCGTGTATCCGCCCATTTTTCTGAACATAGGCACATCTTTCAGTTCTTGAGCGATGGCGATTTGCATATGATGGCCCGGTATACCTTCGTGGTAGGCCAAGGCTTCCATTTGATAATTGGGCATGGCTTTGATGTCGTACAAATTCGCATAATAGGTACCAGGGCGTGACCCATCTATTGCAGGAGGCTGATAAAAGGCTTTGCCTGCCGCTTTTTCACGAAAGGGCTCTACCTGTTTTACGATCATTTCTGCCTTTGGTTTGGTCAAGAACAATTCATCTAGGCGACCCTTCATACTATCGATGATCATTTCTGCCTTTTTCATATATGCTGCTCGACCCTCATTGGTATCAGGGTAATAGAACTGCTTGTCTTCTTTCATAAAAGTAAAGAATTCTTGCAGGTTTCCCTTAAAGCCTACGTTCTCTTTTATAGCGTTCATTTCACCGTGAATGCGTTTCACTTCGGATAGGCCAAGGTCATGAATTTCATCAGCGGTCATGTTAGTGGTCGTTGTTCTGGCGAGGGCATTGTTATAATAAGCATTGCCATCGGGAAATTTCCAAGCACCATCATCGGTATTGGCTCTTTTTGACTGGTCTTCTAAAAAAGCAATTAAATTTTCAAAGCCGGGTTTGGTAGAAGAGATCAAGGCGGCTGATGCCTTATCGATTAATTCCTTTTTTTCTACGGATGACAGTTCCAAAACATCCAATTTCCCTGAAAAATCCTTCAACAAGGTGCTTTGTTTTTTAGAAGGATCAAAAGGTCGTCCTATTAAAATATTCCTACAAGATTCCAGCACTTTCGGAAACACAAAACTAGGCGGAACAATACCCACTTCTTCACGTTCTTTGAGGTTGACAATCACCTGGGCGAACATATCATCAATGCCGTTCAACCTTGAAATATAGGCTTCGGCATCACTTTTATCGGTGATTTGGTGCATGTTTATCAAAAATGACGGTACAAAAGAATGTATACCGTGCATTTGGTTTACGGGGTAGTTGTGCAAGCGGTATTTATAATCTGAAATTTCATTCTCCATTTGCTGTACCGCCAATTTGTAACTTAGTTTGGTGGCCTCGTCAAGAGCGTTTGTATTTACCGAATCTTTCAGGTAAGCGAGGCGTATTTTGGTACGTTCAAGTTCTTTTTCATCGGCTTCCTTTGAGCGGTCGTCCCATTTTCCGTAATCGGTTTTGTCGCCCAAATAGGTTTGCATCATAGGCGATAGGGCTATTTCGGCATCCCATTGTTCTTGAAACCAATTATTGAGTTCTTTTGATGCTGTTGCCATTTCCTCTGGGGAAACTTCCAAGGTGTCTTTTGGGTCATTTTTACAACCTGTGGTGTATATTAAGATTACGCACAAGAGTACCGTTTTTAAGATGTTTTTTTTCATAATGTTATTTAATAGGATAGAGGTCAGTAGATAGTTTCATATTATTAATTTAGTAATTCTCTCTGTTGGTGTCTGTTCGAGCGCAGTCGAGACCTAGTGAAATAGTTCTCGACTGTGCTCGAACAGACAAATTATTATGTATTTAATCTTTGACATTCAGTGTTTTACCATTTTTCACGATTAGTTCAGCGACTTTAACACTTGCACCTTTACCGCCCAATTTATTCTCAAGTTCGCCGTATGCCTTGAGTTGGGCTTCACGATCGGGGCCTTCAAGTATTTTTTTGAGTGCTGTCTGCAGGTTTTTTGTGTTCAGACTGCCTTGGATCAGCTCTTTCACTACTTCTTTTTTCATAATCAGGTTCACCAACGAAATATAATCTAAGGTGATAATACGTTTGGCAATCTGGTACGATAACCAATTGGCCTTGTAGCACACTACTTGTGGCACCTTGAACATGGCGGTTTCCAAAGTGGCCGTACCGCTAGTTACAAGTGCGGCATACGATAGGCCCAAAAGGTCATAGGTCTTGTCTGAAACGAAGCTGACATTGGGGTTCTTTAAATAGGGCCGGTAAAAAGATTTCTCTAAACTGGGCGCACCTGCAATGACGAATTGATAGTCATTGAAATCACTGATGACCGATAACATGACCGAGAGCATTTTACGCACCTCTTGTTTTCGACTACCGGGTAAAAGGGCGATGATGTGCTTTACGTTATCGAGCTTGTTTTCTGCCCTAAATTGAGCCTCGTCTATGGAAGATCTATTATCAATGGCATCGATCAAGGGATGGCCAACAAAATGCACGGGAAAACCATGTTTTTTTTCATAAAATTCCTTTTCAAAAGGAAGAATGACGTACATGGCATCGATATCTCTTTTTATTTTATGGATACGGCCTTCACGAGAAGCCCAAATTTGCGGCGATATATAGTAATTGGTGGTGAAATCATGTTTTTTTGCCCACTCGGCGATACGCAGATTAAAGCCCGAATAGTCGATAAAAACAATCACATCGGGTTTGAATTGTTGAATATCGTTCTTGCAAAATCGTATGTTCTTAAAAATGGTGGTCAGGTTCAAAAGCACTTCAAAAAAGCCCATAAAGGCCATTTCTTTATAGTGTTTCACCAAAGTACCCCCAGCCTGTTGCATCAAATCACCGCCCCAACACCTGATGTTGGCATTGGCATCTTGGACTTTTAACGCCTTGATAAGATTGGATCCGTGTAGATCACCCGACGCTTCTCCTGCTATGATGTAGTATTTCATTTTTAAAGTTCAAACGCTAACTCGATTTATTTTAACGTCTATTTAAAACTCAGTTGAAATTTACAGTGCTACCCTTTTTTGTTTTTTATTATGGTTGCG
>CAZEUV010000190.1:0-1298 GCA_964515285.1 uncultured Maribacter sp. | reverse complement strand
AAAACTCAGTTGAAATTTACAGTGCTACCCTTTTTTGTTTTTTATTATGGTTGCGATAATTTTGATTAGCTACTCTTACGGCAAAACCCACTAATCTATCTTCAAGGTTAAATTTTTGGTCTTTCATATTAATCACTTCTATATGTACATTTGAGTTTGAGTTTGTATCTGAATTTGAGTTTTACTAGAAAACCTTGTAATACAAAATCACCAAGGCCGTCATGATAGTTGCGATCAATACGCCCTTGGCCCTGTTGTCTCTTCGTATTCTCAAGAACAAAAAGAAGGCGATCAAATTTAAAATGGCTCCCAAGGCCAATAGGCTTCCAATATGGCCTTGTTGAACGGCGGCTTCAAAGGTGTCTTTAATACCCATATCTGAAAATAGCAGAATGTATAAAAGTGTGCCAACGGTATTGGCGATAATACCTACTGCAAAACCTATGATCAATTCTTTTTTATACATGTAGATTCCAATTGTTTATATGTTGTATGGCATGGTGGGCGGTAAGGTCGAACTGGGTGGGCACTACAGAGACATAGCCGTTGGCCAGTGCCCATTCATCGGTATCCTCTCCTTTGTCCAAGAGTTCAAATTCACCAGTGAGCCAATAATAGTCTTTGCCCATTGGGTTGGTTCGTTTGTCGAATTTTTCTTTCCAGTTCGCACGAGCCTGACGGCAGATTTTTATTCCTTTGATATCTTTTACCTCAAGTTTAGGAATATTGACATTGAGTACTACACCAGTCGGTATTCCGTTGGCAAGTGCCTCTCTGACAATTTTTGTTATGGCCGCCTCGGCGGGCCCAAAATCGGCGTTCCAAGAATAGTCGCATAGAGAGAAACCAATTGCGGGAATCCCCTCAATACCTGCCTCGATAGCTGCGCTCATAGTACCTGAATAGATAACGTTGATCGAAGAGTTCGAACCGTGGTTTATACCGCTGATACAGATATCGGGTCTTTTGTTCAATAACTCTTGAAGACCTAATTTCACACAGTCGGCAGGTGTTCCACTACAACTGTATTCCTCAATATCGCCATTATCAAGGTCTATTTTCATTTTTTTTGAATACAGTGTATTGTCTAAGGTAATAGCATGGCCCATACCTGATTGCGGGCTGTCGGGTGCTACAACCACAACATCACCTATTTTCTTCATATAACGCACCAAGGCCCTGAGTCCGGGAGCGGTAATTCCGTCGTCATTCGTTACAAGAATCAAGGGTTTTGGCATTGCGTATAATTTATATGGTAAAAATACGTTTAAAAAAAGATATGACTCCCTTTCTTGTAC
>CAZEUV010000189.1:0-4746 GCA_964515285.1 uncultured Maribacter sp. | reverse complement strand
CCATCAACATAATCTTGCAAATAAGAATACCTTTTGGTCAGTTTTCCGTTTTTGGTCATACGTGCTCGATGCAAAACCCCATCTGCATCATTGTTGAAAAAGGCAGGAATCACGTTTTTCACAAACGCATCACCAAACCCCACACTGGCATCACGGGGCAGTTCACAGGGTAGATTGTCTACCGCCATAACGGCAATGGCCTTTTTATTCTTGAAATTCGTTTCTGTTTCTGTCAGCGGATCGTAGCCATAAATAGGGTCAGCAATGGTAGAAGGTTTTATGGTGGTAGCCACAGGACCATCAATATCGCAACTGACATCGGCCACGACCTTTATCTTAAAATCAGGATGCTTGGCATCTTCACGAGTATAGAGATACGGTGCGCCGTCGCCATAAAAATGTCCGGCGATATAAAAATCGGTAACTCTGGTAAACCTTGTAAAGTTGGTTTTATAGGCCTCGGGGTTTGCAAAAAAATCAGGTTTATTGCCACGTACGCCATCTTTGCGTTTATTATATTCTGAAGCATCTATTTGGCAATACACGGGTTCATTAAAATCTTCTTCGAGATACTCGCCCACATTTACCTTTTTGAGGTTCATGGCATCCATCATTTCACGTGCGCCATTGCCTACCCTACCCCTACCTGTAAGCAAAATTTTTATGGGCGGTAGTTTGATTTTTCGAAGTTCAACAATCAACGCTTGCTGGTCTGCCAAGGTTTCTGCCTTGGGTAGTTGATAAAGGTTGTATTTGAGTCCGTATGCACGAAAGCCGTTATATGCGCCAACAATGCCCGCATACCTACCAAAAGCCACCATGCGCTGTTCTTTTTGATTTGTAATGACCTCGTGATCGTACATTTCAATATTCTTCTCTAATATGGCCAGCAATAACTTGCGGTTGTAGGGTTGTTTTTTGATCGTATGTGAAAAGAAAAAGTATTTTTTATTGGGAACAAGGTCTTTGATGGGCACTTCTTTAACACCGAGAAGCACATCACATTCTTCCATTTTCGAGGCTACTTCAAGCCCTACTGCTTTGTATTCGGCATCGGTAAAAATCCGTATTGGGGAAGGTTCGACAATAATTTGTGCCTTTTCGTGATTCCAAAGGACTTTTTGACAGGCCTCTGGCGATAACACCACCCGCCTATCAGGTGGGTTTTTGCGTTCTTTTACGATTCCGAACTTCATATATTGGGTTTGGTATAAATTTTGTCCTAATTTAAGCGGAATTGCAAGGGTACGCAAACTTTTTATTAGCTTTGCTGCCCTGCCTGTCTAGATGAAAATGTAGGTAGGCCGCGTTAGGGATAGAAGCGGTTACCCCACAGGCCTTCGAAGTTTACGAAGAAGGGCGAGGAGTAATAGCGGATAGCCCGCTCCTTTTGAGTTTTTCACGAAAAAGGAAACGCCCAAAAGTTCATTGAAAAAAAAGATGAGAGAATTGACCCTTCGGCTACGCTCAGGGTTCAATTCGATACTACAAATCATAGATTTGTTATCTCATTGAAGGGGCCGACTGGTTTTGACAGCGAGACCAATGGCAATGTAAGCATGTCGAGCGCTGGGCAACAGCTCGTTAATCTCATTTTCTATATTTTAAAAGGCGATAATAACTACGCTCTTGCCGCTTAATCTGAATTATAGTAAGATTTAGCCTCGTCTCTACTAGGTAGAGAAGCGAGATGTCCTTGAATAGCCCCTGTTGACGGCGATTCATCAAAGGGCACCATAAATGTCAATATAAGGTTCGTGTTGCTTCGCCACGATCACTAAAATTTTAAGAGGCTAAGTGTGCATTAGGCTGTTTCTAGTCAGGTGCGCATCGAAAATCAATTAGAAACTAAACATGTAGAAGGCATTGTAATTGCTTGTTTGGACGGGAGTTCGATTCTCCCCGGCTCCACTCTAAAAGCCACCTTTGGGTGGCTTTTTTTGTTACTATCACGAACTAGAACCAAGCGGTTTTTGGGTGGAGGAATTACCGTATTGGTAAGAGAACCATCACAGACGGGCGCAAACGGGGGATTTGAAAAACCCTTATTTACCTTACTTTAGACATTATTTGTCAACTTCATACTTTGCCAAAAGCCTTCGATTAATCAAGTTTACTTTTTTTCAATAGGCAATTCTAAAAATACCCGTTAACGGGTATTGTTCTCATAGTATCCTCCCATTAGTTTTGTGAATACTATAACCAAAAACGACTATATTATGAAAACAAATTTTATTTACATTATCATTCTTCTAATGACCCTTGGCCTGTATAACTGTAGTGATGACAATACAGTTTCAGAATCTGACGCACTTGAAAAAGAAACGCCTGAACCCGAAGATCCCGCCGCTGTACTTAGTAAAGAACGAACTGCCGTGATAGAAACTCTGACCGGTGGCAATGAAAAAGTATGGAGAATCAGTTCAGCGGAGTTAATCAATACCTCGGGTACTTTTGATATTTCTACCAACTTTAACGTAACCGATGATGAGTTTATTTTTTCTAGTGCCCCACTACCAAACGGAAAATCGGAATTTGAGGGAAGCCTCGAGTGGCGGGCTGCAAACGAAATCTTTTACGAAGCAAAAACTGCTCAAGAAACCTTGTTAGATCAATATGTTTCACCTGAAAAATACGCTTTTGATTTTAATACCGACAGTGGTACCGAACTAATAAGTGGGAACGATACTTTTACATTCACCCTAACTGAAAGCAATCAAATTGAAGGTACAATCGCCTTAGGAGACGGAATTACCATGACTCTCTCTCTGACCCAAAAACTGGATGCCGATTATAGATCCGCTCCTTCAGGCCTGCTGATGTTTACAGAAGCCTTTACTTTTCAATCAAACGGTATAGCAGGATTCGCTCCTGGTATGGTGGGATCCTATAGCGACAACAGCATGTTCTTGGCAACGCGCGAAAGAGCTTTTACCGACGGAACAATAAACCCTGAAAGGATTATCAAGTTCAATTTAAATGATAATACCTCAACGGAAAGATTGTATTTCAGTTCTGATTTTGTTTCTAAACAGCTTCATATTATCAATAATCAACTTAAGGTAATCGGTGGACAGAGAATAAACACCTACGACCTTGCCCTAGCCAATGAACCAACATCTTCACAAGACTACCAATCTTTATTGGGTATCAGCTCTTTGGGGGGGTTAAGTAGATTTGGCTCGGCGGTACAAAATGACAATATTTATATTATAGGAGGAGATTTGAGCAATACATATTCAAACACGATTTTTGAATTCGATGTGGCTTCAGAGTCGCTTACTGAAATAGCTACTATACCAGAACCCCGTTTTGGAGCTAGAACAGAAATTGTAAATAATAAACTATACATATTCGGTGGCAATACTGAATTCTTTACGCCTCCCGCAAAAAATACTATTTACGTGTTTGACATAGAGTCAGGTGATATTGCTACCGAGACCCTACCAACGGCTCTAGATATAACGTATACCGGAAAATATGAAAACCTTATTTATGTAACGGGTCAAGTAATAGAATATGATGAGAATTCAGGGCAGATAGGAAACGAACCCTTTGTTGGGGTCTACGATACCCATACGGGGGTTTTTACAGAATTGGAAACCAATCTCTCTAGTCCTGAATTGGAGACTATACATTCAATGGCGGTCTTTAATAGTAAACTATTCGTCATATACGGGCAATATAGTGAAGTAGCTGAAGGAGAGCTTGATACTTGGTCGGTATTGGTTGCCGATATTTAAAAAAAGAACTAACCATTACAATACCCTCTTCTAAAGCATAGCATATATTCTGGGGAATTTAAACTATGTGAATGTGGAGGGTTTTATTGCACAAACATTTTTTTAAAGCCCTAAAAACTACCAGTAGACCCATTGCTAATATGAATTACCGTTTTGGCAAGACAACCCAATGGCCCCTGTTACACTTGTCTGCCGTAGGAAGAGACGAGTACCCGTCAAAGATTGGCGATAGCAGGACTTGACAGCAGTTATTTCTCATTTATATCAAATAAAATATACAGTAAATCATTCCTAAATTGAATCCTGAATGACATACTATTGCTCCCCAAATAGAATCTGTTCTTTTTTTTATTTCGAAGAATATCAAGCTAACAATAAACATACTTGACACCCATATTAATGCTGGAACTAAATAAAAATTCCAATTATCATTTACGAAAACTAACCCAAAATGAGCGATATGAGTTAAAGCAAAAGCTGAACTATCTATAATTGATGCTTTTTTATTTCCAACCGATTTTGCAAAACTTCCATGTACGATTCCTCTAAAAAATAATTCTTCTCCTATTGGGCTAAAAATCATTCCAGTAACTGCCATTGTCATAAACAATGTTCTTTTGCCTTGAGCAGAAATATTTTCAGGAATATTATATGATTTCCCAATATATTCATACCAATTTTTATAAGATTCTCCATATAGACCTTGTCCCAAAAAATATAAAATCACACTAAAGATGAGGCCTATGGCCAAAGCTAAAATCAAAGAATTGAGATTTTTAGTAGTTTTTATTCCTATCTTTTTTCTTCCGTAACTACTTAAAAACAAGAACGGTATTACTGCAGAAACAACCATTACTAAACCAATTAAACTATAATTTCCAGTTTCATTTGCATTTAGCACCAGAATAAATCTAGGAATACACACAATCAAAAGTAAAAACAGTCCAAACTTCCAGTTGAACTTAAAATACCTGTTCCAAAATGGTTTTAATTCGTATTTCAT
>CAZEUV010000188.1:1180-4768 GCA_964515285.1 uncultured Maribacter sp. | reverse complement strand
AATGCCTGTTTGGCAATATCCCTTAGTTCTTGTTTGTGTGATGCGGCATAGTAATGTAACGTATAGGCTACATTATCATCGGCAATGGTATTACCGATTACTTGGTCTACTCGCTGCGACCATGATGAGGTGCCACAGATGACGATATTATCAGGATCGTGTTCTCGAATGGCTGAAATCACCTCTTCACAATAGGGTTTTATAACGTTGTTCCAAGATACATCTTCCAAGGGTTCGTTGTAGGGTTCGTATAGAATGTTAGGCGTGTCACCGTACTTTTTAGCTACTTCAGAAAAGAATACCTTGGCCTCGGCGGTATAATCTTCGGCATGGTGGCTGTGCCAATCTACGATTACGTAGATGCCCTCTTCAATCGCAGCATCGATTACCGTGAATATCTTTTGTTTTTCAGTGTCTGGGTTGGGTACATAACCCCCATCTTCATTGACGGCCATAGAAGCCCGAACGACAGAGACCTGCCAATCGTTTTTCAGCCATGCAACGACCTCTTTGGTATAATACTGTCCCATCCATTGGCTCCAGAAAAAAGACATTCCTCTAAGTTGAACGGGGTCGTTGTTCTCGTCAACAATTTTATTGCCTTCAATATGCAATTGCCCATGATCTTGAACGAACGAACCCGAAAGGGGCGGATCATCAGAATCATCCTCTTCGGGGTTTTGCCCTTCAGCTTCTTCGATAACCACGGGGCCTTTGGAAGATGAATTGCATGATATGTTAATGCCGAACAAGAACGATATCAATAACAAGCTTAAGATAGTGGGTTTCATCTAAAGGGTTTTTAAGATTACATATTGATTTTGGCTTAAGACTATTTCTTCAAATCGGTGATTTCTAAATCAAAGATTAAATCTGCATTTGGGGGTATTGGACCGCCACCTTGCTCTCCGTATCCTAAATGTGACGGAATGAACAAACGTACCTTGTCACCGATGTTCATATTCATCAGCCCCTCTTTAAACCCTGCAATAAGACTGGCATCAGGGCTATAATCCATTGGTATGGCGTCATATCCGCCTCCTGCTTTTCTTCGCTTATCGAATTTATTGTACTTTTTGGCCACCTCTTCATAATTACTGTCGAATAAGGTTCCGTCTTCCAAATACCCGGCATAGTTCACCAATACTTTTTGTCCGATTTTTGGTTTGTCGCCCTCCCCTTTTTTCAGGCTAAGGATCTTTAGGCCAGAGGGCAGTTCTTCGGCTTTCTCTTTTTGTGCGGGCAATGCCGCTGTAAAATCAGCTTTCATTTTTTCAAAGGCAGCTATTTTCGCCTCTTCTTCGGCAAAATAATCGGTCATGACCTGATTGGCATCAAAATTTTTCGCAGCTTTTCCGTTACGTATGATCTCAACTTTGTTCATGACCACGTCAACCTCGGGTCGATCTTTTTGAGTTGTGGATATGGCCACATTGGCTATTGAATCAACAACATCCAACCCGATAACGACCTCACCGAAAACGGTATGTCTTCCGTTCAAAAAAGGAGTGTCTTTATGGGTGATAAAGAATTGGCTTCCGTTGGAGATGGGCTGTCCTGTATTGGCCATTGATAAAATACCTTTTTTAGAGTGGGTCAACGAATCTACTATTTCGTTCTTGAACTTATAGCCCGGACCACCGCTTCCAGTTCCCGCAGGGTCTCCAGTTTGGATCATAAAATCTTTCATAACCCGATGAAAGATAACGCCGTCATAGTATTTTTTTCCTTGAAGGCTATCAGAGACAAAGGTACTTGTTCCCTCTGCTAACGACACGAAATTGGCAACTGTAATGGGTGTTTTTTCATATTCCAACTTTACAACAATGTCTCCTCTGGTAGTCTGTATGTCAGCATAAACACCATCTTCTAAGTCAGGGTATTTACTTGATTTACAACTTGAAAGTACTAAGGTCAAGGTCAGCACTATTAGATACGCTTTTTTCATTTGTTTGATTTTTGCTACTTATGGTTTAATTCAATTATTAAACTTGTTTACAGACTATCGGTCCGTTTTTCAATTTTCAAGATCGATAGCATTGCTTTTAAGGGTTTGTTGACCCCAATTTTGTTCTGATCGCCCTGGTATCCATATCCCAAAGAGGAAGGAAACAAAAATGTCGCCGTTTCCTTTTCTTTCAACAACTTGACGGCATTTCGAATACCTGGAAAAAGCTCTTGTTTATCTACTTTATAATTGAGAATACCAATGTCTTCCATAGAATATATCGTATCGTTGTCAAAACTCAGTATATTATAAGTAAGTACGACCAAATCATTGGGTTTGGCCGTGTATTCTGATATTTCATTCTTTTTATTGTAATAATACCACGAGCCGGCGGCACTTTGTAGATAGGTATGCATTGAATCTTTGGCAATGATATCTTGAATCGATTTCTCTTCTTGCGCCAGCAGTTTTTTACTGCGTTCTATGGATGTTTTAATAGAACTGCTTGTATTCCTTTTTACAGGATGCCGAGGCACCGATCCTTCACAACTTACCAATACGGTCGCTAATACGATATAAACAAACTGCTTCATGCGCTTAATTGATCTTTATATTCTTTTAAGAGGGATACAAAATGTTCTGCGGTTTTTTCTAAGCTAACGTCACTTCTTCCACCTGCAGCATTGGTATGTCCACCCCCATGAAAATGTGCTCTTGCAAATTCGTTCACCGAAAAATCGCCTTCTGATCGAAAGGAGATTTTAATAATGCCCTCTTCCTTATTTTCTATAAAAATAACGGCAAAACAAATGCCTTCTAAAGTGAGTCCGTAATTTACAAAGCCTTCGGTATCTCCTTTTTTGTAATCATAGGCATCCAATTCTTCTTGGCTTAAAGTGATATAGGCCGTGCGATAATCGGCTAAGATGACCAGATTCTTAAGGGCACAGCCCAAAAGGTGCAATCTACTTGGCGAATTGGTATCGTAAATTTTATTGTGAATGTTTGTGTTGTTTGCCCCTTTGTCAATTAATTTGGCCACTACTTGGTGCGTTCTACTCGTGGTAGACGAAAATTTAAAAGAACCCGTATCGGTCATAATGCCCGTGTACAGGCAATTGGCGATTTCAGGCGTGATCTTGTCGGTATCACCTAAATATTCAATAAAATTAAAGACCATTTCACAGGTAGAGCTCATGGTCACATCAGAATAGGTGATCACGGCGTAATCGGCAGGGGCTTGATGGTGATCTATCATAATGAACTTGGCGGTTGACTCTTCTAAAAGAGGTTGTAGTTGGCCAATTCTTCCCAAGTGGTTGAAGTCTAAAGTAAAAATCAAAGTTGCTTCAGCGATAGCGTTTTTTGCCTGCTTATTTTCTTTCTCAAAGTTTAGAATATGCTCGTTTCCGGGCATCCATTTTAAAAATTTAGGATAATCGTTCGGAGCGATAATAGTAGCTTTTTGTCCCGAATTCCGAAGGTAGTGCCACAAAGCCAAGGTAGAGCCAATAGCATCACCGTCAGGGTTTTTATGGGGAACGATAACAATCTTCTGTGGTACGGAAAGCAGCTTTTCTGTTGCCTTTATATCCTCTAAATTCATGCGTGCGAAGATACAATAATATACTATAGACTTT
>CAZEUV010000188.1:0-1080 GCA_964515285.1 uncultured Maribacter sp. | reverse complement strand
ATGATATCTCGGCCAGCCAACCTGATGTCTGGATCTGGGGCGGCGACATTGTCTATGCAGATACCAAGGACATGGACAAGTTGCGAAGGATCTATATCGCCCAAAATAAAGTTAAAGGGTACAAGAAGCTGAAAAACAATGTACCCGTAATAGGTACTTGGGACGACCATGACTACGGATTGAACGATGGGGGCGTGGAATTTACGGCAAAACGGGAAAGCCAAATAGAGTTCTTGAACTTTATGGGCGTAAGCAACGATAGTCCGAGAAGAGAACAAGAAGGGGTTTATACTGCACATAATTATGATCTGCTCGATGGTAAGGTAAAGGTAATCGTACTTGATACCCGTTATTTTAGAACCGCACTTACGCCTGATACCGAAACCAAGAAAAGGAACAAACCCAATGTCTATGGTAAAGGAACTATTTTAGGGGAACAACAATGGCAATGGTTGGAGACCGAATTGAAAAAATCAGATGCCGATTTTAATGTCATCGTAAGTAGTATACAATTTTTATCGAACGAACATGGTTTTGAATGCTGGGGCAATTTTCCACATGAGGTCGACAAGATGAAAAAAATAATTACGGATTCTAAAGCGAAAGCAACAGTAGTACTTTCGGGCGACCGCCATATTTCTGAATTTTCAAAGGCTGATGTAGAAGGGCTTTCGTACCCGTTAATCGATTTTACAAGTAGCGGACTGACTCATGTATATTCAAAGTTCAACGGTGAACCCAACCCTTTTCGAGTTGGTAAAGTAGTTAGTGTATTGAGTTACGGACTGCTACAATTCGATTTAAAAAACAAAAGAATCTCTTTTAAGATGATGGGGGATAATGGCGAAGTATTGGGGGAAATGGAACAAAAATATTAACTCGTATAGAGGTCAGTAGTTAACTACACATCAATTTCAATAGCTAAACTACTGATTATTAATGACATTGATCTTTATGATATATCCGTTCAAGCGCAGTCGAGAACTGTAGCGTAAGGTAATTAGGTCTCTCCCGAGGCTTCGGGAGCGCTCGACCTGACATTGTAGCATATAAGCGTATGGCGAGCGTTTTTCTTGCCGA
>CAZEUV010000187.1:3528-4797 GCA_964515285.1 uncultured Maribacter sp. | reverse complement strand
AACTTAAATTATAGTATTATGAGTAAGTCAATTTTTTATCACGCGGGGTGTCCCGTTTGTATAAGTGCCGAGCACGACATCATTGAATTGGTCGGAGCCGACAATGTAGAGATCGTAAATATAGGTGAAGATCGATCTAGAATCACTGAGGCCGAGAGTGCAGGGGTGAAGTCGGTTCCTGCATTACGAACGCCCAATGGCAACATTTTACATCTAAATTTTGGGGCTTCAATGGCCGATGTTAAGGGTTAGAAATTTATCAATAATAGTTAGTAGTCCTACCTTTGTAGGGCTGCTATTTAAAAAATCAAAAAAATGAAAAAAGTATCAATTTTGGTTATCGTATTTCTTTTAAGCAGTATATCAATATTTGCTTGTGATGATTGTAAAAAATATAAAAACGATGATTTTAAAATAGAAAAAGTCTCTGTTTTTCATAACACTTCAATAGCAAGTACCATTTGGGAAATTACCGTAAGTGGTAATGCGGGTAAAACCACACCTACGCCAGTAGGGCAAATGAACGGCGCCCCCGTTTTGGGTTACGTTTTTCCGACGACATTAAAACCAACCGATGTTGGGTTTAACCAAACCGACGGAATTGTCGCACTAGCATTAACATCGCACCCTGATTTTGATGACACACCGCTTTGGGATGAGAATAGCGATACCAATTATGCCAACGATGGTGTTATATGGCATCCGCATTGGGTGATTCTCACGAAAGATGATCGTGTTGGTGGTGGGCTATCTGTCAAAGAATTTGAAAAAGACGACAAAACAATCATTTTACCACCAACTAATCCAGGTATGCCTATGTATATGGATTCGCCCGGGTTTCAGGTTATCACAAATAAAAATACGATTAAGGTGATTGTGCCTGATTATCGTATGAATAATAATACCGATTTTAGTTATGACGGGGTGACTTGTTATATGGAGGTAAATACAGAAAAAAAGGATAAACCTCTGTTGGGTGTTTATGAAGTATTCGGTGTTGCCAGTGGTGATTTGTCACTTCCGTATCAGGTGAAAGAGTACTAATGAAGCAGATAATCGATACTTTGTTTATGGGTTATCTGTTTTTTTATTTAGCGTGTATTTGCTAATTTGATTAGGATTACTAACTTCACCTGTCGAACAGACAGTAATCGACTTTCGTATGAAGAAAAGTATTTTTAATCCCAGCGAACAAGAGCGTAGTATTTCAAGCAAAATAGTTGTGGGTCTTGAGCGTGTTTCTGAAGTATTTAAAGTATTACTTTGGGA
>CAZEUV010000187.1:0-3428 GCA_964515285.1 uncultured Maribacter sp. | reverse complement strand
TAATAGAACAGAATCAATTATCGGTCTTGTACAAGAACGAATTGTAATTGGGGTTGTAGCCCCTGTTTTCCACTCTTTTATAGAAAAGGTTGACCCCGAGAGAAATTTGGTGAAAACCACCATCTCGGTTTACCAAACCGTTCAATTGGTGGGTATATGTATAAGAGACCAAAAAGCGATTGAACTCAATGCCCAAAATCGGGGTCAAGAGACTCAGTTCTTTTAACTCGTTGCGGTCAAGGCTTCTTCTATAAGATAGGGCCAACGATAATCTGGCACTTCTGCCCAAGGTCTTAAAGACTTTGGCATTGACGTCTAATAGTTTTTCATTGGTTACTTCAACATATTGAAACATTACCGAGGGTTCGAATTGTAGGTTTTGGCCCCTGCCTAAAAAATAGCCCAAATTGAACAAATAGCGTCTAAGATTCAAGCCTTTATACCCTGAATCGGCTTCTCCTTTCGCATTCAACAATAGGTTTTTGACGGTCAAGTAGGCGTAGCCATCAAGGTTGTGGTAGGCAAGGCTTACATCTGCATTGAAATAGGCATCTGATTCTATGACTGGTGACACCAGGGGGTCAAACTCTGTAAATGTACGTTGATCGAAGGTATTTTGTACATAGGAAGCCGCAAGGCCAAAAGACAGCATATTAGCTGCTTCTTCGCTTCTGAAATTCAAATGGTAGGCATAGGCGCCCTGTACTCCAACCTGTGAATGAAAACCGTTCTTATCGTTAAAGAACATGCCTCCTGCTGCCGAATTCAGGCCTAAGGATCCGTGCATACTTACTGTTTGTAAGGAAGGGGAATCGTCATTGCCGGCCCATTGCTGGCGATGTGTCATTCGTAGTTTTGTATAAAAACCGATACCGGCCGAGCTTGGGTGTACTATGAATATATTATCAGAAAGATAATCTGAATAAATGGGCAGGGTACCTTGCGCCGTGGTTTGTTGAAAAAACAGCAATAGTATACCTATTATAAATGTATGTTTTAGTAGGTTCATGGGGGTTATTTTCTGATTAGGCTGAAATGTCCTTTTTCTTGTTCGCCAGACTTGTGTACGATTACGTACCAGTAATCGTCTTCGTTCATGGGTTTACCTATATAGGTGCCATCCCAACCTTGGGATCCTGGGCGCAGTTGTTTTAGCATCTTACCAAAGCGGTCGATGACATATACATAGTCTATGTCATTATTGGTATCCTTTACATTCCAGTAATCATGGTAGCCATCATTATTTGGTGTGAAAAATTGGGGAATATCCTCTGAAGAGGTGACAATTATCGTGGATGTTTCTGTAGTAAAAGTGATAGGGGTACAGTCAGTTGATTCTCCTGAGCTGTTTATGGCATGGACGGTAACGTTATAATCGGCACCTTTTTCCAAGTCTGTGCTTAAAGTGTATTCTGTATTATTTATTGAAGGCTCGTTAAGAATTTCTGTTCCATCGGAAGACCTAGTAATAATAATTCTATAAGATGTGGCACTGTTAACCTCACCCCATGATATAGTCGGAGTTATCGATACCTCAATTTCTTCAGCTGTGGGTGAAGATACAAGTGGACAGGCTAGTGTAATTGTTGTCGTGTTGTCGACAATTGTGAAACTTGTTTCTTCACAGTCTATAGCATTACCAGAACTGTTATAAGCAACTATTTTTACAAAATACTGTTGTCCGGCTACCCAATCTGTTGCCGGAGCATTGTAGGTTGTTGTATTGAGAATATCTTCATTGTCAATAATAGTTGTTGTACCGGTACGAATGGTAATTTTATAGCCATCGGCATCACTTGCCCCCAACCAAGATAGAGTTGCATCAACCGCCACATCAGTAGCGGCATTTATAGGAGAGCTTAATGAGGTACAGATTGGTGTGCTAGTTGTTGTAGCTTTTGTTTTCACTTCTATTGCTGTACAACCTGCTGTTTCTATTGTTCCATCTGAAGAATAAATGGTGACTTCATAAATGGTATTTTCTTCTAAACTGGTAGTTAGTGTGTAGGTTGATACATCTCCTAAAGACGCATTTACAATTTCTGTATTGTCTGACTTTTTCACAATCAGTACTCGGTAATTTGTTGCACCAGTTATGCTGTTCCAAGTAATGGTTGGTAACAGGTCTACATCTGTTGTTGGCGAACTGATTACTGGGCAAGTTAAACCAACTGTCGTTGTTTTTGTCTGAACTTCTGTTGCAGTACAACCTGTTGTTTCAGTTGTTCCGTCTGATGGAAAAATAGTGATTTCATAGATTGTATTTTCTTCTAAACTAGTTATTAAGGTGTAGGTTGCTACATCGCCCAAGGTTTCATTCACCACTTCTGTATTGTCAGATTTTTTAATGACAAGTACTCGGTAATTAGTTGCACCTGTTTTATTCCAAGTAATTGTTGGTAGTACATCTAAATCTGTTGTTGATGAGCTGATTGTTGGACAAGTGAGCATTGTTGTACACTCTTTGCCTGCATCAGTAATTGTATCCCATTTGTTATCTAATATTGCTCTTTCATCTTCTGCGGTACAATATTGACTTAAGCCTCCGCTAAAATCAACGTCTGGGTTTAGGTTTTGTGCACTCCAGCCAACCAATAAAGCATCGTAGTTAGGTGTAGAGAGTTTCACGTCTTTAAACATGTCAAAAGCCCCTTGTAAATTTTCTGGGATTAGCCCTGTTACATCCCAATTCTTTAAATTTTGGTCAAATTTTGTAGCTCCACTAAACATACGTGCCATGTTTTCAACCGATCCTGTATTCCAGTTACCTATGTTTTTATCAAATTTTGTAGCATTACTGAACATAGACGACATATTAGTCACCTTCTCAGTATTCCATATTCCGCCTGTTTTTTGAGATATATCGCTATCAAAATTTGTTGCTCCACTAAACATACCACTCATATTATCTACAGCAGATGTGTTCCATTGTGCAATATTTCCTCTAAATTTTTCTGCCCCTGCAAACATGGCTTCCATTTTTTGAACGCTCGATACATCCCAATTTAAATCTTGGTCAATTTTTTTTGCATTTTGAAACATACGTGCCATACTGGTGACCTTTCCTGTTTCCCAATTGCCAATATTTCCATTAAAAAAAGTAGCTCCATTAAACATATTCTTCATATTAGTAACCTCTACTGTATTCCAATTTAAATTTGGTTCAAATGCTTTAGCATTTTGAAACATGCCATTCATATTTTTAACGGCACTAACAGTCCACCCTCCAATATTTTGATTAAAAATTGTTGCATCCTTAAACATAAAAGACATATTATCAACTTTAGCCGTGTTCCAATCGGTAATATTTCCATCAAAAGTTGAAGCTCCTTGAAACATGCCATTCATTTTGATTACTTCTCCTGTTTTCCAATCATTTAAATCTTTAGAAAATGCACTGGCATCAAGAAACATAAATGACATTTCTT
>CAZEUV010000186.1:1426-4906 GCA_964515285.1 uncultured Maribacter sp. | reverse complement strand
ATGCCAAAAGTTATGGCCTCATCACGGCAATCTTTGATCAGTTGTTTGTAACGCTCCTCAAAAACATGAAGGGGTACGGTCTCCCCAGGAAAAAAAATAGATTGTAAAGGAAACATCGGTAACTTCATGCGAGCTTTTTTTTAAAAATACAATTCCCGATACTTTTCACCAAGCAAATCTCAAAATCAATTTGTTGTATTTATAACATTATGTTGCATTTTTAAATTTTAACGTATTTTTTTTGTCATAACAGCTGAGTGCGTTAGATTTGCCCTAAAATCACCTTTACCATGAAGAATACCGATCTGCTGAAAATTGCAAAAACCTATGGAGACCCAGTTTATGTTTACGACTCTGAAAAAATCATCGCTCAATTCGACAGATTGACCAAAGCCTTTGGTAAAGTCAAAAAATTGAAATTGAACTATGCAGCGAAAGCACTTTCAAACCTGACTATATTAAAATTGATGAATAGCTTGGGCAGCGGTCTTGACACCGTCTCGATCCAAGAAGTACAATTGGGCCTCTTGGCAGGATTCAAACCAGAAGATATCATCTTCACGCCCAACGGGGTCTCTTTAGAAGAAATTGAGGAAGCTTCAAAATTGGGGGTTCGCATCAATATCGACAACCTATCTATCTTAGAGCAATTTGGTAGCAAGCACCCTGACATACCAGTTTGTATTCGAATAAACCCGCATGTGATGGCGGGTGGCAATTCTAATATTTCGGTCGGCCATATCGATTCGAAATTTGGCATCAGCATTCATCAGATTCCGCATTTATTACGAATCGTAGACCTGACCAATATGAACATCAATGGCATTCACATGCATACGGGTAGTGATATTCTAGATATCGATGTTTTTCTCTATGCTTCTGAAGTATTGTTCGAAACGGCCAAGAACTTTAAAAATCTAGATTTCATCGATTTCGGAAGCGGATTTAAAGTACCCTATAAAAAGGGCGATATAGAGACCAATATTGAAGAGCTTGGTAAAAAATTAGGAACCCGTTTCAATGAATTTTGCAAAGAATACGGCAAAGAACTGACCTTGGCCTTTGAACCTGGCAAGTATTTGGTGAGCGAGGCCGGATACTTTTTGGCCAAGGTAAACGTAGTGAAACAGACCACCTCAACGGTTTTCGCCAGTATCGACTCAGGGTTCAACCATTTGATTCGCCCCATGCTTTACGGGGCATCGCATGCCATCGTCAATATATCAAATCCCAAAGGTAGAGAGCGATATTATTCGGTAGTGGGCTATATATGTGAAACCGATACATTTGCAAGTAACCGTAGGATCGGCGAAATCTCTGAAGACGATATTCTTTGCTTTAAAAATGCAGGGGCATATTGCTTTACCATGGCCAGTAATTACAACTCAAGGTTACGGCCACCTGAAGTACTATGGCACCAAGGCAAAGCCATCTTGATCCGTGAGCGTGAAAACTTCGACGATCTCATCAAAAACCAAGTCGATATTAAAGACCTCTTTGCGAATACTAAAGAGAGGGCGCTAATAAAATAAAGGTTGCAGATTTTCGTTAGCTTTGGTATAGTTATTGGACTAATACCAATTTAACTTCAAAATAACCGATATAAAAAGTTTCTTTTTTCCTTTATCTTCGTTAAAAAATATAACCGTAACTATGGCTATGCTTATATTTTTCGCCTCACTAAAGAAAAAAATAATTCATTTTATTTATCAGCCATTTTGAAATTAAATTGGTATAACCTAAGAAAAAAATACTCGATGAAACAATTCTCCCCAAACAGGTTTAAGATAGTATGCCTTCTTTTTATTGGATTGATAGGATATACCACAAGCGCGCAAGAAGTTACTTGGCTGTCATGGGATCAGGCTACTGAACTCGCCGAAACCGATAAAAGCCCAAAGAAATTATTCGTAGATGTATACACCGATTGGTGCGGATGGTGCAAAAAGATGGATAAGGACACTTTTCAAAATAAAGAGGTAGCTGCTTATATGGAAAAGAATTTCTATATGGTGAAATTGGACGGAGAGGGTAAAGAACCTATTGAATACAAGGGAAAGACCTATAAATTCGTACCCTCGGGAAGAAAGGGTTATCATGAATTGGCCGCCTCTTTAATGCAGGGAAGAATGAGTTACCCTACCACGATCTTCTTAGATGAGGAAATGAACATGCTCTCACCCGTACCCGGCTACCAAAAACCAGAGCCTTTTTTGAACATTGCCAAATACTTTGGAGATAACATCTATAAAGAAAAAGATTGGAAAGCTTATAGTGAAGGAAGCAAATAATCTTTTAGAGGTCAGTAGTTAACTACACATCAATTTCAATAGATAAATTATTTATAATATGAAATTTTGTAATTTATCCGTTCGAGCGCTTCCGTAGTCCAGAAAGAGAACTGTAGCATATGATAATTAGGTCTCGACTGCGCTCGACCTGACATTGTAGTATACAAGTGAATTAAATATGTTACTATCTACTGACCTCTATAATATTTCAATATGTTATTTTCTCGCTACCGTAGCATACTGCAGGTAAAACATATCCATAGCCGTAAAGAAAAAGGGAATATTATAGAGATACGGTTTTAATGACCTTGTTCGATTGATTCCTTTATGGCTGACGATGGTATACCCTTGATCTGTATACATTTTGACTATGCTCTTGTTCGTAAAGAAACGCAGATGCGTTTTATCAAAAATACCATGCCCCTCATACTCCCAGTTCTTTTGTAAAATGATTTTCTTAAAAGCACTATGGTATCTAATATTGGGTATAGAGCTTATCACCACCCCGTTTTTCGACAGCTTTTTTCTAAGAACAGAAAGTACAGTGTAAGGGTCTACAAGATGCTCTAAAACATCATTGCAATAGATGACATCAAAAAAATCATCGGGCAATTCTTTGATAAAATCCTCACAGGGACCAATAAAAACCTTATCTAGTATTTTTTCGGCTTCCTTTCCCGGTTCTTCCATCAGCTCAATTCCCCAAGCTTCCAAACCGTGTTCATTTTTAATTTGAGCCGCAAAAGTGCCCTCACCACAACCTACATCCAATAGTGTTTGGCATCCTTTTGGTAAAAACGCCATCATTTCAGGACGTTCGTGATTAAAATAGTCGTTAGCTTTATTGTTATAATCCATACGAGAAAGCACAGTTCTATCTACTATAATTCGGTGACTCTTTGGTAATCGTTACATCATGCGGATGGCTTTCATTGATACCACTAGCGGTAATCTTGACAAACCTGCCTGTTTCTTGTAGTGTCGCTATATCTTTGGCTCCACAGTACCCCATACCAGCACGAATACCTCCCACAAATTGATGAATACTTTCATAAAGATCACCCTTATAAGGAACCCGCCCCACAATACCTTCGGGCACGAGTTTTTTGATATCGTCTTCCACATCTTGAAAGTAACGGTCTTTTGAGCCTTGTTTCATCGCCTCTACAGAACCCATTCCCCTGTACGA
>CAZEUV010000186.1:0-1326 GCA_964515285.1 uncultured Maribacter sp. | reverse complement strand
ACCAGATTCTTTGAGGTCATTACTTCTTTAATGGGGCGTTCATTGTTTTTTTCGAAACGCAGATCACGATTGGTAACAATACCCAGTAATTTTCCAGCATCATCAACAATAGGTATTCCCCCAATGCCATATTCCTTCATATTGGCCTTGGCATCGCTTACTACCGAATTCAAGGGCAGTGTAACGGGGTCCATGATCATACCGCTCTCGGCACGTTTTACCTTTCTTACTTTCATTGCCTGCTGCTCAATGGTCATATTCTTGTGCAAGACACCTATACCACCCTCTTGCGCCATGGCAATTGCCATTTTCGATTCTGTGACCGTATCCATCGCAGCAGAAACGATAGGAACGTTGATGGTAATGTTGCGTGTAAACTTTGTTTGAATATTGACTTCGCGAGGAAGCACTTCTGAAAAAGCGGGAACTAAGAGTACGTCATCGTAAGTAAGACCTTCTCCAACAATTTTATCTAGGTGGGCTTTCATGGCAATTAAGGATTAATTGCGTGCAAATGTAGTAAAAAAAAGAGGAAAGACCGCTGCGCTGTTAGAATAAAGGACCAAGACTATAGATACTTTCTTTGAGTGCCAGCTTATAGCATTTTCCTACCGGGTTTCAAAGCCAATTGATGGAGCACTATAATCGTAGAAATCGCAAAAGTCATAGTCATTAAAAATCCAGAGAAAATCACCACATATTTCATCCACAGCACACCGGACCATAGAAAATAAATTCCACCAAAAGAAAACAGGACTGACAAAAAAGGCTCTACGGTAAGAAACAGCTTTAGCCTTTTAGGCAAGCGAGCCAACCATACCAAGCCACCCAACAGAAAAAAGATAAACGACATTGACAAGATGTGGGTATGGACGATCGTCAACATTTCACGTTCGCTTTTTTTAAACTTCATCAAGGCTGCGGCCTCATCTTCTTCATTGCCCAAATAATTCTCTACAAGGCCTTCAGGGTCAGTAGTGCTTGTTTGTGACACGAATAAAAGTCCCGCATAGAAGCCTACCGAAAGTACGATTACAAAGACTCCTATAAAGAGTTTTATATCTTTGGGTAAATTGGGCAATAGTCCTTGAAACTCCATTATAACACTTTATGCTTTTGAAGCGTTCCTATAGTTTGCAATAAATCATCCATAGCATGGGTCATTGAACGAACAGATATGGTAGCACCTGAAATACCATCTATATTACTTTTAAGACTGACCCTATCTTTACCCGAAAGTCCCAAAAATTGTTTCAACCACCTTTTGCTGCCAATTTCACCGCCGTAGTCTTCTCTATAAACAAGTATGTCAGAATGCACCACTTT
>CAZEUV010000185.1:0-4924 GCA_964515285.1 uncultured Maribacter sp. | reverse complement strand
GCAGCCTGCCCTTGTTCCATATTGCAAAAATCTTGTGGAGCTCTTCATTAGTAAGCCCCCCCCCTTTTTTCAACAGATCGTATATTTCAGTGGTCAATTGCATGAGTGCGTATTCAATACCGTTATGTACCATTTTCACGTAAGTACCTGCCGATTTGGGTCCCAAATAGGCTACACAGGGCATACCCTCGTACTTTGCGGCCACAGCTTCGAATATGGGCTTTACATGGGCATAGGCGGCTTTGTTGCCACCCGGCATAATACTAGGACCCAAACGTGCGCCCTTGGCACCCCCAGAAACCCCAGCACCGAAGAAGTGAACGCCTTTTTCTGCCAAATAGGCTTCCCGTCTATCGGTATCGGTAAAAAAGGAATTGCCCCCGTCTATTATAATATCACCTTTGTCAATAAGCGGTAAAAGATTTTTAATAACAGCACCCACTATTTTCCCCGCAGGCACCAACAACATGATTTTTCTCGGTTTTGAAAGAGCCTGAACAAACTCTTTCACCTTGATAGAGGCATTTACTTTGGTCAAATTGCCCCCTTCGGTTTTTAGGGTATTTACTTTTTCGGTATCTAGATCATGCCCAAAGGCAGTGAAACCGTTGTCTGCCACATTTAATATAAAGTTGCGTCCCATGACGCCGAGACCGATTAAACCAAAATCGTATGTACCTTTCATCTTTTATGGTTAAAAGTTTAGTAGTATACCGCTACTTGACCTTAAAATGGCCGATGAACTTAACTGAAATCAATTTTCACATTCTGGTCTTCGAGTTCTGAAATATGATCTTCAATTTTAAAAACGGCCTGTTCGTAGTTGCTACTTCGTTTTTTTACATGTTCTTTTCGGCGTATACTTCTTGAAAAACGTCGCACTCCCTGTTCGTTCCCTACAATAAGCCCGGGTATGGGTACGCTTTTACCATGTTCATCTTTGGCCACCATGGTAAAATAAGAAGAATTACAATGCTTCTTTTCACCCGTAGTAATATTTTCTGACTCTACCCGAACACCTATTACCATTGATGTTCGCCCAGTATAATTGACCGAGGCTCTCAAAGTAACTAAATCACCCACCTCAATGGGATTCAAAAAATCAACCTTGTTCACCGAGGCCGTTACGCAATAGTACTGCGAGTGTTTCGACGCACAGGCAAAGGCAATTTGATCCATGAGGTTTAGAATATGTCCGCCATGTACCTTTCCACTAAAATTAGAATGGGCTGGAAGCATTAGTTCGGTAATCGATACCCGTGATTCTTTCGGACTTTTAAACTTTTTCATAGGTGTTTGGTTTCTGAAATTATGTTCGGTCTGTCAATTTGTCAATTTGAAAATGTGTTGATTAGAAAATAGTTTTTTAGGTTGTGAAATGCAATTTCCACTGACTCTACCTATTGGCCTTCCTCCAAACGAGTTGAAACCTCTTCGTAATTACCTTCTTCAGCTCGTTTTAAAATTGGCTCGGGAATTGATTTTTTTGCCTTGGCACCCATTTTTTTCAGTTTTTCTATACTGGTAATAATATTGCCGCGACCTTCCACCAATTTGTTCATGGCCCCTTTGTACTCGTTTTTGGCATCGTCCATCTTTTTGCCCACCTTGGTCAGATCGCCGACGAAGCCTTCGAACTTGTCGTACAGGGCACCTGCCTGCCGGGCAATCTCAATGGCATTACGCTGCTGTTTTTCATTGTTCCACATGCTATCTATCGTGCGCAAGGTGGCCAATAGGGTAGAAGGGGTAACGATAACAATGTTTTGCTCAAAAGCCTTGTTGTACAGTGCGTTGTCTTGGTTTATGGCAATAGCAAAAGCCGGTTCAATGGGAATGAACAAAAGCACAAAATCAGGACTTTCCATTTCATAAAGGTCCTCATATTTTTTTGCGGATAATTGGTCTACATGTCTTCGGAGGGAATTGATATGGTCTTTCAAGTATTTCTCTTGCTGTTCATCGTCATCGGCATTGACAAAACGTTCATAATCGGTTAAGGAGACCTTTGAATCAACGATCATTTTCTTGCCATCGGGAAGGTTGATGATCACATCGGGCAGTACCCGTGTACCATCCTCTAAAGTGAAGCTCTGCTGTACTGAATATTCCCGATCCTTTTCGAGCCCTGATTTTTCTAGCACCCGCTCTAGTACCAGTTCACCCCAATTGCCTTGCATTTTACTATCTCCTTTCAATGCTTTGGTAAGGTTTTCGGCTTCTTGGGTGATCTTAAGGTTTTGACTCTGAAGATTTAACAATTGTTCTTTTAGCGCAGCGTGTATGCTGATGTTCTCTTTTTGACTTTCCTCTACCTTTTTCTCGAACAGTTGTATCTTTTCGTTCAAGGGGGTCAGAATGGCTTTGATGTTCTTTTCGTTGCGCTCAGTGAATTTCAGGCTTTTTTCCTCCAGTATTTTATTGGCGAGGTTCTCGAACTCTTTGGTGAACTTTTCTTGAAGTTTTTCTACCTCCTCTTTCTGCTCACGGTTTTTAAGGTGCAGGTTCTCAAGATCTGACTCATAGCGCACAATTTGGTTGCCCAACTGCTCTTTTTCAGTCTGTAGTCGTGTTTTACGCTCTTCTGAATCCCTAAGTCGCTGATCGAGTAAATCAACGTCTTTACTTAAATGTTGTTCACGCGCTACAAGATCACTTAGGCTCGATCTGGTCTTTAGGTCTTGAATGTAGTTCCCCAAAAAATAACCAACTGCCAAGCAAACCAGACCAATCAATAGGTATATCAAGTAAATATTCATCAATCAAAAGTGTTTAATGTAAAGATACTAGTTTAGCATGCAATGTAAAAATATCCGCTTGACTGACAAGAATTTCCTTTAGCCTCACCTCTAGTTTAGATAATCAGTTTTTTATCGCTCCTTAGGAGAGGTAAAAAACTGCTTTTTCTGCCCCCGACGGTTCGGGGCTGGGTGAGGGATTTATTCCGACATCTGAAACATGCCAGTTTTAGCATCAAAAGAAACCGTATCGGAGGGAAACAGCCTGTCAAAAGCCTGTTGTACAATCAGTTCTTGGGGTGTTCCAAAGGGGTTGTTATTATCGTTCAACAGCAATATCTTATCGCAGAGTTGAATCGCCATGCCTATTTCATGGCTGGTAAAGAGAATCGTTTTGTTCGTTTGTTGTGCAATCGATTTCAATAATTTAAGAATCTTCACCTTGTGGTAGAGATCCAAATGCGTGGTAGGTTCGTCGAGTAGAATAATAGCAGTTTCTTGGGCGATGGCCCTGGCAATCATGACCCGCTGCAATTGTCCGTCACTGAGTTCATAACACTTTTTGTCCTGAAGATCTACTAGTTCGAGCATTTGTAGCGATTCATCGATCTTTGATCTATCGGTGGGTGACAAGGTACCGATCCAATTGGTATAGGGCTGTCGGCCGAGGGCGACCAATTCATATACGGTCATGTTTTTCGAGGCGATGGGTTCTGTCAAGACAACACTTATCGCAGCGGCCAGTTGTAAGGGTTTCATGTCTTTCAATAACTTGCCACCTACCCAAATATCACCTTTCAGTTTGGGTTGCACCTTTCCTAATGTCCGCAATAAGGTAGATTTTCCAATACCATTTATACCGACAATGGCGACCAATTCTCCTTCCGATAATGAAAAACAGAGATTTTTAGAAACAACGGTCTGTTGCTTTTTGGTGTGGTAGCCGATGGCTAGGTTACTTACTTCTAATGACGTATATGTTTTTTCGCGACCGATGGTTTGTTTTTTTATGTTGTAAAGTTAGTGAGTTCAATGTTAAAGATTAATGGATTGTTTTTTTGACCAGTTTACTATCTCTAATGATTTTTCGTATTTTCAGTTCAAAATAAAAAGTGTTTTTAATATCATCATCGTTCCAATCTAAATTTTCTAGAACTATGATACTTGTTTTTGTATTAGGGTAATAGAAATTCATTGAGATAAACCCTGGAACATATCCTGTATGACCTATTTCTTCAATATCATTTTCATTGGAAACTCGTAGGCCATATGCGTAACCAACCATTCCGAACAAAGAATGATTCTGGGTTGCTGAAGGGGTTAGCATTGTTTGATACGTTTTTTCAAGAAGCAGCTTGTTACTGTGCAGGGCTTTGTTCCAAAGATATAAATCAGATGCATTCGAAAGTAATAATCCTGCTGGTATTGATTCATCGGTAAAAGTCTCTGTTTCTATTTCAATTTTTCCGTTGGAATGTTTTGAATGCCCATTTACCAATCTTTTTTTGTCTGACACGCTAGGGTCTGAAGAGTTTTTCATCCCTGCTTTTTTGAACAGTTGTCGGGTAAGGGTCGCATATGTTTTACCATTGACTCCTTCCAAGATCTCCCCTAACAGATCATATCCTAGGTTTGAGTACGAAAAACCTTTTCCGGCTTTGAATTTTAATTGCTTGTTCAATTCGTTTATCCCATGGGTGTGGTTCAATAAGTGATGTAAGGTAACAGAATCCGCCCAACTCATCTGAACACTTGGCATAAATTTTTTAATGGGATCTTTTAAATCTAATTTCCCCTCTTCAAAAGATTTCAATACTAGAACAGCGGTTATTTGTTTGCTCAACGACCCGATTACATATTGGTCTTTTGTTGAAATGGGTATTTTATTCTCGAAATCTGAATAGCCATAAGTCTTTTGATAAGAAATGGAGTCATTTTCAGCTATTAGTATCACTCCATTGAAAGGCCTAGTCGTTTTCGTCTCCAACAAAGAATCGAGTTTTTGTGCATAATCTTTGGCTTCATTTTTTTTCACTTCTTTGCAACTAGTGAGAAGTATGGTCAAAACGATTGAAATTGTTATGATAATTTTATTTTTCATATCAAGAAACTGTTTGATGTATTACGCAGTTGAAGTCAAAAAACCATTTTCCGTTTTCGAACTAACAACCAAATCACTACTGGAG
>CAZEUV010000184.1:0-4924 GCA_964515285.1 uncultured Maribacter sp. | reverse complement strand
CATCAAATACTTCTTAGGCGTAGTACCGTATTTTTTCTTAAAAGCCGATATAAAATGGCTCGCAGTACTATAACCCACTTTTAACCCAACTTCATTAACATTATACTTAGCGGTTTCCAACATTTTTCGGGCATACTCCATCTTATAATCGAATAAAAAACTAAAGACCGAATCACCGTACACCTGTTTGAAACCTTCTTTTAATTTTTTTAGGGGCAGCCCTATTTCTTCTGATAGTTCGTGGAGCGTTGGCGGCTCAGTCATACGCGAAATTATAATTTCCTTTGCCTGACGAATACGCCTAACATTATCTTCATCTACTAGAAAAGGGCAATGTTCATTGGTATCTTCCGAAGTATTAAAGTAGAGTGAAATGAGTTCGTATACCTTTCCTCTTATATACAGGCTTTTCAAAGAGCGGTGCAGGTTGTAGTTCATCATCTGGCTAAGAATTACGGCGATGGCAGGACTAAAGCCTTCCTGCGTATAATACTTCTTATCTTTGTTCTCAGGGCTCAAAAACGGAATATAGGCCGCCTCATTCGAAAACAACGAATGAAATTTACGAATCGTCATTACCACGGAAACCAACCAAGAATTTGGGTTCAGCTCCAAATTCAAAGGCAGGTCTATTTGGGTATTGTACAACAGAAGTGAGTTTTCTTCAGCCACTTCCAATGCATACCGCCCTTCATTGAAAATGAATTTCGAATGGCCCTTTGAACAAAAATGGAACTGTACAAACGAGCTATCTATTTCACGACTGATTTTTTGAGTATGAGCTGTATCGTTCTGTATTTTTAAAACAAAAAAACCGTCTTCGATAAGCACTTCCTCAAACGAACCTTCAGCGATATTTTTTGTGTCCATATTAAATAATATATAAATTTTATTATTTAGAAATAGTATAAATAACGATTAGTAAAATTTTAGCTTTCTTCCTGAAATTAACACTTTTCAACGAAAATATGATAAATCTATCTAAAAAACCCAACCAACGATACTAAAAGTTCCGCTAGCGTTACTTTTATCGAGTTAACGGTTCTATTTTTGCAAGCGGTTGTCAAATTTTATGAAAGACTATCACATATCAAAACATAATTCGTTTTACACCATTGGCCTAAACTACAAAAAGGCCGATGCAACGCTGCGAGGAAAATTCAGTCTTGACGATACGGCCATGAACAAACTTTTGGCGCAGGCCAAGAAACAGGATATAGACGGCCTACTTACAATCTCAACCTGCAATCGAACCGAGCTCTACGGTTTTTCCCAACACCCCTTTCAATTGATAAAACTACTTTGCGACCATACACGGGGGACCGTTGAAGAGTTTCAAGAAGTGGCATACGTATTTAAGAACAATGATGCCATTGGTCATTTGTTCAAAGTGGGGACAGGGCTTGACAGTCAAATTTTGGGTGATTTTGAAATCATCAGTCAAGTACGGAAAAGTTTTGCCCGTTCTAAGAAATTGGATATTGCGAATCCGTTTCTAGAGCGCTTGTGCAATTCGGTCATTCGGGCCAGTAAACGCATCAAGAACGAAACCGAAATTTCTTCGGGTGCTACCTCAGTGGCCTTTGCTTCGGTTCAATACATTCTGAAGAACGTCATTGATATTTCAAAAAAGAACATCTTACTTTTCGGTACGGGAAAAATTGGCAGAAACACCTGTGAAAACCTCATCAAACATACAAAGAACTCGCATATTACATTGATTAACCGCACAAAGGGAAAGGCCGATAAAATCGCTGGTAAATTTAATCTAGTTGTAAAACCCTATGGTGACCTGCAAACTGAAATCAGAAATACCGATGTGCTGATTGTTGCTACCGGCGCACAGTCGCCCACAATTTCCAAAGAGCTTATCTATACTAAAAAACCATTGTTGGTATTAGATCTATCGATTCCGAAAAACGTTTCAGATAATGTTGCCGAATTAAACAACGTAACGACCGTTCACCTAGACCATTTATCACAAATTACCAATGCCACCCTAAAACGTAGGGAACAATTCATACCGTATGCCGAAAAAATCATCGAAGAGATCAAACATGATTTTATGCAGTGGTTAGAGACTAGAAAATTTGCCCCGGTCATCAGTGCCTTGAAAAAGAAATTGAAAGTCATGAAAGATGAGGAAATCGATTATCAGTCTAAAAAACAAGTCGATTTCAATTTAGAACAGGCTGATATTGTTTCTGATCGTATCATTCAAAAAATAACCAAACAGTTCGCCAACCACCTCAAAGACGATTCTATAGATGCCAATATGAGTTTAGAGCTGATACAAAAAGTGTTTCATCTAGAAATCGATTCTCAATGAGCAAAGTAATACGTATAGGTACCCGCGATAGTGAATTGGCATTATGGCAGGCAAACACGGTTAAGAACAAGTTAGAGGCCCTAGGCCATCAAATCGAACTCATCCCTGTGAAATCAACGGGAGATTTAATTCTTGACAAGCCGCTGTACGAGTTGGGCATCACAGGTGTTTTTACCAAAACCTTGGATGTCGCCATGCTCAAAGGTGATATTGACATTGCGGTACATTCAATGAAAGACGTACCCACAGCCTTACCTAAAGGTATTGTTCAGGCAGCCGTTTTAGAACGTGCCAACTACCTTGATATTCTTGCCTTTAAAAACAATGAGGAGTTCTTGGCCGAGCGTGAAGCGATAATCGCAACGGGCAGCCTGCGTAGAAAAGCCCAATGGTTGAACCGCTACCCCACCCATACCGTAACCGATCTTCGGGGCAATATCAACTCTCGTTATGAAAAGCTCAAAAACAGTAATTGGAACGGTGCAATTTTTGCCGCTGCGGGAATGGAACGTATTGGCCTTGAGCCTGAAAATACAATAGGTTTGACTTGGATGGTACCCGCACCCGCTCAAGGGGCCATCATGATAGTCGCCTTGGAAAAGGATGAATTCATCAAAGAGGCATGTGCTGAACTCAACCACGAAAGAACGGAGATCTGTACTGCCCTAGAACGTGATTTTTTACGAATACTCGAAGGGGGCTGTACGGCCCCAATCGGTGCTTTGGCCTATATAAACAATGAAGATATAGTTACATTAAAAGGCATTTTATTGACCGTGGACGGAAGCAAAAAACTGGAAGCCGAATTCAATGCACGCTTGGGTCAACATTCGGATTTAAGTAGAAATTGTGCCGATAGTATTCTAAGTAGAGGCGGTAAACGATTGATGAGCGAATCACAAGAAGTAGAACAACGAACAACGATTTTCTCGACAAAAAAATTAACCCCCGAACAACAGCAATCGTTTCATGATTCAATTCGGGTAGCATCAGATGACTTTGTTAAGATAAGTCCGTCTCGTATTCCGCCATCCATTTTAAAAACACCTATCAGAAATGTAGTTTTGACCAGTAAAAATGCAGTGGAGTCACTATTGACCATTGCTACGGCCAATGAACTTCAGTTTGAAAATATATACTGTGTAGGGCGCAAGACCAAGCGTTTGATCGAGAATAAAATAGGCAAGGTTGCCCATTTCGAAAACAACGCCAAAAAACTGGCCAACTATCTTGTAGAATACTTGGAAGGTACAGAGCTCACCTATTTCTGTAGCAATATACGATTAGATGAATTGCCCGATATCTTGAACGAAAACAACATCACTGTCATTGAGGTCGAAGCCTATAAGACTAAACATGATGCGATTGAAGTAGATAAATCGGTTAAAGGCATTATGTTCTACAGTCCGTCAACCGTACAGAGTTATCTCCTTCAGAACAAAGCGGATAAAATCGCTTACTGTATTGGGGAGACCACGGCAACCGAAGCAAGAAAATATTTTTCTGATGTTCGAGTGGCGAAGATTCCCGATATGGAAGGCTTAATCGACCTAGTGAACAGTGATTATAAAAACTTATGATAAAAAACAACCTATTTCTAAGAGCCTTAAAAGGCGAGACTGTTGAAAGACCCCCTGTATGGATGATGCGCCAAGCAGGCCGTTTCCTTCCAGAATTTATGGAAATACGTGAGAAATATGATTTCTTCACTCGTTGCCAAACACCAGAATTAGCCTCTGAGATTACCGTGCAGCCTATTCGAAGGTTTGGTATGGATGCCGCAATTTTGTTCAGCGATATTTTAGTGGTCCCCCAGGCTATGAACATAGAAGTACAGATGAAACCAAACTTTGGGCCTTATCTGCCCAACCCTATTCGTTCGCAAAAAGATGTTGATGCCGCCATTGTTCCTGATGTGACAGTTGCGCTTGACTATGTTATGAAAGCCATAACCGCTACCAAAGAAAAACTGAACGATGAAGTACCCCTGATCGGATTTGCAGGTTCACCATGGACCCTTCTTTGTTATTGCGTTCAAGGACAAGGTAGTAAAACCTTCGATAAAGCAAAAGAATTCTGTTTTACCCAACCTATTGCCGCACATGGATTATTGCAAAAAATAACCGATACCACAATCGCCTATTTAAAAGCAAAAGTGAAGGCAGGGGTTGATGTGGTTCAAGTTTTTGATTCTTGGGGCGGTATGCTTTCCCCTGTAGATTATCAAGAGTTTTCTTGGCAGTACATACAGCAGATCATTGATGCTTTAAAGGATGAAGCGCCCGTAATCGTATTCGGAAAAGGATGTTGGTTCGCTTTGGGCGAGATGGCAAAATCAGGAGCAGCAGCTCTCGGAGTGGATTGGACATGCTCTGCCAAAAATGCACGTTACCTAACTGGTGGAAACATTACATTGCAAGGCAACCTTGACCCTGCGCGATTGCTATCACCACCTGCCGATATTAAAAAAATGGTAACGCAAATGATTGATGAATTCGGAAAGGATAAATATATCGTTAACTTGGGGCATGGGATTCTTCCGAATATTCCTTTGGAAAATGCAAAAGCGTTTATTGATGCCGTAAAAGAATATAA
>CAZEUV010000183.1:0-4977 GCA_964515285.1 uncultured Maribacter sp. | reverse complement strand
CAAAGTCAGGGTAAAATCTCCGAATGATGATAAGTTTTGCAATTACGAAATTGCATTAAATGATTAAAGACGGGCTACTGGCGAACCTTTTAAGCTCTGATCGACCAAGTTGGAAATAAACTTAGCCAATGGCTCAATATCATTGTCTACACTAGCTTTTTCCAATGCTTGCATATAACTATTTCTTTCTTCCACTGGAATAACCGTCCATGGGTATCCGCCAGATGCCAACATCACGTTCATTAAAAACCGTCCCATTCTACCATTACCGTCCATGTACGGATGGATATAGACAAAAATGAAATGTCCCATTACGGCCCTTACCCCTGCATGATCTTCTTTTTCCAATAACTCGAAAAGAACCGGTATCGCATCACGTACGGCATCCTTATTTAAAGGAACGTACATAGATTGGGCAATATAGACTTGATTGGTTCTATAACCGGCCAAGTCCGAAGGTTTTAAAATACCTGCTCCCACACTAGGTGCAAATAATTCACGATACCAATCTAAATGGTCTTGATCGGCCACCTTTCCCGAATTAGTACCATCGAGAATTTTTTCAATCGATGTTTTGACCGCTTGCGAGGCTTGCCAATATCCTCTTGCTGCCATAGCGTCTCTATGCTTTTTATCTTCGGCATTCTCCTCTAAATCCCATGCCCCACTCCTAACCTTTTCAATGAGTTCTATGGAAACAACATAACGCTCAATGGATAGTGAATGATAGGCATCGGTAACGTAGATTTCTTCTACTTGCTTCAAATAGGCTTCTTTGTTCTTTGGAAGTCCCGGGCTTTCTGGAAAGTGTTTTATGATCACTTCTCTATAATTCTGCCATAGTAGTCGTATTCTATTGGCATAGGGCGATTTTTCCCTAAAGGATAATTCGGTGGCCAACCGATTTTGAAACGGGTCGTTTTCACGCACATCAAAATCAGCCGCCCTCATTGTCTTAACAATATTGTCGGCAATACGGTCTTGACCAAGATTTCGAAATGCTCCCGCCAACCGTCCTGCTATTACGGTATGTGATCCATCCAGTAGCTGTTGTAAAATTTCCGATGCGTCGGTAATTTGGGCCAAGACTGTTCTCATGTCAATAGGGTTTTTCCCGAACATAGTTGGAGAGCAATGTATCAACGATGAGGGCAGATTCAACATATTGATTCCTTTTTCCTCTATAACATCAGCTTTATTCGGTAAAGGGGATTTCATTTCTAAAATCGATGTATTATATAAAAGCGGAATACTTTTATTTGGTGCATCTGGTGCCCTAACAATTAATTGATTCGGAATGGTATAATTACCGGAATGTATCAATAGCGATTGTTCAGGGGAAATACAATAGGCTTTCCCATACTTATCATTTAGATACCTTGAACAAAATTGCCAGTATGAAGTGTACCAAGATGTAGTATCTCCAACTTTTTCTTGAGGATTGGAAACAATATACCAACCTTTGGCCACTTCCTTAAGAAATCCATTTTTCATTAGGCGTTCCCTATGGGTTCTATTAATCTCTGATGTGCTTATAGCTACAGAACTATTTTCGTTTTGCAAATCGCGAAGGATTTGCAACGATTCTGCTAATTTTTCTCCTGGAGTAGCCATATTATATTTCTTAGATTTTAATTGGCGCAATGTACACAAATTAGCCTGGTATGTCGTACGTAAATTAGCCTAGCGTGTTGTATCAAAATTAGCCTAGCATGTCGTACGTAAATTAGCCTAGCGTGTAAAATTAATCAAAATAGTTTGAATATCAGAATTTTATAGCTATAAAATTCATATGAATTGGAGCAAATTTAATGAAATAAAATGCTGTAACTTGCTTTGTGCTTGGTCAGCTTTTTCTTCCTTCCCCCTATCCACAAAAAGTGCCCTTCAGGGCACTAGTTCCTTCCGACCGAACCATTTTGGCAAAGGTCATATCGAAATTCCCTTGCCCTTATATTTCGAATAATCGGTAAGCTCATCCTTGAACCCATTGAAGATCACCTCCTCTTTTGGCTTTTTGCTTCCTAAAAGAGTGCTAAGAGCATACAGGCCTTTTTGTAAAAGTCGCGCCCGTTCGGTATTCAAGCGTTGCCTTGAAACCTCTCGCAAGGTTTCCCTCAATCCGTTGTCCAAATGAAAGTTCAGGATTTCGATAGGAAGATTAGCCTTGGCCGATTCCAAAAGCATTAGGTATGCCGCCTTTTTGTATTGCCCCCTTTCAATCAAATAAGAAGTCCATAAACATTTCAAATGGTCTTGCCCATTGTTTTTGATGTCCTGTAAAACATTGGGTTGGTTTTCCAATGTCTTGTTAATGCCGTTCGAGGATAAAAGGTAGGCTTGAACTTTAGGCGCAAGCTCCACGTCTACCTTGACTTTCGAATATATCGAATTGATGTACAGCTTTCCTTCGCGCTGATTAAAATAAAACCCCTTCGCATTGAAAAACCGAATATAATCTTCGGGAGATTTTTCAAAATGCCCATGAAGGTATTGGGCGTGCTTCATGTACGCTTTTATGCTCAGGATTTCGAACTTTATTCGGTACTCTCTCGCCATGGCTTCGTAAAGGTTCGGAAACATCAAAGGCAAAAAGATGGCGGTCGGGCTGAGAACGATTTCCTTTTCTGTCCTCTGGTTCAAAAGCCCGTCCAGTACTTTTTCGTTCTCCTTGACGAATCCGGGGGAAGCATGAAAATTGATGCGGTCGGGAAACTGTAGGTTTCCCAGATTTAAACCTTCCCTGTGTTTTGAAGAATTGACATGCCGTATCGCCTTGCCGCTATACCGCACCCCCACACTTTCCAAAAGTTCCAATCGCAGTCCCTTCTTTGCTTTTAGGTCGAACAGACCACTGGCGATGACCATTTTGATTAGTTCCGCCTTTTCCTTCAATTGCTTTTCTTCCCTTGTGAACTCCGCATTTTGGAGTTCCTCTTTTGTGCTATTATAATGAAGCTTTACCAATGCGCTCAAGTTCTCTTTATCGGTATGCAGGTATTTCTTTAGGAACATAAAACGTTCCGATTCGGCCATTGCATCCGATACCATTCTGTTCGGGGCTCTATCGATATGTTCGGAAAAGAGAACCTTACCCCTAGTGTTACGATAGGTTGTCTTGAAAGCTTCTTTAATACATTTTTGGAGTTTTAACCCTAACTGGTCGCTTTCGATGTCCATTTGGGTATATCCGCTCTCGAACAGTTTTAGGTTTTGAAGGATCTCAATGTGATTGGATATTTCATTCGTTTTTAATACAAATCCCGACTTGTCATAGATGCTAAAATCAACAGCCTTTCCCGCTTTATTCAAATCGACCTTGCAATCCAGTTTTTGATATGATTTTAGAATCTCCGGTAGCTGCTCGGGGTTTATGGTCTTGAACAAATTATAGGTGGTTCTTATCTGTTTTTCCAATCGCTTTTTGACCATAGGCAGCAGTTTAGAACTTTGGTTGCGTTCAAACACCTTCTGCAATTTTGAACCACTTAATTTCGGATGCACCGTAGAACCGTTTATAAACCTTGATTTGTAACCGTTCTCTATTGAGATACCATAGGAAACCCCTATTCGCCCATTGTTCTTTTTCACAGGTCTTACGATAATATGGTGCGGTTTGACCAGTTCGGCGAGTTCGTCAAAACTTCTTAGGTTGTATTTTTGAAGTGTATTGTTCAGGATATCCTGTATATAGAACCTGACCCCGTTTACATCCGATTTCTTGATTTTGGGAATCTCGTAAATGGGCAGTTCCTTTTGCTCTTTTGTTTCGGGCGATGGGGAAAGTCCGTACTGTTTTTCCAGATGTTTCTGGGTGGCCATATTCCTTCTGAAATCGTTGGATAGGTTAATAATAGAACCATCCTCTTTTATTGTCGTCGAAACGATATGCACATGCTCGTGCTTAGTGTCGTTATGGCGCACTACAACGAAGGGTTGTGCTCCATAGCCCATATGCTCCATATAATTTTTGGAGAGTTCGAAAAAGTCCCTGTCGTTCAAATGTTCTTCTCTAGGAAGGTTGATGGTCGCATGTACATATCTCTTTTCCGAATCGTGGCGATTGCCCAAATGGTAAAGCACGTTCCCAAAAAACTCCTTATTCGTATTGGTATCGGAATAGGTGTTCTGGAATCCGAGAACCGTGCTTTTACCTTTTCCGAACACATAGTTCAGTACGCCATGTACATTTTGCCGATAAAGAACCCGTGCTATCATTTTTAGCTTTTTGTTTTGAGGGTTTTGACCAATTCGTGCATCAGTTCGTTCGCTTTGCCGACCTCCCGTTCAAGGTTCGAATTCGGGCTGCGCATATTTTTATAATTAGCAAGTTTCACCAGTTGGTTAATGTTCGTTCCAATTTTGTTCAACTGATAGCTAAGGTTCGAAATACCATCGGGAATCTTATTTTCCTTTACCGTTTCCCTGTTCAAAATCAGCCTTCTCAAAAAAGGGCCCACCGTTCCACGTTTGCCAAAATCGAGATTATATGATTCCAATAAAACCTTCACTTTTTGCAGTTCCGAAGTATTGAACCTCAACGTTATCGCATGCTTTCTTTTCCTATTGCCCAAACATTTTCTTCCTCCCTTATTGATTGCCATTTTAATATCGGTTTAGACCGTTTTCACTTCGCCAGAAGTAGTCGTTTTAAGCAGCTTAAAACATAACTTGCTATCCGCCTTAGCGGATAAATATAACAAATCAAGAATAATTTCAACTATCTGTAAATCAGTATTTTGCAATATGAAACTAGATGAAAACAGATGCCAGTAAATGATAGATACCGTTGATTATATTTTAGGCGAAATGATACTAGAAAGTCACCAAAACAACCAAAATTTTGTGGGTAGGGGGAGGAAAGGTCAAGCGGCCTTTTGCCGCTTGTTCTTTCGCGCGGCTCCGAGGAGGTCGTGCAAAATTGGAACGGAAAGACTTCACGGGCGGACCGGCGAAGCGTGTCCGCATGGGGAGGAT
>CAZEUV010000182.1:0-5063 GCA_964515285.1 uncultured Maribacter sp. | reverse complement strand
CCCCCTCCCTCGGAGGGGGTTAGGAGGAGGACAAAAAACGAGAACCATGTTTAAAAACTATCTAAAAATTGCTTGGCGGAATATTAGAAGAAATAAACTTCATTCTTTTATTAATATAGTTGGGTTGGCAATAGCATTTTCAATTTGTACCATTCTATTTTTGACCGCCTATTTTCAATTGAGCTATGATTCCTTTCATACCGATAAAAATCAGTTATTTCGTATTTCCCGCTTTGAAAACACCTCGCAGGGCATTCAGATAAGTTCTCAAATGCCCTTGCCGATGAAAGCTGCCCTAAAGGCCGATATCCCAGATATCGAAACCGCCGTAACGGTAAATAGCACCAGACTCCAAAATGTTTCTTATCAGGACAAGGATATCGAAAGGATGATTACCAGAACCGACCCTGATTTTTTTGAAGTGTTCAATTTTCCAATAATCAAAGGTGACAAAGAGTCGATACTCTCAGATATAAACGCCATTGCTTTGAGCGAGAGTACGGCAAAGGCGATTTTTGGGGATACGGATCCTATAGGCAAGGAACTGAAAGTTGGAAAAAAGGGAGAGGAGCAGTTTTTTACCGTTTCGGCCTTGATTAAAGATTGTCCAAGAAATTCAAGCATTCGGTTTGACGCTGTTGCTCGGATTGAATCGTTGCCAAATTACGGAAGTATTAAAAATGCATGGGAATCCAACGCTTCCAATGTTTTTGTCAAGATTGCGAAGAACAGCAATGCTCAAATCGTTCAAAATAAATTGGTTTCCTTCGTAGAAAAATATTATCCAGAGCAATTGGCTGCACTCAAAAGAGAACATCCTGATGCGATGGAAACCCAAGAACTGCTGAGTTTAAACCTGACGAATATTGATGACATACATTTTTCTGGCGCAAGAAGCACACCACTGGCAATTGTATACGCAGTATTGGCTTTGGGTGCATTCATTCTTTTGATCGCCTGCTTTAATTTTGTTAACCTTAACATGGCATATTCCTTTAAAAGAAGCCGTGAACTGGGTGTAAGAAAGACCCTAGGAGCCCGCAAAATGCAACTTTTTCTACAATTATGGGGAGAGGCCTTGGCGGTTTATTCTATAGGTTTTGTCCTAGGCATTGTACTCGCGATTAAACTGGTGCCGATTTTCAAGGCACAATTCGATGTTCCTATTCAAATTTCAGAATTGCTACAACCTGAATTTATGGCCTTAATGATAGCGGTCTTTTTTGGGGTTACCCTGATTGCCGGGGGTTATCCCGCTCTTAAGATGGCCGATTTTAGATTGGTCGATATTTTGAAGGGCAAGGTATCGACCAAGAAACCCGGGGTGGTACGAAACACCCTATTGGTAAGCCAGTTCGCTATTTCGAGTTTACTGATCTGTGTTAGCTTGGTTGCCAGTCAGCAATTGGACTATTTACGTCAAAAACCTATCGGTTTTGAAAAAGAACAGGTAGTGAGTATTCCCGTGGGCCGTTCGCAAGATGGCCGAAAAACATTGGCCCGTATGCGAAACGAGCTTGCCAATGATCCTAGTGTCATCTCCATCACAGGAAGTGGGGGCAATCTAGGAAGAGGAAGGGATAGGGTTACCTCCACTGAAACGGTAGGTTTCGACTACAATGAAAATCAGATTTCGGCATATTGGCTTTTGGCAGATTTCGATTATCTGAAAACTTTACAGATCCCAATCCTAAAAGGAAGGGATTTCAATCGAACCTTTGCCAATGATACTGTAAATGCTTTTGTGGTAACAGAGAGTTTTGTAAAGGCCATGGGAGAAACGGACCCCATAGGTAAATATTTTGGTGGCGATGACGATAGCTCGGGTAATCAAATTATAGGGGTGGTAGCTGATTTTAATGCCTATTCCCCTTCGGAAAGAGAGCTGCCAATTGCCATTCATTTATCGGCTACTGAGGCAATTAATTATATTTTTTTAAAGGTAAGGGCCGATGACCCTCACAACCTCATGGAAAAACTTACATCGGTTTGGGAAAAGGTAAGTCCGAACGGCGTTTTTAAGGGCTCTTTTATGAATGAGAACTTGGAGGCCTGGTATGAAGCCGAACGTGGGATGACCCAAATTTTCGGACTGGCTTCGGCAATCGCGATTTTCCTTTCCTGCTTAGGTCTTTTTGCCATTTCATTATTAGTAATAGAGCTTCGTACCAAAGAAATTGGCATTCGAAAAGTGCTGGGGGCATCTGTAAATAAGATTGTTTCAATGATTTCATTGCACTTTTTGAAATTGGTATTGATTAGTCTTTTGATTGCCCTGCCACTTGCTTGGTTTGCCATGCAAAGTTGGATTGAAAATTATGTGTACCGAATAGAGATCAATCCGTTGACATTCATTTGGGTAGGCTTGTTGGTTGTGGTTGTCGCATTGGGCACTGTTGGTTATCATGCAATTAAAGCAGCTAGGGCCAACCCGGTAAAAAGTTTGAGAACTGAATAAATTTCCCTCCTAATAAGGAGGCCCCGAGACCACTGGGAAGGGAGGTGTAAAAACAAAAAACGATTGAAAAAACAAGAACCATGTTTAAAAACTATCTAAAAATAGCATTTCGGAACATTTGGAAAAACAAAGTTTTTTCCAGCATTAATATAATCGGTCTGGCCATTGGTTTGAGCATTTCTTTTGTAATAGGGGTAATTATCTATTATGATATGACTTTCGATAAGTTTCATGATAGTACAGAACGTATATACCGTGTCACCTCAGATTTCACCTCGTCAGAAGGTGATTTCCACAACCGAGGTGTAGCCGTTCCCTTAGGGAGACATGCAAAAGAAAATATGGTCGGCTTTGAAACGGTCAGTACTTTTTTTACTATGCATTTTTCACAGATTCAGAATAAGGATACCGACCAAACCTATCGCAATATTGAGGATGCGGTTCTTGTAGATCATGCCTATTTCGACCTTTTTAAGTATACATGGCTGGCCGGGTCGTCGGAGACCCTTTCTGAACCGAACCAAGTAGTGTTGACCAAAAATAGGGCGACAAAATATTTTCCTGATGTTCCGTTGCATGAACTTATAGGTAAAATCCTTTGGTACAATGATAATATTCCAGTAAAGATTACGGGAATCGTGGCAGACATTACCGAACGTACTGACTTGTATTTCAAGGAATTCGTTTCGGTAAAAACAGCGCACAATACCGATATGGAGAAACAGGTGTACAGCGAGCACTGGAATAGCTCGAACTCAGCTACCCAAGTTTTCGTAAAAGTACTGCCCAATGTAGATTTAAGTAATATTCAAAAACAATTGGATGCCATAGCCTTTGAACATGCTGACAAGCAGACGTATGCTTTGGGTCAAAGACGAAATTTCTTTATGCAACCTTTGAACGATCTTCATTTTAATGCGGATTACGGAATTTTTAATGGCACTGATTACCAAGCTAGCAAGACCGTGCTCCTTAGTTTGGCATTTGTCGCCTTATTTTTATTGTTGTTGGGCTGTATCAATTTTATAAACCTGAATACGGCGCAGGCAACAAAACGCGCAAAGGAAATAGGTATTCGCAAGACGCTGGGTAGTTCAAAAAAGCAGTTGGTCTTTCAATTTATGGGCGAGACTTTTTTGTTGACCCTTGCTGCTACGGTAGTCTCTCTATTTTTTTCGTTTTGGTTGTTAGAAGTGTTCTCCGATTTTGTTCCCCAAGGGATACGATTTGAACTGTTTACGAACCCTTTGATTATGGTTTCGATAGTTGTCCTGCTTGTGGTGATTACCATTTTATCGGGGTTCTACCCTGCCTTGGTACTATCTCATTTTAAACCGGTTTCTGTACTCAAAAATCAGGTGATATCAAGTAATGATAAGTCATCTCTACGTAAATATTTGACCGTTTTTCAATTCAGCATTGCGCAGATATTTATTGTTTCGACCCTTCTTGTGGGCAAGCAACTGAATTTTTTAATGGCAAAGGATATGGGTTTTAAAACCGATGCCAATGTGTATGTTAGAGCTTGGCACGATGATAACCTGAACAAACGCATCAATTTTTTGAACGAATTAAAGAAAATACCTGAAATAGAGCAAGTAAGCCTCGGAAACGATCCTCCGGCATCGAACAATTCTAATTCGACCATAGCTACTTTTATGGCTGACGATGCCGAAATTCATACCGATTTGCAACAGCTTTTTGGCGATCGTAATTATTTGAAAATCTACGATATACAGCTATTGGCCGGACGTGATCGTCTCAATGATACGATTCAGGAATATGTGATAAATGAAACCTATTCCAAAATATTGGGATTCCAAAACCCAGAAGATGCCGTTGGCCAATCTATCAGCTTTGATGATAAATCGTATCCTATTGTTGGGGTGATGGAAGATTTTCATCAACGATCGTTACGATCGGTCATAAAACCCATGGCTTTGGTGGGCGACATGAACAGGAATTTTTACGCACAGTTCAATACCATCCACTTTTCACTGAAAGAGCAAGGTAGCGAATATTGGCCCGATGCTATTACAAAGGTAGAAGATGCTTGGAAATCTGTTTACCCTGAAGATGATTTTGAAGCTAATTTTATGGATGAATCCGTGAGACAGTTTTACGAGCAAGAACGTAAAACATCTGTCTTATTAAAATGGGCATCGATTTTGGCGATACTGATCAGTTGTTTGGGACTTTTGGGCTTGGTGATCCATACCACTGAAAGGCGCATCAAAGAAATCGGAATCCGAAAGGTCTTGGGTGCTTCACTGGTGCAATTGAATCTATTGCTCTGTAGAGAGTTTTTGCTTTTGGTCGCCATTGCTTTTGCCGTTGCTACACCTGTTGCATGGTGGGGTCTGAACAATTGGCTGCAAGATTTTGCGTACAAGACCGAACTAAGCTGGTGGATTTTCATTCTTAGCGGAATCGTCATGCTATTAATCGCTTTGGTAATTATTAGTATACGGACTATAGCAGCGGCTAATGCCAATCCTGTAAAAAGTTTGAGAACCGAATAGGCCCCCTCTGCCTAAAGGCATCTCCCCCAAAAGGTGAGAATAAAAAAGAACGATTAATGAAAAAATAACATCATGTTTAAAAA
>CAZEUV010000181.1:0-5102 GCA_964515285.1 uncultured Maribacter sp. | reverse complement strand
ATTTGGGCAAAGCCCATGACCTCGCCATAAAATTTGCACCAAGTGTTCATTTCGCCCCATCCGACATTACCCACCATATGGTCAATGAATTTCAGCCCCACTGGCTCAGGGTTGTAATGTGACTCCCATTTTCTGTATCCTGGCAAAAATATCCCTTGATAGTTTTTTCGTTCAACAAATAAATGAACGGTTTCACCATAGGTGTATACCCCAGATCGAACTACATGGCCTTGACCATCTTCTTCACGAGTAGGTTGCATATAGGGTTTGGCGCCTCGTTTCTTAGTTTCTTCAAAAGCCTTGGTTGCATCATCTACCCAAAGGGCGATTACTTTTACTCCATCACCATGTTCTTCAATATGCCTATTGATCTCACCCCCTTTTTGTAGGGGGGTGGTAAGTACCAGGCGTATTTTATCTTGTTTTAAAACATAGGACACCCGATCTTTGACACCTGTTTCAAGACCTGCGTACGCCTCAGATTGAAAACCGAAGGCGGTTTTGTAAAAATGAGCTGATTGCTTGGCATTGCCTACGTATAGTTCAACGTAATCGGTACCCAATAACGGAAGAAAGTCCTCAGCTTCCTTAAATAGCTTTTTCAAGGAATACTCGGTGTTCTTTAAATCTTTTAGGTTTTTTATTTCTGCTGCCATGTTGATGTTTTTTAAGAATGAATTGATTGTGGTAATGTGCCTATCTCACGATGATAAAAGCTAAATTATTACCACATTGCCCTAAGGTGAAACGTTATATCAATTCTCAATTGCAACATGCTTGCTATACTTATTATGTTGCAAATATCGTGAAAAAGAACCGAATATACACTCAAAACCAGTACCCCACGCTAAAAAAGAAATTGCCTTCACTCAATTCTGGTGTCCAAGTATAAAATACTTGTACGGGGCCTAAAAATGATTCGAGGCCATAACCAAGGCCATAACCTGAAAAATCAGGTTCAGAAAACCATTCACCCGTTCTAAAGATATCGTCATCGATATTGGCAAAATTAGCTGTGAGTAAAAAATGGTTTTTTGGAGCAAATTCCAAATCTACCCTTGTCTTGGCCTTTACATAACTGTTGCCCAATAAACTCAAAAAATCATACCCCAAAAAGGGCACGAAATTATTTATGAGGTTGGTGCCGTAACCGCCCAATACAAAATCAAACGTAGCTACGTTTGAGGTTCCTAATTTAAAACCCCCTTCTGTTTCAAAATTTACTGACAGGTTTTTAAGAATTGGAAACGCCACTCCCATTCTTGCTTTGGCAATAGAAAATTCTTTAAAATTATCATTGAAATCGGAAGAGAGGGCGTAAAAATGAAAATCGCCATCAAAGAACAATCCGCTTGTTGGAAAATATTTGTCATCATAGGTGTCTAGGGTAAGTTGCCCAAAGACACTGTAAAAATTACTTTTTTCAAACAAGGTTCTTCCGCTTTCATCAATTGTGGACAATGTTTGCGGACTTTCATTTTCACCAAGCAATTCACCCAAAGTTCTGGTTCCGTACTTTAAAAATTTAAACTCAGCCCCTACTGTAAACGCAAATTCTTCTTGCCAAGCCGTCTGTAGGTATATTTGATTGGTGAAATCAGTAACACCCAAATTAATGGTATTCACATTGCCTACGTTCGGCACTTCATAGTTGCTGCGAATTAAATCGAAGTCGATTTCTTTTTCGAAATCATTGAATCTTGAATTAACACCAAAACTCCAATATGAACCCTTATCAATGTAATACTCCATATTGTACCTAACATTGTCTCCCAAGATAAAATCAAAAGAACATACATCATCTTTCATTAAAAAGTTTTTTTTGGTGAAATTGATCATTGCCGCACTTTTATATAGGTCGTCATAGTGCACCCCCAAACGTATGAATGTTTTATTGGGATTCTCTTCTAATCTCAAAATCAAATCTTCTCCTAGGCCGTTCGAAACGAGTCGATGCCTTATTGTTTGAAAGTTTCCGGTGGCCGATAAGTTGCTTATACCCTGTTGTAATTTTTCAAAAGTGATTTTTTCGTTCAGGTCAAATCTGAGTTTTCCTTTTATATATCCTCTTGAATAATTATTGTTCTCGCCCAAGATTACAAGACGGTTAACGGTTATCGTGTCTTTTGTCTTAATGACCTTGGCTGGAACCTTATCTCTATTTTGGGAAAGGGCAAGTGCTTGTAATGCCGTGTATTTTTCTCTAGCCGCGGTTTCTCCCAAACGAACGATTGCCCTGCTCTTATCAAAGTCCAAAACCGTATGCTCACTCATATCAGGTCTTATATAAATGTCGGTTTGTCTTGATTTTTCCTCCATAACTGCAGATGATCTAAAATTGTTTATCTGCAAAAGAATTTCAGTTGCCGATTGTAGCTCATCTCTTTTTGAAAGACCATGCTGTACATCTACCCCGATTATTATATCGGCCCCCATCGCCTTGATCTTTTCTATGGGATAATTATTTACAATACCCCCATCGACCAATACCTTGTCATCAATACGAGCCGGTTCGAAAAGAGATGGTAATGTTCCACTGGCCATTATTGCCTCGGGTAGATGACCATTGTCAAGAACTACCTCTTTGCCCGTTTCTATATCAGTGGCAATGCATACAAACGGTATGGGCAATTTATTAAAGTCATTTACATCTTTGACATGGTATAACAACCGCCCTAGTTCATTATAAATATTTTGGCCTCCTGAATAAGCAGCCGGTACAGAAATCTTGAAATTCTTGAACGGTAGGGTCAAGGCATATCTTTCAGAGTCTTCTTTTTCATAGAAGGTCTTGGCATTTCGAGGTAGGTTGTCTTCGATCAGCAAATTGAAATCCATATTTCTAAGAATAGAATCTAATTCAAGGGCTGAATACCCTGAGGCATATAAGGCACCTACAATGGCACCCATACTTGTGCCGCCTATGAAATCGATCTTTATCCCTGCTTCTTCTATAACTTTGATCGCACCAATATGAGCCAAACCCTTTGCTCCACCGCCACTCAGTACAAGACCGACCTTCATGTCTCTTTTTACTTCTTTGATTTGGGATGTGCCATAAAAAGTGAACAATAAAACTATTATGGTAATTATTGTTTTTTGCATTGTACTTTCTTAGTCGTATTTATTGATGAAATGTTTCATATATTTTTTTTGCCTTTGACATCCCCACCGTCTCAGCAAGATTTTTCATTGTAGCTTCTCTTATACGTTTGACCGACTTAAAGGTTTTCAATAGCTCTTGAGCCGTTTTTTCGCCAACCCCCTCAATACTTTTCAATTCAGAATCTATGGCCGCACGGCTTCTCTTATTTCTATGAAAAGTGATGCCAAAACGGTGTGCTTCATTTCTAAGTTGTTGTATGATTTTAAGACTTTCCGACTTTTTATCTAAATAAAGAGGAATAGGATCGTTCGGAAAGTAAATCTCCTCCAAACGTTTTGCAATACCTATTATGGCTATTTTTCCTCTTAAACCCAAATCATCAAGACTTTTTAGAGCCGAAGACAATTGACCTTTTCCACCATCAATGACAATTAATTGGGGTAAAGGTTGCATTTCAGCCAGCAATCTTTTATAACGCCTAAAGACCACTTCCTCCATTGATGCATAATCATCGGGGCCATCTACTGTCTTAATATTGTAATGGCGATATTCCTTTTTAGAGGATTTACCGTCTTTAAACACCACACAGGCGGCCACCGGATTACTACCTTGTATATTACTATTGTCAAAACACTCAATATGCCTAGGCTCTTCAGATAGCCGTATATCTTTCTTCATTTGTGCCATAATCCTATTGGTATGACGATCAGGGTCGAGAATTGTAATCTGCTTGAAGCGTTCTTGCCTAAAGAACTTCGCATTGCGCTCAGAGAGTGCTACTATTTTCTTTTTATCGCCCAATTTAGGTATGGTGACCTTAAGGCCATCGGCCACTGTTACCCTAAATGGAAGGTAGAGCTCCTTTGATTCAGAGGTAAATCGACGACGTATCTCTACAATGGCCAATTGCAACAATTCTTCATCTTTTTCTTCTAGCTTTTTTTTGATTTCCATGGTATGGGATCGTACTATTGATCCGTGTGAAAGTTGAAGAAAATTCACATAGGCAAAAGTTTCGTCTGAAATAATCGAAAACACATCTACATTGTTGATTTTAGGGTTTACTATAGTAGTTTTTACCTGATAATTCTCTAATACATCTATCTTATCCTTCATCATCTGTGCCTCTTCAAACCTCATTTCTTCCGCCAATGCCTTCATTTGACCTTTAAAATAACGTACTGACGACTTGAAATTACCTTTGATGATTTCACGAATATCAGCAACCTGGCAATCGTATTCCTCAACACTTTGAAATGCTTCGCATGGGCCTTTACAATTGCCCAAATGATATTCAAGACATACTTTGAACTTACCCGTTCTTACTTTTTCGGCCGATAGATCGTAATTGCAAGTTCTTAAGGGATAAACACTCTTTATAAGATCCAGCAACGTACGAACCGTTCTCATACTTGTGTAAGGCCCAAAGTATTCAGAGCCGTCTTTAATAAGTTTTCTTGTAGGAAATATTCTTGCGAAACGTTCTTTTTTTATACAGATCCAAGGATATGATTTATCGTCTTTCAACAAGACATTATATCTTGGTCGATACTTTTTTATAAAGTTGTTCTCTAACAACAGTGCATCAGATTCGGTAGCGACCACAATATGGTCAATACGCCTTATTTTCTTCACCAATACCCGTGTTTTACCATACTCATGGTTCTTGGTAAAATACGAAGACACTCGTTTCTTGAGGTTCTTGGCTTTACCTACGTACAATATTTTATCATCATGGTCATAAAATTGATATACACCAGGTGTTTTTGGCAATGTACTCAACTGTATGTCAAAGGGTATTTGGGACATTTACAAAAGCTTTGTTTTCAATAATTGGTATACACTGTTAATTTACCATGTTTTTACAAAACCGCATAGTGTTTCAGATATTTTTAACGTAGTAGGAATTGGTCCATTGTTAAGCAAGAATTTTATTTATCACTAATTATACCTTAGGAAGGAACAAATTAAATAAAGCGAATTTTTACATTTTTAT
>CAZEUV010000180.1:0-5112 GCA_964515285.1 uncultured Maribacter sp. | reverse complement strand
CCCCACCCCAACCCTCCCCCGAAGGGAGGGAGCAAAAGTCCTCCCCCTCTGGGGGGAGCTAGAGGGGGACTTTATTCGTTTCGTAATGATTCCGCAGGGTTTATCAATGCCGTTTTCAAGGATTGTGTAACTATCGCCAGTGCCGCAACTACCATTACGATCAGTAGCGGAACTAGAAACATCCAAATGCTCATTTCTATTTGAAAGGCATATCCATTCAACCATTTTTTTGTAATGAAATACATAATGGGAAGAGCAATGGTACCTGAAAGTAGCACTAGGCCCAAAAGTTTTTTAGGAATAATCAATAAAGCCTGCCACACACTGGCCCCCATGACTTTTCGAACGCTTATTTCCCGGGTTTTTTGAATGGCCATATGGGATCCCAGACCGAACAGGCCAAGTGCAGCTATAAAAATAGCCAATAGTGAAAACCACAGGCACACCTTGGCGAACTTTGTTTCAGCTTGATATTGTCGATTGAAATACTCATTAATAAAGAAATGGTTAAAAATATCATTCGGGAAAAATGCTTTGTATTTTTCCGATACTCCCGAAACGGTTTCATAAACACTACCGCTAATATTTAGGGTTAGGTAGGCCACATTTCCATATCCCTTAAAATTGGCGAACACCATAGGTTCAAAAGCCTGATGCAAAGATTGTTGGTGATAGTCATCGATTACACCGACTATGGTAGCGGTACGTTCGATAGGTCCAAATTTGAAGGTGATTTTCTCATTGATTGCCGTATCCGGTTTAAGAAAACCTAGTATTTTGGTCGCCGATTTATTGACAACCACTCGATGGCCCATGGCAACCGGTCCGTTGTTGTCATAATAAAAGGTGGCATCTTCTTTGGTAAAATCTCTTCCGGCCAAAAGCGGAATATGGTAGGTTTTGAAAAAATCGTGGTCAATGCGCACTAAACTGCTCTCGGCCCCTTGTTCTTTCCCTTCGGAAGTCTTGCGTATTGAAGTACCCCATTCCACAGGCCTACCCGGAATCTCATTCGACATGGCTACACTTTTGATATTCGGGTTTTGTAACAGTTCCCTTTTAAAGGTCTCCACTTTTCTTTGCATGGTAGAATCTGCATAGGAAGGGGCGGAAACCACCAAATTATGATCGGAATCAAAACCTAGGTTTTGGTTTTGCATATACGAAAATTGCTTGTACACGATATAGGTACCTACGACCAAAGCAATGGAAATAGCGAATTGGGCTACGACCAATGTCTTTCGCAATACTAAGCCCTTACCACTGCTATGAAAACTTCCTTTGAGTACCTGAACAGGCATAAAGCCAGAGAGTACAAAGGCCGGGTAAAGGCCTGCTAAAAGGCCGCCCCCTATAAAAACGAGCAGCATGGCCGACCAAACTTCCCACTTGAGCCACATGCCCATGTCAAGAACATTGAGACCTACCAAAGTATTAAAGGAAGGAATAAAAAGACTCACCAATGTAATGGAAAGGAGCATCGCAAAAAAGTTGATTACCAACGACTCGAAGATAAACTGACGAATGAGAAGCCCCCTATTCGCACCAACTACTTTTTTGATACCGACCTCTTTAGCCCGCTCCATAGATTTGGCCGTCGATAAATTAATGAAATTGATTAGGGCGATACCGATAATGAATGCGGCTACAATCATTAAAAAATACAAAGTGGCCTCACTATTGTTCGCCGATATTTCTTTGTTCAAATCTGATTTCAAATGGATATCACGAACGGGCTGTAAGCCAAAGCGCGCTTCAAACCCGTGTTCTTTCATAATATCACTAAGATATTTCTGGGCAAAGGCAGGGAATCTTGATTCGATGGCTTTGGAATCCGCTCCCGGTCGAAGTTTTACATAGGTATAGAATTCAGGCCAGACCCAACTGCTGGTAAAATCGCCTCCTTCACCAAATGTCGCATAGGAAATCACCATTCCCAAGGGCAAATGGGTATTTTGAGGGGCATCGTCGAAAATGCCTGTAACCCTTAAAGCAAAACCATCATTAATACTGATCATTTTGCCCATGGGGTCCTCATTACCGAAAAAACGTTGCGCAATGCTTGAATTTAGAATGGTCGTACCTGGTTCGGTCAGGGCAGTTAAAGAATCCCCATATCTCAAATTTATCCCGAAAGTTGAAATAATGGTATTGTTTGCAAAATAAATATTCTCGTCTCGAGCATCTGATTTTATTTTTTCTCCCTGTTCATTTTTATAAGATAAGATAACGGTGCCCGAAAGGGCGACGGATTTATCGGCAATTCGGGTAAAACTCTCCACTTCAGGAAAATCTTCGAGCATGGCCGCACCCACCGTTGGGTGGTTGGTGGCAGAAGCCTGAAACCCCTTCCCACCCAAATCGGTGGTCAGAGTAACCCGATAAAGATCATCAACTCCAGGAAGATAATCATCATAACTTTGCTCATAGGCCACATAGCGGGTCAATAGAATAAAGGCGGTTATTCCGATAGACAAGCCCAACACATTGATCCCCGTAAAAAGCTTGTTTTTAAGAAAAAAACGTAAAGCGATTTTTAGATTATTCTTTATCATGATTATTTTGTTTTTTGTCCTCCCCCCTAGCCCCCTCCCAAGGAGGGGGAACGGATTTTTGATTAATTCAACTTTTTCTCTTTGTCCCCACCCCAACCCTCCCCCGAAGGGAGGGAGCAAAAATCCTCCCCCTCTGGGGGAGCCTGCCTGCCGGCAGGCAGGTTAGAGGGGGACTTTATTCCGTACGTAAGCTTTTGACAGGGTCAACAAGGGCTGCTTTGATGGCCTGAAAACTAACTGTCAATAAGGTAATCGCTAGTGCTCCTCCAACAGCGAAACCGAAAACCCACCAGGAGATTTCCATGCGGTATTCGTAGTTTTGTAACCATTGGCTCATAAAATAGTAGGCGATTGGCACTGCAATCAAACACGAAATTGATACTAGAATCACAAAATCTTTGGAGAGCATTTTCCATAAACTTAGAATAGAGGCTCCCAAAACCTTTCGCACGCCTATTTCTTTCGTGCGTTGTTCCGCGACAAACGAGGCTAGGCCGAACAGACCCAAACAACATATAAAAATGGCTAAAAAGGCAAATATTCCGGACAGCTGTCTGATACGTTCTTCCACCTTGAATTTTGCAGCAAATGCCTCATCAACGAATTGATATTGAAACGGAACATTTGGAACATACTTGTTAAAAACTGTTTCGATTTGAGCAAGCGACTGGGTTATACTTTTGGATGACAATAATTTGAGTTCTATCCAATTTGTATTATCATAATCTATCAAGTAAACGGCTTGCTTCACTGGTTCAAAAGGAGACTCTGTTATTATGTTTTTAACTATCCCAATAATTTTATGTTCTTCCCCTGCCCATCGGATAGTTTCACCTACAGGATTTTTCAATCCCATATACTCAACTGCCGCCTCGTTTAAAACAAATGCCGTGGAGTCCGTAGAGAAATCCCTTGAAAAATCTCTGCCTTCAAGTACATTCCATCCTACAGTTTTACCGTAGTCATGTGTTACAAAGAAAGTTATGATATTGGTATCAAAATCAGGGTCCTTACCCTCCCAATCAAATCCACCATTACTGTTCCAAACCTCGGTCAATGGACTTGAAGATTCTGCCATTTCTTCAACAACCCTATCTTTTAGTAGTTCATCGCGAAGCAAATTGTATTTGCCCTCATAATCTTCGGTATTCTTTCCAATCATAACTAATTGGCTTTTCTCATAACCAATAGGACGGTCTTTTGAATGCTCAATTTGGTCTCTTATCACCATAGTTCCAATGATAAGGATTAAAGAAATTGTAAATTGAACTATCACTAGGGCTTTGCGGAATGACATTGCAGATTTATCGGACTTGAAGGTTCCTTTCAACACTTTTACGGGTCTAAAAGAAGATAGATAAAGAGCAGGATAGCTTCCTGCCAAAATACCTGTGATAAAAATCAATCCTAAACAGATAAGCCAAAAGGATATACTGGTCAACGGGAAAACTATTTCTTTGTCAGCCAATTGATTAAAGGAGGGTATTAGTAGTAAAACGAAAAGAATAGCCAAGAAAAATGCAAAAAATGTTACTAAAAACGATTCGACAAAAAACTGACCTATCAATTGATTCTTGTTTGAGCCGACTGTTTTACGAACACCTACTTCTTTTGCTCGTTTCTCAGATTGGGCGGTAGACAAATTCATGAAATTAATACATGCCAACAGCAGTACAAAAAGACCAATAATACCAAATAACCAAACATACTGCATAAGTCCATCGGTCTGTACCCCGTTTTTCCAACTTGATTTTAAGTGCCAATCTTTCATGGGGTGCAGAAATATTTCAGGGTTGCTCTGCCTATCCCCTTCTGATAAGTTATTATAAATGGTTTGTTTGATTTTATTGCTAACGGCCTGCATATCAGATTTCTCTGAAACTTGAGCATATAAACTATAAGAATTATTATCCCATAAATTTTGATCGCGAGCCTCTCTTACCCAATCGGTAGATGAAACGTATAGTTCCCATGGTGCAATGAACTTTAGTTCTCTAAATTCAGAATTATAGGGTAGGTCATCAAAAACACCTGTGACCAAAACGCTTAAGGCATTATTTATTTTCATTTGTCTACCAACGGGGTCGGCATCTCCAAAAAATGCTTTTGCTGTTGCTAGGGATATCACAATAGAATTCGGTTCCATTAATCCATTGCTGCTGCCCTTTATCATATTCAATGAAAGCATTCGAAGTACATCAGCTTCCATAAAAGCGCCATGCTGCGTAAGATTTTTTTCATCTGCCGATAAAATATTATCTCCGTGGCCGGAACTCATCACAACATATTTGAAATCACTTCCGTAGGTATTTCTAAGTTCATCACCTAATGGGTATGGTATTATTGACCGCGTTCTCTTTTCTCCATTTGAAGTTTTATTAACCATAACTTGAGCTATTTGCCCATAGTTTTCGTGATTGGTATTAAAAGTGACTTCGTCGTAAATCCATAGCCCTATAATCGTAACCACAGCTATGCCAACAGCAAGTCCTCCAATATTAATTATCGAATACCCTTTATTCTTTTTAAGGTTCCGCCAAGCGATTTTTAGATAATT
>CAZEUV010000179.1:0-5124 GCA_964515285.1 uncultured Maribacter sp. | reverse complement strand
CCCATGCTTTGGTCTATTTGAAAAAGGTCAAAAAGATGAACGTAAAAATCGGAAACGAGGTTTTCACGGCATATACACTGAGTAATATCGCTTCAATTCATGCCGATATGGGCAACTTAGAACATGCCATGTACAATGTGAACCAATGTATTGCCATTTTCGAAAAACACAAACTGATGGATTGGCTTGCATATGCATTTGAAGTAAAAGGAAAAACTTACTTAAAACAAAATAAATTCAAGTGGGCCCTATACTGGTACGATCAGAGTAATATGCTACACAACAAAAGCGTAGAAGATAAAAGAGGTGAAATCAATTTATTAAACGGAATTGCCTCGGCGTATATTGGCCTTCAAAAGGATAGTATTTCAGAAACATATGCACTTAGAGCTATGAATATTTCAACTAGACTAAAAGAGAACGAAGGCATAAAAAAGAGTGCGGAAGTACTGTATAAAATAAACAAGAAAAGAAAGGACTATATAACCGCTCTAGTTTATCATGAACTTTTTCAGAAACTATCTGATACGATTTCTCGAAATGGAAGTGAAAAAAGTCTTGTTATGTTAAAGATCGACTTGAACCATGAACAGCAAAAAGAAGATCTGATACTTCAAAATGAAAAGGCTTTGGCCAAACAAAAAAATTATGTGTATGCAACTTTAGCGATATTACTAGTTCTATTGGCTATCACCCTATTGGTGCGAAGAAGTGAGAAAATTCAAAAAAAGTTGAACAAAAAATTGAATTCGAAAAAAATAGACCTTGAAAAGAGCGAGGGTGATCTACGCGAGATCAATGAAACAAAAGACAAATTATTTTCAATAATCGGCCATGACCTTAGAGGACCGATCGGCGCATTTCAAGGCCTCTTGCAACTTCTCAAAAATGATGAGATAAATCAAAAAGAATTCCTGGAATTCGTTCCGAAACTACGTAAGGATATCGATCATATTTCATTCACTCTGAACAACCTGCTTTCATGGGGCCAAACGCAAATGAACGGTTCTGTCACCAAACCCTCATTAGTTTCATTAGAAAGTTTGGTAACCGACAATATCAATCTTTTGTCTGAGATCGCAGATGCCAAGTCTATAAAAATAATCAGTCAACTCTCAGAGAATACATTGGCTTGGTCTGACACAGACCAAATCGATATCGTTATCAGAAATTTGATGAGCAATGCCCTTAAGTTTACTCCAAAGAATGGCATGGTAACTGTTATTGCAAAAGAAAAGAACGGTTTTTGGGAAATTTGCATACGTGATACAGGAGTCGGTATCGATCAAGAAACACAGGATAAGCTATTCGCTAAAAATGCCAATATCACCACCTATGGTACCGATAACGAAAAAGGTACAGGCCTAGGCCTTTCGCTATGTAAAGAAATGGTAGAGAAAAACAACGGCACCATTTGGGTAGAAAGTGTTCTTAGAAAGGGCACATGTTTTTATTTTACCGTACCAAAAGCGAAGACAGAATATGAAAAAACAGGCTAAATCAAATCTTCTAGGTTGTTCACGGCCACAAAACGTTCTACGGTAAAGCCTTCAGCGTGTTCAACACCAATAATCCTTCCCAAATCCCTCGCCCTATAGTTTACACTGTCAGTGAAGTTCTTACTGCTAATGGGTGTTTGGGGCTCTTTGCTATCTGGGTCGTAGAACTGCGAACTATAGGCCAAAATCGCTTGGGTTTTTTTATCAATATATCCTGAAACATCAACGACGAAATCAGGGCTTATATTTTTCCATTGAATGTAGTGATATACTAGTTTTGGTCGCCAAGGTTCTTGCCATTGGTCATCTCCTTCCATTTTAGTATCTATCTTTATCAAACCGCTCAAAAAACAGGCATCGCTCACTAACCTACTTCCTTTTTCGTGGTCAATGTGCCTATCATCAATTGCATTGCACAAAACTATTTCAGGGCGATATTTTCGTAGCATTCTAATTACCCCAAGTTGGTGCTCCTTATCATTTTGAAAGAATCCATCGGCGAATTCCAAATTTTCGCGAACGACTATTCCTAAAATATCGGCGGCATTAGCTGCTTCTTTATCACGAATTTCGGCAGAGCCCCGGGTACCCAGCTCTCCTCGGGTCAAATCTACCACGCCCACCTTTTTGCCGTTGGCTACCTCTTTTGCTATGGTTGCCCCCGCTCCTAGTTCAGCATCGTCAGGGTGCGCCCCAAAAACCAATATGTCTAATTTCATTCTTGTTCTATTTGGTACTGATTAAAACTTATGCCAAGGTAAAGCGGCAATTCGGTTGGTTCTATTTTTAAGGGATACAAAACAAAGATCGTCAAGAACCAAATCAATGTGTCGCCACTACCCGATTCGACCTAACACTTTTCATGGCTTGTTCGATATCGGCAATTAGATCCTCTGTTTCCTCTATTCCCACCGAAAAACGGATGAGTCCATCTTTGATGCCCTGCCGCTGACGTTCTTCAGGACTAAGCAATGCGTGTGATGTCTGGGCAGGTGTGAGCATTGTACTTTCTACGCCCGCCAAACTCATTGATGGCTTTATCATGTTCAGTGCTTTTAGAAATTGAGATACATTCAAAACATCGTTTAGTTCAAAAGACAGCATACCCCCAAAACCGCTCATTTGCGATTTTGCCAATTCATGGTCAGGGTGCGATGGCAGACCCGGATAATATACTGAGGCTACATCTTCACAGTGATAGAAATATTCTGCCATTTTTTGGGCATTTTTATTTTGTGCTTTTACACGAATTCCCATGGTCTTGATACTTCTTTCCAATAACCAAACCGTGTAATCGCTCAGGCTTCCGCCAAAGTTCTTGGCCAAATTAAAAATGCGTTCCATGTTTTCTTGGGTCGATGCTACGGCACCGGCACAAATATCTGAATGACCTCCCATATACTTGGTCGCACTATGAATAATTACATCTATACCAAAATCAATAGGGTTTTGATTTACAGGACTGGCAAACGTATTGTCTATCATGGAAACAATACCGCGCTGCTTGGCGATTTTACTTATCGCATCCAAATCCGTAATCGTTAACAGCGGATTCGAAGGTGTCTCTATAAAAATAACTTTGGTATTCTCTTTTATTTTAGCTTCAAAATCAGCGGGTTGTAACCCATCGGTAAAGGAATAGGAAATACCAAATTTTTCAAATTGCTCGCTCACCAAGTTATATGTTCCACCATATAAGGTCTTCTGAAGAACGACATGGTCACCTGCCTGCAAAAAAGCCATTAAGGCCGTGCTGATAGCAGCCATACCGCTACCGAATATCATGGCCGCTTCAGTATGCTCTAAAGCGGCTATTTTTTTTGACAGGCCTATCTGGTTTGGCGTGTTGAAATATCTTGGGTATCTCTTTACATCAACATCCTCATAAGCGTATGAAGTACTCATATACAAAGGTGAAACCGCTCCCTTGAACTGCTCATCTTCCAACTCTCCCACGTGGGTGCAAATAGTATTAAGGCCTTTTTTCTTCTGATTCATCGATTTATATTTTAAAAGCTAAAGTTAAAAAAAGAACTTGAGATATGAGCGATCATGACCACTTCTAAATTTGTACTTTTTTCCAATTTCCTTTTTTAAACCAAACTATTGAAATAATGGCCAAAAGTACCTCGGCCGCCGTTATAGCCATAAAAACGCCCATTGCCCCAAGCTTGAACGTTATGGCCGCCAAATATGCAAATGGCAATTGAAACAGCCAAAACACCACTAAATTGATCTTGGTCGGTGTTTTGGTATCTCCCGCTCCATTGAAGGCCTGGGTAACTACCATACCATAGGCATAAAAGATATATCCGGCAGCAATGATCTGTAGACAGAGTCCACCATTTTCAATAACTACAGGGTTATCATTGAACCACCCAACAATATCATAGGCGAACAATAAATAGATTATGGATACTACGCCCATAAAATAGGCATTATACTTTCCGGTTTTCCAAACGGACGTTTCGGCACGTTCTGGTTGTTTCGCCCCCAAATTCTGCCCGACAAGTGTTGCAGCCGCATTGCTCATTCCCCAGGAGGGCATCAATGTAAAGAGCATAACCCGTATTGCAATAGTGTAACCGGCGAGAACTTCACTACCAAATTCTGACATCATCCGCATTAAGAACACCCAGCTAGAGGTGCCTATGAGAAATTGTGCAATTCCGCCCATGGAAATCCTTACAAGATTCATCATTACTTTTAAGCGGAAGACCATATCCTTGAATTTTATCTGGATCGTACTCCATCCAAAGAAAAGAATACATAATTGGAAGAGTACTGCGGTTCCTCTACCGATATTTGTAGCAATTGCAGCACCCATGACGCCGTATTCAGGAATTGGACCCCATCCAAAAATGAATATGGGATCTAATATAATGTTGAGTCCGTTTGAGAGCACCAAGGTCCACATCGCAATAGAAGCATTGCCAGCACCCCTAAATATCGCATTGATAAGAAACAATAAGAGAATGGTAATGTTGCCGCCGATCAAAAGCTTGGTATACCCGTAACCTTCAGCAATAAGTTCAGGTTCGGCTCCCATAAGGGCCAAAATTTCTTTTGCAAAGAGAAAACCCAATACCCCTACCAGTAAAGAAACCACCACACCTAATGCGATTGCCTGTACGGCAGCTTCCTTAGCGCCCTGAACATCTTTCTCGCCAATTCTACGAGCGACTACTGCTGTTGCGGCCATACTCAAACCGATGGCGACCGCATAGATCAAAGTGATTACCGATTCGGTCAGGCCAATGGTCGCTACGGCATTTACACTTACTTGCGATACGTAAGCGATATCTACGAGGGCGAAGATAGATTCCATGAGCATTTCCAAGATCATGGGAATGGAGAGCATAAAAATGGCCTTGCGAATGCTGCCTGTGGTAAACTCGGTTTCTTTACCGCTTACCGCCCTGATAAAATATGTGTATATTTTTTTAAACGTGAGTTTATTGTGACGTGTCATTATATTAAGAATTATGTGAAACGAAGATGATAGAAAATGTCAATGAACCCACCAAAGTTGGTCGGTTACATATTGGGCAAGAACCCTATGACATCTATAAACAACATAATTCTTATAACTTCATGATGGTACAAAGATGTACATTTTTTCTCA
>CAZEUV010000178.1:1744-5152 GCA_964515285.1 uncultured Maribacter sp. | reverse complement strand
CAAAAAACTCAGAAACTCAAAAATAGATACCTTTTTTGAGCATATTATCAATTCTGAAATGGCTGGGGTGAAAAAACCCAATCCTATTATTTTCCAGTTGGCCTTGGGCAATGCCAAGGTAAATGCGGAAAAAGCCCTTATGATCGGTGATAATCTTGAAGCCGATATACTTGGGGCGCAGGCTGTTGGTTATCGTACCCTGCATTTCAATGCACATAACGAACCACGACACGATTTTTGCCCGATGATTCACGATTTGATCGAAATAAAAACCTTTTTGTAGAGTTATAACAATAATGATACGGCGCCACTTCTTTGGTAGCTGTAAAAGGTCGATTCAATGAAGGCAATTATAAAATATGTATTATCTGGCATACTGTTTTCGGGCATCTTGTCTTCTTGTGCCGATAACCTAGATTTTAATCAGTACGATCAATTAGAGGTCACCCCTACTTTTGAAGCGAGTATTCTTTATGTAGAAGTTGCCGAGAGTGTTGTAAATGATGTTGCAGCGGCTGAATTTTTTAGTAAAGACTTTAATTTTGATGCCTTTAGTTCTAATATTTTTGCAGAGCGGGTAATTGAAGGCGAAGTGACCTATGTGGTTGAGAATACGACAAGTAAAGAAATCGTGATCACTGTTGAGTTTTTAGATGAAAACGGTACTATTTTGGATACTGAAATATTAACCGTACAAGAGGTTCCCTCCTCAATTTTGCAGCGTGATATTGCTTATGGCAGTGCAGGGCGGAGTATAGAGATTATTAAAAACCTTTCCGAAATTAGGGTCAGTGCAGTTAATCGAGGTGATGCTACTAGTATTTCAAACCTTGAAAGCCCAATGATCACACTTAAGTCAAGTGGTAAATTCAGAGTTCGTATAAAATGAGAATTTCCAAGATAATTTTCATGACTATTTTATGGGTATGTGCTGGTGCGCATGGTCAAAACAAACAACTGCTATACGATTTCACTGAAATTCCGCAATCATTGAACATCAATCCAGGAGCCGAGATTGATTTTAAATGGTACGCTGGTGTTCCTATGGTATCGGGTATATCATTTCAAGCGGGTTCAAGTGGAGTCTCGGCCAATGACCTTTTCGCTGAAGACGGTCTTGATTTTACCGATAAGGTCAGAAATCGGTTGATTTTGGGTATGAAGCCCAAAGATGAACTCAGCGGAAACTTTCAGATAGAACTACTTAATATAGGGTTTAGAGGTAGTGATCCCGATGTTTTTTATTCAATGGGGATCTATACCGAAGGCGATGCCATTGGCTATTGGCCTCAAGATTATGTCTTATTGGCTTTTGAGGGAAACGCAGGTCGCTTGAACAAGAAATTTAACGCGGCCGACTTGAAAACGAGGGGCGAGTTGTTGAATGTTTTTCATTTTGGCATCAATAAAAAAATTGACAATAAGCTTACGTTTGGTGTAAGAGGTAAAATTTACTCGAGTATTTTTGATTTTAACTCAACGAGAAACAAAGGTTTTTTTGTTACCAGAAGAGGGCAGAACAATTTATTGTCGAACACCCTTGATGTCGATATGAAATGGAGAACTTCAGGGATCAATGCCATCAAAAAAGCTGAAAAAGAAGAGGATCTGGCAAGTGCGATAATAAAAAGGGGCTTCTTCGGGGGCAATCTCGGGTTAGGGGTGGATGTTGGATTCACCTACAAATTAAATGAACAAACGGTTTTCACAGGAAGTCTCCTGGATTTGGGACTTATCTATCATGCAAATGATGTAGAAAACCATACATTGAAAGGTACGGCCACAACAGAAGGGGTTGGGGTCATTTTACCTGATGCCGCTGCGGATCCCAACGAGGATTTTTGGCGAGACTTGGTCGATGAAATAGAGACCCTTGTTCCTTTCGAGGCCGATACTAAAAGCTATATAAGTTTTCGTCCCACTAAATTAAATGCCTCCTTGCGATATAATTTTGGTGAACAGAGACAACGAACCGCTAACTGCGATTGCGGCCCCAATGTGGTGCGAAGCAACCGAAGTCAAAAATATGTAAACGGCATTGGTGGCCAGCTTTATATGATCAATAGGCCGAGAGGCCCACAAATGGCCCTTACTGCATTCTACCATAGGCGATTCGGCAATTTCATGGCCGTAAAGACCACATATACGATAGATAAATTTTCATACACCAATATTGGCCTAGGGGTCAGTTTACAGGCTGGTCCCGTAAACCTGTACCTATTGGCAGATAATCTTCTGGGCTATCAAAATTTGGCGGATAGCCACTACGCCTCTTTTCAATTCGGATTAAATATTATATCTTGGGGCAAGAAATAATATGACCTTATAAGCTGTCTTATTGGATTGAATTAATTCTTTGGCACGCTTTTTTCATATTCGTTTCTATATAACCAAGAACACATCCTGATTTTTGTTTAACGCTTTTTCAGTAATGATAAAAGGTATTCAAAAAACATCGATATGTTCTAATAAAAGAGATCACGTGAAAAGTTTAGTTCTATCCATTTTTCTTATGGCAAGTTTTGTAGGTAAGGTTCAAGCGCAATTAAATGAGTATAAGTATATAGTTGTACCCAAAAGGTTTAGTTGCTTTAAGAAAGAGAATCAACACCAAACCAGTACGCTGGTCAAGCATTTGTTTTCAAACAAAGGTTTTAAAACCGCTTATGAAGGTAATTTACCCGAAGATCTTAGTGCCAATAGATGTTTAGGTCTATACGTAGACCTTGTTGATGATTCTTCGATGTTCACGACCAAAGCTTCTTTGACTTTGAAAGACTGTACAGGAAAGGAAATCTTCCTTACCCGGCAAGGTAGAAGTAAGCAAAAAGAATATAAAGAGGCATTCAAAGAGGCCATCACAGAAGCTTTTGGCTCTTTTGATGCTATTGGTTATAGCTACAAACCTAAAGCCAATGAAGATGGTCCTGTAACGGTTAGTTTCAAGAACGATGTAAAAAAATTGGAAGAAAAACCCAAGTTCGATAAATATCAAGACCCTATGGTAAAGCAAGATGCAACATTGGAAAGACAATCTTACAAAGACCTTAGGCCAGTAGAATCAGATATAAAAAAAGCTGCGAAGAATGAAAATAAAATGGTCGATCAAAAGGCCACGCAAGAAGAGCAGAGTTACAAAAGTGTTGAACCGGTAACATCCGATATCAAAAAATCGGAGACTAGTACAAATGTGCCTACAGGAGCAATGGCCAAATCTTCTGATGGCGTTTTATATGCGCAAGAACTGTCGAACGGTTACCAATTGGTTGACAGCACTCCAAAAATTCGATTTAGAATATACAAAAGTTCAATGCCCAATGTTTATTTGGCTGAGGCCGATGGTAAAGATGGCTTGGTTTATTCGATGGACGGAAAATGGTTTTTTGAATATTCAAAAGACGGAAACCT
>CAZEUV010000178.1:0-1644 GCA_964515285.1 uncultured Maribacter sp. | reverse complement strand
TCAAGGTCTTCTTTTCCAAACGGATTAAGAACATACACTTGACATCGCGACAACAAGGCCGGTATGACCTCAAAGCTTGGGTTTTCGGTGGTTGCACCAATTAAAGTCACCCATCCCTTTTCCACCGCGCCCAATAAGGAATCTTGCTGCGATTTGCTGAAACGGTGTATTTCATCAATAAAAAGAATCGGGTTTTTTGTGGTGAACAGACCCCCACTTTGTTTTGCCTTTTCAATGATTTCCCTTATATCCTTCACCCCACTATTGATTGCGCTCAATGAATAAAAGGGTCTTTCGCTTTCGTGCGCTATAATATTAGCCAAGGTAGTTTTTCCCGTTCCCGGTGGACCCCATAGAATGAGTGAGGGAATCGCACCTTTTTTGATTTGATGGGTCAATGAACCAGTCTTGCCAACAAGATGTTGTTGGCTTATGTAATCATTTAAGGTTTTCGGGCGTACCCTTTCGGCGAGCGGTTCGTTCATAGAACTCATCTTGATTTTTTGTTTGGAACCGAGAATTATGGCTTTTGCGCTCTAATGAAGGTGTTTTTTGGTAGCATAGCCATAGTTACGGTACTGAAAAATAACAAAATTAGAGCGTAAAATGCAAAATTCGTAGGTAAAAGAAAAACGCAAGATGAGTTCATAGTGTAAAAATAAGATAAATCTATAGATGACAATTTTACATGTTTTTATTTTTGGCCAGCTTATTGCTAATTTTACATCATGTACGAAAACCATTATTTCAAGTTTTCAAATTCGGTGGTCGTTGCACCATTGTTAGCGGTTCTACTGATATGGACAGTCTTTTTGGTAGAGATCCGTTTTGGTGTCAACTTGAATCAGTATGGCGTATACCCTAAGACGCTTTCTGGTTTGAAAGGGGTAATCTTTAGTCCCTTCATACATGGTTCTGTAGAACATTTGTACAACAACACCATTCCTTTGGCCGTATTGTTGACCGCTCTCTTTTATTTTTATAGAATTGTTGCGTTAAGGGTTTTGATATTCGGGGTCTTGTTGTCAGGGCTTTTTACGTGGGCTATAGGTAGACCTTCGTACCATATTGGTGCAAGTAGTGTCATCTATGTCTTGGCCAGCTTTATCTTTTTTAAGGGGGTTTTTACCAAATACTACCGTTTGGTCGCACTTTCGTTGATTGTCGTTTTTATATATGGTAGTATGTTGTGGTATATCTTTCCTGTAAAAGACGGCATTTCTTGGGAAGGCCATTTAGGCGGTTTTCTTACGGGTCTTGCTTTGGCATTTTTTATAAAAACGAAAATGCCATCAACCAAAAAATTTGATTGGGAACATGAAGGTTATATTGAGGAAGATGATGATTTTTTAAAACAGTTTGATGAAAAGGGAAATTTTATTGAAAAAATACCAGAAGAACCTACACGGGAAACAGAATCTGTAAAAATCACTTATCGGTTTAAGGAAAATAAGGATAATAATTCTGAATCCTGAATTCAGGATTCAGAATTATACCGTTGCCGTACTGCTTCATATAAGAAAACAGCACAGGCAACCGATACATTCAACGAGGCAATCTCACCTAATAATGGGAGTTTTGCCGTTTGGTCTGCAGCTTTTAAAATGGAAGGGGAAATGCCCCTATCTTCTGACCCCATGATAA
>CAZEUV010000177.1:2102-5185 GCA_964515285.1 uncultured Maribacter sp. | reverse complement strand
ATGTGCGGCAAGGCCTATGACCCTAGATTAATCGTAGCGTGGCCAAGTGCCGAACTTGCGGTCATGAGCGGTAATTCAGCGGCAAAAGTCTTATTGCAAATTGAAAAATCATCTTTGAAAAAGAAGGGAGAAACCATAAGTAAAGCCAAAGAAGAAGAACTGTTCAATAAAATAAAAGACCGTTACGACAATCAAGTATCGCCCTACTACGCCGCCTCAAGATTATGGACGGATGCCATCATAGAACCCACGGATACCCGAAAATGGATCTCTATGGGCATTGAGGCAGCTAATCATGCGCCTCTTGAAAAAACATTTAATATGGGGATTTTGCAGGTTTGATGAGCTCGCCCTAGATGTCTCTATAGAAATTATATACCGGCATTCTTAATCGTAAATAATTTTTGATTTACATTTTTGAGTCCTAATCGAAATACTTCAACTTTCTCTTTTTGTGATAACTCACCGTAATTATAGTACGTAGTCACTTTTAGGTAAGTAGGTTCTAATTTCTTATTGCCTTTATAGTTTACGTTCACCTGCCATGTGCCCGGTAAAGAACCATCCATTAAAAATTCTTCTGAGGAGTACCCCTTTAGTTTCTCATCTTTGATGCGTTGAGGGTTCGATTCTTGGGTGTGTTTATAAACATAATAATGTTTCTCAGGATTTACGAACTGAAGTTCAAACTCGGCTTCACTATCGTTCCATTCAAAAAATAATCGTGTACCCTCAAAATCCAGATATTTATTAGAACGTACTATCGATTTGGATCCCTCAAAAAGCTTATCATTTTCCAAGGCCAGTAAATTATCGAATTCTCTTTCTATTATGGGCTGAATACCAACGCTATCAGCCTTGAGAAATTCTTCTTCGAGCAAATAATTATAACGAGCGTACATACTGGCCGACTTTTTATAATTACCTACCAATCTATAACTATTGGCAAGATCTCTATATGACTGAGCATAGCTCGGTCTTAAAATAAATACTTTTTCATAAATATCCTTACTCGATTCGACTTCACCAAAGGCATCAAATTGATACGCCAAGGCCTTGATGTACACAGGGTTGTCTTCAAAAAAATATTGTTGATCCGCAATAATTGTTTTTGCAAATTTATCGGCACCAACACTTTTGAAATACACGTAAGAATCAACAAAATAATACGGAGAGTTTCGATATAGCAATCGATTGGTTTCGTAGGTCTCTTTAGCAATAGCTAAATTGGCACTATTATCAAATGCTTTTATATACTTTGGTAAATTTTCTTTCTGTGTAGTTATGCCAATCGCATCATTTTGATAAACGTTGCTTCGTAAACGTGCTAAATCGTAAATATTATTTGTAGCATTGGCTACATCAACTTTAGTGTTTATAACGATTACACCAGTAGCTCCAATTAAACCATAGCGATTAGTTAGCGCCAAACTATTCAATACTGCAATTCGTTCTATCGCAGCAGGAGCAATCCAAATTGGCGTATCAGTTAAAATTTGTCCGTCTACATCGTAAATTGCTCTTAGGTCAGCATTAATAGAATTTGCCCCTCTAATCACAATAAAACCACCACGAATACAATCACCAAACACCTTTACGCCAGGAAACTCATTACGCACTATATCTAAAACACACAAACTAATATCATTGATTTCATCACTATGAAGCATACGTACATTACCTGGGGCAGTCTCTTTGTCAAGAATGCCAAAAGCCGTTTTTAAAAGGCTTTTATTGGTGGCATACTCTGCTTGTAGTTCTTTTTGACTCTTGCGGTTACTACCCTTTACTACTACTTCATCAAGTTCTTCAATTTTTGGGTACATCTCAACGTTCAGTATTCTAGTAACATCTTCAATGACGATTTCAATACTTTGTAAGCCACCATATTCAAACATCAAAACATCTGATGGTTGCGCCATAATTTCATACCGACCCTCATTGTTTGTTTTCACCCCATCGGCACCATCGTTGTCTTGAACGGCAATACTCACATTTTTAATCGGTGAAGTACCATCGGTCACTACCCCTTTGATTCTATTTTGCACCTCTTGGGCCGATCCAAGAACGGTGATAAATAAAACGATACTAAATACTATCTTTTTCATAACGTATGTTTTTGTTTTGAAAATTGCACAAAAATTGTACCATAAGCGAAAACTCATATCAATGGACTTCCAAGATCTTTATGCTCTTCTTTTCGCCATCTCTGGAAAAATGAACCAACACTTCTTCTTTAGATTGTGATGCATACCCAAAGTCTTTAAAAACAGTACATTTCAAGGCTAAGGGTATTTCATTGTCAACTATTGCGTCTCCCAAGTATTTTGCATTGATGACCCATTTGCCCGCCACATCACCATAAAATTCGTATTCCTCAATACGGTAGTTGTTTTTAATCTCATCTTCAAGCCGATTTTTTATGGCCGTATTGGTATGCTCCCAATTGAAAAAACGGTTTTGGGGGTTGACAAACTGTAGTTCGAATTCGGCTCCAGCTCGATTCCATTCAAAAACTAGCCGTACTTTATATTTAAGATTGTTCAAATATTTTGAATCGAAATTGGAAAGGTCGAGCTCGTTTCTATGTTTATGGATCAGGTTTTTTATTTCCCTATCCAAGGTTTTTGAAATGCTTGATCCATTTACCGAAAAATACGTGTTCCCGTTCGACAAGGCCATCAATTCGTTCAATGCCTCTTGGGTTTGGCCAAGTTCTAACTTTGCCACTGCCTTATTGAAATAGGCGTTCACATCATTGGGTGAACGTTTGATGATCTCTTCGTTCAGATGAATTACATTCTTGAAATCGCCAACTGTGGCCAGCGCCAAAGCAACCATTTTTATGGATTCCAAGTTTTTTGGATCATCTTCCAATATATTCGATATGACCTTTTTGGCTATTCTTGGGTCTTTATCTTTAAAATAATCAAAGACCTCTAAATAGAAAAGGGGACTTCTTTTTTTGTTACCTCTGAGAACTAAGTAACTTTTAAAGGCTTCTTCTACAGAATCGCTTTTTTTCAAAGCTTCTAAACCAGAAATGGTTTGAGCTACCAATCTAGACTCTTCTTGATTATATA
>CAZEUV010000177.1:0-2002 GCA_964515285.1 uncultured Maribacter sp. | reverse complement strand
GCAGCAAAATCCATCAATCTGCTTCTATTAAGAAGGGCGGTGCGCTCTAAAAAAGAGGCATCACGATCAGGGCAGCTGTTGATCAAATAACTCTTGTCTGTTAAAGACAAAATATCTTTAGAGAGTAGTTTACGGCCGTCCGTAAATACATATACATTCGCATTTTTAATATTCTTTGCTAAATTCGAGTACACGGTAGCACCATCGTATTGTATGCCTTCTAAATCTTTCTTTAATTGTGTCCAATTTCCATCTTTTAAAGTATACGTTCTTTCTTCGACTCCTATACCGAAAAGTAACAATTGAATTTCTTGATTGCCGTTCTTTTCAAAGACCTTGGCCAACACCGAAAAATCTTTTTCTAAATCACGATCGGTCATAGATTTGGAAACGTCCCAGCAAATCGTAGTGTTATCGTTTATGGGCTCTTGTGAAAACAAGATTGAGACCCATAAGAAGGCTGTACATATAATAATATTTCTTTTCATTGTGCGAGTATTTTAATTCTACTGATATTTTTTGTTAAAAAAACTTCTCTATAGAATTCGGTTCTATTATATTCACAATAAACTCATTTATAGGGCTTTCCTTAAAGATACAAAATAATCAATAAAGGTAAAAAAAGTGTCAATCGTTGTAAGAAAATATAAATATTGGCATCTTAAATGGTCAAAAAACAAAAAGAAATCATTCTAGAACCAAGCTAAGGTTCGCCTTTCTACTGATCTTACCTGTTTCGGTATCAAGAAATTTTGGGATAAAGAATACGCTCTTGGGTATCTCGAATCTTTCAAGTACAGTGGAAGCCCTGATTTTACCAAGAAGTTCGTCAGAACCAAAATCACCCTCAATGACCAAAACCAGTTTCTGCCCCAGTTTTTCGTCAGGCAATCCCGCCACAAAGAATCTATTTTCAATAACCGAAGCGAGCTTACGTTCAATTTCTTCGGGCACCAGTTTTACACCACCTGAATTGATTATGTTATCGTAACGACCTCGCCATTCAAATTCGGTTTCAGAAATGATTTTCACCATATCATTGGTGACTATATGCGTATCTGAGATTTTTGGTGCGTTGATAACCAAGCAACCCCTGCCATCAGTTGAAAGTGTGATATGTGGTAAGGTCTTGAAAAGTTCACTTCGGCTACGCTCAGTGACCTTAGTTGGCCGGTCTTCGTTTATGGCAGTGAGATTGTTTACCTTCTTGACCGCAATATGTGTGATGGTCTCTGTCATACCATAGGTTTCAAAAATTTTGGTGGTGCTCTCTTGAACCTTATCCTTTAATATTGTGGACATGGGCGCACCACCGATAATCAGTGTCTTGATCTGATCGATCTGTTTAAGCGAATTTTCAAGTTGCAGGGGCACCATAGCGCCAAAATCGTAGTTTTTTGAAATCTTATTTAACGAATTTGACGAGGGTTCTACGTAATCGAGCTCTAGCCCGGACACCATCGCCCTGACCAACATCATTTTACCTGCAATAAAATCGACCGGCAAACATAATAAAGCGGTAGTACCCTCTTGTAGGCCAAAGAACTTCGCCGTGGCCAAGGCCGATGCGACCATCTGCCGCTTTTGCAATATTATGGTTTTTGGTTTGCCGGTAGAGCCAGAAGTTTTGACTTCAATACTAGATTTAGAATCTAACCAATTTAACAAAAAGTTACCTATGACCTGCTCAAAAGGCATTCCTTCTTTTATAAGATTCTGGGCCTCTTTTCTTAACGCTGATACAGTATAAGATACACCATTAAGTTTGAATTTTGGATGAATCTTAGTGTAGATCAGCTCCATCGTTTGTATTGGCTAAAAAGGTTTCTTTATCCATCACTTTGCCGGTTAAACGTTCTTTCCAATTGGTCCAACCGTATTTCTTTGAGAAGATCAGTAGAAGAATAGGGTAGATGACCAAAACGGGCACGAAGACATCCCAACCTAAAACGGGGTCGGAAACATCCCTATAAATAGAATCGGTTTGAAATGCCGTCCAATC
>CAZEUV010000176.1:0-5264 GCA_964515285.1 uncultured Maribacter sp. | reverse complement strand
ATGCAGGCAAGATCCTTATACGATTATGTGATTGACAATATGAGTTACATAAAAGCGGGAAAATATGGTACGGGCGATGCAGTTTACGCATGTGATGCACTGTCAGGAAATTGTACCGAATTTCATTCGCTCTTTATTTCTCTAGCAAGATCTGCGGGTATACCTTCACGGTTTGCCGTGGGGGCTTCAATTCCCTCAAATCGTGATGAAGGTGGCATTGATGGCTATCACTGCTGGGCAGAGTTTTATGCCGAGGGTAAATGGTGGCCTGTAGATATTAGTGAAGCCAATAAATATACGGCGCTCGCCACCTACTATTTTGGTCGGCATCCGGCAAATCGTATCGAATTCAGCCGAGGGCGAGACCTTCAAATAGAACCTGGACCCAATTCGGGGCCAATCAACTTTCTCGCATATCCCGTTATGGAAATAGGAAAAAGCCCAGCCTTCCCAAAAACATTTTTTTCGTTTCGCAGAAAAGCTGAACAAGAAACCTTATAAAATCAGGTAAAACCTACCCTGATATAGAATCCTTCGTTGGATGATCCTCACCTTCTTTGGTGGGATGTTCTTCACCTTCTGGATGTTCATCGCCATCCTTAGCGGGATGCTCATCACCATCTTTAGCGGTAGCCCCTTCTTCTGTAGGATGTTCTTCACCTTCAGGGTGCTCTGCTTGCTCTTCGGCGTTTTCTTTCTTTTGGTCCCTGCAAGAGCTCAACGAGCCAGCTGCAACGAAACTACATAAGAGCATTGCCAAAGTAAAGTATTTAAAATCTTTTAATCGGTTCATAATATCAATTGTTTAATGAATTAAAAAAATAAGTGAAACGGGTACTAAGCCCTTGATTCAGTTAAATATAGCAAATTTTGTCTAAACCCTATTAACTGACCTAAAATATATACGGCTTATAACGACCTAAAGTTGCCCGATCAATACATTGAACAGATTTTATTTTGGCGTACAAGGTTTAAAGAAACGTAAACCTGCCTACCGACAGGCTGGTTAAACAGGCTGATGACTTTGTATACTTCTCATTCTGAAATTTTCTTTTTAATTTTTTTTTAAAAAGGTAATGGAATACTAACTAACTGACCGACGGCGGTCCCTGAGCTTGTCGAAGGGTAGGAGGAAAGCCAATGTGTGTGGAAGAAAAAAATGGCAACATCAAATTATTTACATTTTACCTTAACCAAATTGCAATAATATTCCGTAGTTTTATATTCTCCCCTATTAATTTTAAGAATAGAATTCAAGAATCATTGCTATAATAAATAGTTAAATAAATTGACTATTTATTATATAGTTGATTATAAGTGCCTTTGTTTAATTTTCCAAAAAGGTATATCGCAAGTAAATAATGCAATTACCATTCAAGAAAACAAAGGCGATAAAATTCATTTTTGAATTTAAACTAAAACAAAATGTGAATTGCACATATTCAAAATAAAGACTATGCCATTATTTTTAGATTTACATGAGCTTCCTGAAGGTATTACATCAGCGCATGTAGCAGAAATGCATCAGGCCGATTTAGATACTGAGCACAAATACAATTGTCGTGGACTAACCTATTGGTGCGATGAAAAAAGAAAAACAGCCTTTTGTTTAATAGAAGCACCAAATAAACAAGCGCTTATAGACTTACATGAAAACGCTCATGGCGCTATTCCGACTCGTATTATTGAGGTCAATGATACGATAGTCGAATCTTTTTTAGGGCGTATTGAAGATCCTGAAAAATCTAAAAACCTTAGTTTAAATATTATCAACGATCCTGCTTTTAGAACGCTTATGGTTATTAAATTAAAAAGTAAAACCTTAAGAACTACCGAAATAAATACCTTAAAAGCAGCGATTAGAGGCTATACAACATCTATCAAAACCTTAACGTCTCAATATAACGGACGTCTAGTAAAACATGAAGCAAATGCATTTTTAATGTCTTTTGACGCTGTGACAGATGCTATACATTGTGGGATAAAGATTAAAGAATCACACAGTGACGCCTTTACACCAGACTTAGAATTTAAAATAGGAATTAGTGCTGGCACTCCTGTTACTGATAAAGACGGTATTTTTGAAGACACCATAAAAACCGCAGATTATTTAAGTGATGTCGCCAAAGGTGGTTTTTCTATTACCGCAGTAGTAAAAGATCTTTTTGAAGGAGAAAATCAAAATAAGCCTTTAACAAAATCTATTGTCATTACTATTTTGAATACTTCAGATGAAGATTTTATGACACTCTTAATGACCTATACCGAAAAGATATGGTCGCAAACGACAACAAGCGTTGGTGATTTTGAAGAAAATTTAGGATATAGTAAATCTAAACTATACCGAACCATGATGAATTTGGTCGGTAAATCTCCTAATATGTTCTTAAGGGATTATCGCTTAAATAAAGCCTTAGAATTATTGGAAAAGCAAAACTGTAATATCTCTGAGATTGCTTATCAAACAGGCTTTAGTAGTCCTGCTTATTTTTCAAAATGTTTTCATGAAAAATATGGAATCCTGCCTTCAAATTTCATATCGAATAAATAAAAAGCTGTTTTTCAGATAGTTACTTGCAAATTTTCTCTGGTCTAAAATTGTATTTATTTGGTCTAAATGTAGAATTATAGAGAATTATTCTATTCTACTTTTGTTGAGAACAAATAAATATATACAATTATGAAGACAAAATTAATAGTAGCAGTAGTTATGGTTTTTGGAATTTTACTTACGGGATTCACAAAAAATGTTGAACCTCAAGAAGTGAAAATTGATTTGATTAATGACGAGTTTCCTGAAGCAAAACAAGAAGTAATGGAAACCTTTGGGGCAATTGCACAAAGCATTAATGATGGTGATATAGATAAGCTAATTTCTTTTCATGCCTACGGTCCAAAGTTTACCGAATTTAAAAATGGAGCACCAAGAAATGGCGACGAAGCAAACGAAACACATGAAAGAACTGTTTTTGGTTCTGTGACCGAAGTAGTGAAGTTTGATGCGAAAGATTTACAAATCGCCGTATATGGCGATGTAGCCAATTTAACCTTTCACTCTGATTTTCATCTTAAATTTGGAGAAGACCTTGTTGTGGTAAATGACCAAATTACGTTGTTGTTCGTAAAAACAGATGATGGGTGGAAAATGGTTCACGAACACCATTCACCTTTGAAACAAGAAGAAAGTTAATAGGTATTTTCCGAAATTGGTGCAAAGCAATCATTGAGTCCTTCAAATGGCACCCATCTAACAAACAACAATTAAGTAATTAAAAATAAGGTTATGAGAACAAAATTGACATTTGTAGTACTTATGTTTCTTGGAATTTTAATTTCAGGATGTGAAAAAAAAATTGAAGCACAAGAAATAAAAATAGATTTGATTAACGATGAGTTTCTTAAAGCAAAACAAGAAGTAATGGAAACCTTTGGAGCCATTGCCCAAAGTATTAAAGATGGTGAAATAGATAAACTGATCTCCTTTCACGCCTATGGTCCAAAGTTTACCGAATTTAAAAATGGAGCACCAAGAAATGGTGGCGAAGCAAACGAAGCACATGAAAGAACTGTTTTTGGTTCTGTGACCGAAGTAGTGAAATTCGATGCGAAAGATTTACAAATCGCCGTGTATGGCGATGTGGCTAATTTAACCTTTCACTCTGATTTTCATCTAAAATTCGGAGAAGACCTTGTTGTGGTAAATGACCAAATTACGTTGTTGTTCGTAAAGACAGTTACTGGGTGGAAAATGGTTCACGAACATCATTCCCCCTTGAAAATGGAATAAAGTTAAATTCGAAGCAATTCGTTAAACCTTTGTTTGTGAAATTATTGCAATGCTTATTTTAATCATAAATTTATACATTATAATATGAAAAATTCAGTAAATGAGATCGCTCCCAACATCATAAAAACCTTTGCATCACAATTAAAAAGCGGTCATGTTTTGCCATCAGATACAAACTACGACGAAACACGAAAAGTTTACAATGGCATGATTGATAAACATCCAGGATTATTCGCGATGTGTGAAAATCCTGATGATGTTATTGCTTCAGTAAATTTTGGAAGAGATAACAATTTGTTAGTTGCCATTAGAGGTGGTGGTCATAATGGAGCCGGATTAGGACTTTGTGATGACGGTTTGGTCATTGATTTGTCTGGTATTAAATTTGTAAACGTAGATACCTCAAACAATACAGTAAAAGTTGGAGGAGGCAACATTTGGAACGAAGTGGATAATGCGACACATGAATTTGGTTTAGCAATCCCTTCTGGAATGGTATCTTCAACCGGAGTTGGTGGATTAGCACTAGGAGGTGGTGTTGGTTATTTAACTCGAAAATACGGACTCACCATAGATAACCTTTTAGAAGCAGATATGGTTTTGGCAGATGGCACATTTGTTACCGTAAATGCAACCGAAAATACAGATTTGTTTTGGGCTATTAGAGGTGGTGGTGGTAATTTTGGCGTGGTGACGTCTTTTACATTTCAGGCACATCCTGTTAAAATGCTAATGGGAGGTCCTACGTTGTGGCCAATAGAACGCGTAGAAGAAATTATGGCGTGGTACGATACCTTTATTCAAGAAGCGCCAGAAGACTTAAACGGATTTATAACGACTATGATGATTCCTGAATCGCCATTTCCAGAGCATTTACACAATAAAAAATTCTGTGGTATTGTTTGGTGCTATGTTGGAGAACCCGATACGTTTGAAAAACTATTTAAGCCTGTGTTAGATCTTAATCCTGTTTTCGCACATGTTGGCGAAATGCCTTACCCAGCTTTACAAACTATGTTTGATGGTTTCTTTCCAGCAGGAATGCAATGGTATTGGCGAGCCGATTTCTTTAACGAATTAAGCCCAGAAATAACAGTGCAACATTTAAAATTTGGTTCAAGCATACCAACCGTACTCTCTCAAATGCATTTATATCCAATTAGTGGCGCAGCGAGTAGAGTAGGAGCTGAAGACACACCTTGGGCTTATAGAGATGCAAAATATGCAGGTGTTTATATAGGGGTCGATCCAGATCCCAAAAATGCCGCTAAAATAACAAATTGGTGCAAATCGTATTATGATGCCTTGCATCCGTATTCTGCAGGTGGAGCCTATTCGAATTTTATGATGGAAGAGGGCCAAGAACGTGTTAAAGCAAGTTACAAGCATAACTATGATAGATTAGTCGCCATTAAAAAGACGTATGATCCTGATAATGTATTCAGCGTAAATCAGAATATTAAGCCTTAGAATGTTT
>CAZEUV010000175.1:0-5293 GCA_964515285.1 uncultured Maribacter sp. | reverse complement strand
ATCAGGTTAAAACTCTGGAAGACAAAGCCCAAATTACCCTTTCGCAATTGTGTACGCTGGCTTTCTCTTAAACCAGCTACTTCATGACCGGCAAATTGGTAATTGCCCTCGGTAGGGTTGTCCAACATACCGATGATGTTCAAAAGGGTTGATTTTCCACAGCCCGATGGCCCCATGATGGCCACAAATTCCCCCCTTTCTACTTTGAGGTTTACCTTGTTCAATGCCAAGGTTTCTACCTCCTCGGTCTTAAAGCTCTTTTTTAAATTTTGGATTGTTATCATTTTTTGATTTGATTATGTTCTTATTCGATATTATTTTCTAATCCCCTCTTTAGCTTATTTTCCTTCGACTGCGCTCAGGGTGACATCAAGGACGAAAGCCAAGTCCCCTCTCCTTCGGGGAGGGGATTTAGGGGTGGGGCCTTATTTCAACACAATTCGCTCGGCATCCCCAAAACTATCATAGTTACTTGTTATCACTTTTTCCCCCGCTTCAAGACCTTCCAAAACTTCATAATATCTTGAGTTTTGTTTTCCTATTCGAATCATTCTTTTGATGGCCTCTCCCCCATTGGGGTTTACGACAAAAATCCATTGACCGCCCGTACTTTGAAAAAAACTGCCCTTGGGCAACAGAAGAGCATCTGACGATTCGCCCAATTGCAGTTTTATATTGTAACTCTGCCCTTTTCTTATTGTTGCTGGTTTTTTTTCGGTAAATACAAGATCCACCTTGAATTTTCCGTTACGCACTTCGGGGTACACTTTTCGCAATCGTAAGCCGTATTCTGAATTATTTCGCTCTAAAATGGCGGTCAAATCACGTATAACACGGTCTATATAGTGCTCGTCGATGGTGGCCTCTATTTTATAATCTGTCAGTACATTGATCTGACCTATACGCTGACCTTGTGCAATACTCTGGCCTATTTCGGCATCTAAAAACCCCAATTGACCATCTGCCGGTGCCCGAACGTTCAAGTGATCCAAACGTTGATAGACCATGCCTAAAGTTTTTCGCATACGGGCCAAATCAGTATCCAAGCCCGTCAACGAGGTTTTTCGAAGCTTGTCGTCTTGCTCTGTCTGTAGTTTTACAATTTCATGTTGTTTTTGTGAAAGCTCATAATTTTCCTTTGAAATCAAATAGTCTTCTTTTGATATCAATTCATCATCAAAAAGTGATTGGTTCTGCTCAAAATTACGTTTTAGCTTTTGCAGATCGTAACTTGTGGTCGCCAACGACTTTCTACCTTCCACCTGCCTTGAATCAAAACTGAGTTTGGTAGAACGCAGGTCATTTTGTTTCAAGGCCAAATTACTTTCACTGTTCAATATCTGTTCGTAGAGGTTGATGTTCTCTAATTTCAGAATGATGTCTCCTTTTTTAACAGTGGCACCTTCCTCGATCAATTTTTCACTCACTCGGCCGCCTTCGTAAGCATCCATAAAAATAGTTGCGATTGGTGCCACGTTGCCATTGATGGTAATGTAATCGTCAAACTTACTTTGGGTCACCTCGGCTATCGATAGTTTATCTTTCTCGGTCCGAAAGGTAGCGACCGAATTTGCGTACAAAAGCTGATATGCCGCAAAAAGAACCAATAGGCCAATGGCTATATAGCCGTAATGTTTTGGTCTTAATCCTTTTTTCTTTTCGAGTTGAATGTCCATAATATGTATCGTATTGTCAAATTCTGTTTAGTTGTTTTCAAATCACATTTCAAGCCTCGGGCTATTTGTTTTCTCCTTGTTGGCCTGGGTCATTAATACTAAATACCGGCAAGCCCCTGTAAAAACCGAGTGTGCTTTTATTCACCTCAGACCGCAATCGTACCTGTAAGTTTTCATTTTGGGCACTTGCGAACAGATTTTTGGCCGTAAAAAGCTCTAAAGCATTTATCAGGCCTTTTTCATATCGTTTTTGAGCAATTGTAAAGGCGAGATTTTGTGCTTCCATTTTTTGCGTACTCTGCTCATATTCTACCGCTAGGGCACTATGTTCTTGCACCAAAAGCTGTATGGCCTTGAATAACTCTTGCTCTTGAACGTCTAAATTATTCTGCGCCCTCAGGTACTCTATTTTTTGCTGCTTTACCCTCGACCGGCCTGACCAACCATTACTTATAGGAACTCTTAAAGATACCCCGACAAACTGAAAGGTATTGTCTCGAAATTGATCACGAAAGGGCAAGGTCGTTCCTAATGAATCTCTTGTGGTCTCAAAAAAACCGGTGCCATATCCCCCAAATAAAGATAGGGAAGGATAAAGATTTCCCCTAGCAACGGCTACTTGTTTTTTAGCGGCCTTGGTTCGTAGTTCTTGTGCTTTTATCAAAGGGATAAAATTTTTGGCCTCGGCAAATATTGAATCTGATTGTAATTCTGAGGATTTGGAAAGTGGTATCTTTTTGGTTATTTCGGTTTGTACGGAAATATCGGTCACACCCTCAAGATTCATTTCTTGTATCAAAATCAGCTTGGCGGCAATCAATTTATTCTCACTTTGGGTAACGTTTAACTTATCGGTCAACAACAAAGATTCTGCTTCGTATAGATCCGCCCCGGCTTTTAGACCAAGTTCGATCTGCTTTTTTACCAGATCATAATTCGACTGTGATACCGATTGCTGTTCTGTTGATATTGCCAATAATCCTTCATAAAATTGAATATCATAGAACGCCTGCATTACACGAAAGGCCAATAAATATTTTTGGTGTTGGGCCTCTTCTTTGGTCGCCTTGTACAAGAATTTAGAGGCCTTAATGGTGTTCAGTTTTTGAAAACCTTGAAAGAGATCCATATTGGCCTCAATAGAATAGTTGTTCGAGAAAAAATCAGTGGTTACGATACTATTGTCATTGGGATCCACAGACCGCCCAAAACGGATGTTGTAATTTGAAAATCCATTGATATTGGGTAGCATGTTTCGTATCGATTGTCGGTATGTTTCTCTACCGGACTGCTCCGTATACTTAAAATCGTTCATCTGCAGATTATGGCCAAGGGCGTAGGTCACGCAATCATCCAACGTCCATTTTTCTTGGGCGACAATCGCTGTCGTTGCCAAGAAAAAAAGTAAAGCAGCTATGTTCAGTTTTTGGTTCATATTCATACTTGGTATGCCAATTGGTATACTATAGGTGTGCCAAGAAATTACATTACTGATAATCAATTGTTTATATGTATATTTTGAGTATTGGCTTGAAAATACTGTAAAATAATTATACAGATATTGTCAAAATTTTTGACACTTTTAATTAAATTGGTATTTGAAATTGTAGTTTTAGATATTGGTTTTTTCAAAAACCAAAAAAGTTCCTCCCTTTGGATAAAGGGAGGTGTCCAATTTATTGGACGGAGGGATTGAAAGCGCAGGCCCCGGAGTTTTAGACGAGAGTCTGTCAAAATAACACAGGCTCGGGTTTTCAATCTCCCCTTTCTCAAGCTAAAGCTTGATTCATTCCCCTCTTTATCTAAAGAGGGGAGCTTAAAATGACAAATTGAAGAGAAGTAGAATCCATAACAAAAAAGAACTAATTCAATTTCGAAAGAAATTAAGAAATAACTTAACCCCCGCAGAGGCCTTTCTTTGGAAACATTTAAAGGCAAAACAACTTGACGGAAAGAGGTTTGTAAAACAGCACAGTATTGGAAATTATATTGTCGATTTTTATTGTGCTTCTGAAAAATTGATTGTAGAACTAGACGGACAGGTACATCAAAATCATACTGCAATGGAGTATGACGAGAAAAGAACAATGTTTTTAAATGGCTTGGGTTATAAAGTCAAAAGATTTGAAAATAAAATGGTTTTCGATAATCTGAGATCGGTATTGATGGAGATACGGGAGAATACAATGAACGAGTGAAAAAAGTTCCTCCCTTTGGATAAAGGGAGGTGTCCAATTTATTGGACGGAGGGATTGAAAGCGCAGGCCCCGGCGTTTTTGGATGCTAGTTCGTCCAATTACACTGGCCTGAGATTTCAATCTCCCCTTTCTCCCGCCCTAGGCGGAATTCATTCCCCTCTTTATCTAAAGAGGGGGAGCTTAAAAGATTAGAAGTATGATCGACGCAAAAGTTCTGGTAATAGACGACAACAAAAGTGTGCTAAGCGCCCTTGAAATCTTGTTGCAGTTCGAGTATAAATCCGTGGATACTATTTCAAACCCCAATCAGATTTCTTCCTTTCCCAATTTAAATGATTATGATATTGTTTTATTGGATATGAATTTTTCCGCTGGAATAAATTCCGGTAACGAGGGCCTTTTCTGGCTCAGGGAAATAAAAAAGAAAGCACCCCATATTTCGGTCATTATGATGACCGCCTATGGTTCAGTAGACTTGGCGGTACAAGCTTTAAAAGAGGGGGCATCCGATTTTATCTTAAAACCCTGGAACAATGAAAAGTTATTGGTCACGGTAAAGACTGCCTATGAGTTGTGGAAATCGCAAGAAGAAATCCATCAACTAAAACAGAAAGAAAATAACTTAAAACAAGTCATCAATCAGAACAAAAACTATATTATAGGTAACTCAAAAGCACTTACCTCTGTATTAAATTTGGTGCGAAAAGTGGCCAAAACCAACGTGAATGTTTTGGTCACTGGTGAAAACGGTACGGGAAAAGAATTGATCGCCCGTGAACTTCATAGTATTTCAGAGCGAAAAAACGAGGTTTTTATAGCGGTGGATATGGGCTCTATTTCAGAATCTCTTTTTGAAAGTGAGCTTTTTGGCCATACCAAAGGTTCTTTCACTGATGCCAAAGAGGATCGGGCAGGCAAGTTCGAGGCAGCGAACGGGGGCACTTTGTTTTTAGATGAAATAGGAAACCTTTCACTTCAGACACAGGCGAAATTACTATCTGCAATTCAGAATAAAGTCGTGGTACGGGTGGGTTCGAACAAACCTATTTCTGTAGATATCCGTTTGGTCTGCGCCACCAATTGCAATTTGGATCAAATGGTTGCTGACGGACTTTTTCGAGAAGATCTATTGTACCGTATCAATACCATACGAATTGAAGTACCCCCTTTGAGGGAGCGTAATGAAGATATTTTGGTCTTGGCCGATTTTTACCTCAATAGATATACCTCTAAATACGGCAAACAGGGGCTGCGTATCAACCAAGCGGCCCAAGAAAGATTGATGGCCTACAAATGGCCCGGTAATATTCGTGAACTGTTACATACAATTGAAAGAGCCGTGATCCTATCGGAAGGAAACGTGCTAAAACCTGCTGATTTTCTGTTGAATGTGAATGCCATAACCTCTGTGGAAAATGG
>CAZEUV010000174.1:0-5303 GCA_964515285.1 uncultured Maribacter sp. | reverse complement strand
AAGACGAGTTCAAGATACAAAGGTAAAGATATAATGGGCGAAAACAGAAAAATAAAATTGGGCATTTCGGTAGGTGATCTGAACGGAGTCGGATGCGAGGTAGCATTAAAGACCTTTGAAGATTCTAGAATGCTCGATTTTTGCACGCCCGTTTTTTTTGCTTCCAATAAGACCATTTCTGCTCAAAAGAGCGCATTGGGCATTGATATTGATTTCAGTGGTATTCAAGAAACCTCTAAAGCGATAGAAGGAAAAGTCAATGTAATCAATGTTTGGGAAGAAATTCCCAATATCCAATTTGGAGAAGCGACCAAAGAGGCCGGATCATTTGCCATAAAATCGCTGAGAGCCGCTGTTGATGCCCTTAAAAATGGTAATATCGATGTCTTGGTAACCGCCCCCATAAATAAAAACACTATTCAAACGGAGGATTTTGACTTTCCCGGCCATACTGATTTTTTGGCGCAAGAGCTCGAAGGCGAAAGCCTGATGTTCATGGTCACCGATGATTTAAAAATCGGTCTGCTTACCGATCATTTGGCGGTCAAAGATGCCCCTGCGGCTATCAATCCGATTTTGATCCGTACAAAAGTACGCACCATTGAAAAATCATTACAAGTTGATTTTGGTGTTCGTCGCCCAAAAGTAGCGCTCTTGGGTATTAACCCACATAGTGGAGACAATGGCACCATTGGCAAAGAAGATGATGAAATTTTAAGGCCCGTAATCAAAGAAATGTCAGATGCAGGGCATTTGGTCTTTGGCCCCTATGCCGCCGATGGGTTCTTTGGATCTTATACTTATAAGGATTTCGATGCCATTTTGGCCGCCTACCATGACCAAGGTCTTATACCCTTTAAGACTCTATCTTTTGGAAAAGGGGTCAATTTTACGGCTGGTTTGAGTAAGGTTCGCACCTCGCCCGATCACGGCACAGCCTATGACATTGCCGGTAAAGGAACAGCGGATCACAGTTCTTTTAAAGAAGCTGTGTTTACCGCTTTGAGTATTTTCAAGAACCGGCAAGAACACACTGAGCTTACCGAAAACGTTTTACAGAAACAAAGAGTACGGCGGTAATATACTTTGTCCAATATTTGAAAGGCATGCCATGCCCTACTAGGCACCATTCCAATGAATATTAAGTTATTAGGAAGGAATACGAATTGTTTTTTGATAAGCCTTCACATTTCATTTTTAATCATTGCCCATTATCAAAATAATGGTATCTTTGCACCCGCCTTTGTTTTGGGCGTTGCGTATTAAACAAGTGCTGTGATGGAAAAAAGGGAGTTTAGTATTCCTTTCTCAGGATTGAAGCAAGGAAAACACGAGTTTGATTACGTAATAGAAAACGAGTTCTTTGAATCTTTTGGGTATACTGATTTCAATAATGTCAAAATAGTATTAGACGTATTATTGAAGAAGATGAACACGCTGATCGAGCTCGAACTGGTCGTCAATGGTAGTGTAAATGTAAATTGTGATCGTACAAACGAACCGTACGACCAAGACATTTTCGCAAAGTTGGAGCTGGTAGTGAAATTTGGCGATGAATACAATGACGAAGATGATGAGATATTGATTATTCCGCATCGAGTGAATCAGATTAATATCGCGCAGTACGTTTATGAAATGATTGTTTTAGCTGTTCCGCAAAAAAGAGTTCATCCTGGAGTAATCGATGGCTCACTTGAATCAGGGGCATTACAGAAATTGAGAGAACTACAACCAAAAGACAAAAAGATCAATACAGAAGATACCGATCCCAGATGGGACGTTTTAAAAAAGTTAATAACGGATAAATAAGTTGTAAAATGGCACATCCTAAGCGTAAAATTTCCAAGACCAGAAGAGATAAAAGAAGAACCCACTACAAGGCAGTAGCCCCAACGTTGGCCAAAGACCCAACCACTGGCGAAGTACATTTGTTCCATAGGGCGCACTGGCACGAAGGAAAATTATACTACAAGGGTCAAGTACTAATTGACAAGACCGAAGAAGTCGAAGCATAGTCACTGACTTGTACAAAAATTGAGAACTCCCACTTTTAAAGTTGGGAGTTTTTTAATGGAGTATCGTCGTTTAATACATGTAAACGTCGAATCGACCAATCAAGGTATATAATCTTAGTTTTTCAACCAAATCATGAACTTTATAAAAATTATCGTTTTTGGTTAAAAGTCATAGAAAATTACTAATTTTCACGAATTTTAAGCCCTTTTTGAGGTTTTTTGACAAAAACAAGTCTAAATATGAACAACCTAACGGCAGCCATTACGGCTGTGGGATCATATGTTCCCAAGTTTGTACTAACCAACAATATGTTGGAGAAAATGGTAGAGACCAATGATGAATGGATTACCGCAAGAACAGGAATCAAGGAAAGAAGAATCTTAAAAGAAGAAGAAGGGGAAGGAACTTCCTATCTCGCGATTAAAGCCGCCGAAGAACTTATAAAAAAGAGTAATGTCAATCCAAAAGAAATTGATCTGGTCATTGTTGCCACTGCTACGCCAGATACTTTGGTCGCCTCTACTGCCGCCTTCGTAGCGTCGCAAATAGGAGCTTCAAATGCATTTGGGTATGATTTATTGGCAGCCTGTTCGAGTTTTTTATTCGGAATGTCAACAGCAAGCAGTTATGTACAGTCTGGCAGATATAAAAAAGTACTCTTGATAGGAGCGGATAAAATGTCTTCGATCGTAGATTATACAGATAGAACTACCTGTATTATTTTTGGTGATGGGGCGGGAGCCGTTCTTTTTGAACCCAATACCGAAGGTTTAGGACTACAAGACGAATATTTACGTTCAGATGGAAATGGCAGAAATTTTCTCAGTATGGATGCGGGGGGGTCTTTAATGCCAGCAACGGAAGAAACCGTAAAGAACAGAAAACACTATATTTATCAAGACGGTCGGTCGGTTTTCAAGTTTGCGGTTTCAAATATGGCCGATGTCGCCGCTAAGATAATGGAGAAGAATGACTTAAACCATGACGATGTCGCATGGCTGGTACCCCATCAGGCCAATAAACGCATTATAGATGCAACTGCCCGTAGAATGGGACTTGACCATGACAAGGTGATGATGAACATTCAAAAATACGGTAATACAACATCGGCTACATTGCCCCTTTTATTGGCCGATTACGAAAACCAATTGCAAAAAGGCGATAATCTGGTATTTGCTGCCTTCGGTGGTGGCTTTACTTGGGGGTCGATATATTTAAAATGGGCATATAATTGATTCAACTAAACAAAACCAAATTCTATGGATATTAAAGAAATTCAAAGCCTCATCAAGTTTGTGGCAAAATCAGGCGTCAGTGAGGTAAAGTTGGAAACCGATGACGTTAAGATAACCATTCGTACCGGAACCGATTCCCGAAGTACTGAGACCACTTACGTTCAACAGATTCCAATGCAAGGGCCTATAGTTCAGGCAGCCGTACCGCTCGAAACTTCAAATCCAACAGCGGAAACACCTTCTAACGAGGACAACGATAAGTATATTACCATAAAGTCTCCCATTATCGGTACGTTTTACAGAAAACCTTCCCCTGATAAGCCCTCTTTTGTAGAGGTTGGTTCAGAAATTGGTGAAGGTGATGTACTCTGCGTTATTGAGGCCATGAAACTCTTCAATGACATAGAATCAGAGGTTTCTGGTAAAATCGTAAAAATTCTTGTAGAAGATTCTTCTCCTGTTGAATTCGATCAACCTTTGTTCTTGGTAGACCCACTATAAGTTAATATCAAACCTGCAAATAGACCGATAAGGTTATAGATGCCAAATTCCACTACCTTTATTGGGGTTTGTTTTTTGAAATTTAGAAGCGTTATGTTCAAAAAAATATTGATTGCAAATAGGGGCGAGATAGCACTCCGTATTATCAGAACCTGTAAAGAATTGGGAATAAAGACCGTTGCGGTCTATTCAAAAGCCGATGAAGAAAGCCTACATGTACGTTTTGCCGATGAAGCCGTGTGTATTGGCCCTGCCCCTAGTAATGAATCGTACCTAAAGATACCGAATATCATTGCTGCTGCCGAAATCACCAATGCAGATGCCATTCACCCAGGTTACGGGTTTTTATCGGAAAACTCCAAATTCTCTAAAATCTGTGCAGAACACGAAATAAAGTTTATTGGTGCTTCGGGCGAGCATATTGATCGAATGGGAGACAAGGCCTCGGCCAAAGAGACCATGAAAAAAGCGGGGGTACCTATCGTTCCCGGGTCTGAAGGCTTATTGAAAGACGTGGCCGATGCGAAGAAAATAGCCAAAAAAATGGGATATCCCGTTATGATTAAGGCTACTGCCGGAGGTGGTGGAAAAGGAATGCGAGCCGTTTGGAGCGAAGATACCATTGAAGATTTGTTCGATAGTGCCGTTCAAGAGGCAACCGCCGCTTTTGGCAATGGTGGCATGTACATGGAAAAACTTATTGAAGAACCCCGGCATATAGAAATTCAGATCGTTGGCGATCAATATGGCAAGGCCTGTCACCTGTCTGAAAGAGATTGCTCTATTCAACGTCGACACCAAAAATTGACCGAAGAGACCCCATCGCCCTATATGACCGATAAATTACGAGACGAAATGGGCGAAGCGGCCATAAAGGCTGCTGAATACATTAAATACGAAGGAGCGGGAACCATTGAATTTCTGGTCGACAAGCACCGTAATTTCTATTTTATGGAAATGAACACGCGTATTCAGGTTGAACACCCAATTACCGAACAGGTAGTGAACTATGATTTGATCCGTGAACAGATCTTAGTAGCTAGTGGGGTGCCGATTTCTGGAAAAAACTACATTCCAAAACTACATTCCATTGAATGTCGTATCAACGCAGAAGACCCCTATAACGATTTTAGGCCTTCCCCAGGTAAAATTACCACCTTACATATGCCAGGCGGGCATGGGGTTCGAATGGATACACATGTTTATAGCGGTTATACCATTCCCTCCAACTATGATTCAATGATCGCAAAGTTGATTACCACGGCACAGACACGTGAAGAGGCCATTAATAAAATGAGGCGGGCCTTGGATGAATTTGTTATAGAGGGAATACATACAACAATACCCTTTCATAGACAGCTTATGGATCATCCTGATTATTTGGCGGGCAATTATACCACCAAATTCATGGAAGATTTTGTAATGGATCCGCAACCTGAAGATTAAGAAACATAGACAACTACAGACCATCTGGTCGGTTGCTTACTTTTATACCCCAAAAACAGTAATAAAATAGACGGTTCATCGATGAATTGTCGCTATAAAACGTAC
>CAZEUV010000173.1:0-5369 GCA_964515285.1 uncultured Maribacter sp. | reverse complement strand
GTTCGGGGCTGGGTGAGGTAAAATACAATCCCGAACATTCGGGACGGTTTTTGGCCCTAGGGCCAAAAACCGAAATTTTGTATTTGGCTATGTGTTGAATGCCCTTGGCCAGGCCGAGGGCATTTTTTTGTTCACGACCGTTAATTACAATCAAGTCTTTGTCCTTATAGCACAGCGGTCTTGAATCTTTTATTTTACCTTTGTCCGCATGTTAGATTATCTAGTAGTGGGCCTAGGCTTGGCAGGAACATCATTCTGCGAACAACTTGAAAAGAACGGTAAGAGCTATCACGTGATAAGCGATATGTCACAAGTATCTTCGTCTGTTGCAGGCGGACTCTTCAACCCCGTTATTCTAAAAAGGTTCACTTTGGCTTGGTTGGCAAAAGAGCAGCTTGAAATCGCAATACCTTTTTATACACGAATAGAAGAGCGATTAGATGTCAAGTTGATCAGCAAAATACCTGTTTTAAGGCGGTTTGCATCCATAGAAGAACAAAATCTATGGTTTGAGGCCTCAGACAAGCCACAATTGAAGCCGTTTTTATCCCTAGAAATCCATCAAAATAAAAACCCGTATATCGATGCTCCGTTCGGCTATGGTGAAGTATTTCATACGGGTAGGATCGATACCGAAAAACTACTATCAGGCTATAAAGCCTATCTACTTCAAAAAGATATGCTATGGCAAGAGCACTTTGATTTTAGTTGTTTTAAGGTAGATGGTGATGGTGTTACTTATAAATCGATTAAAGCTCAGCAAATTATCTTTGCCGAAGGTTTTGGGTTGAAGCAAAACCCGTATTTCAACTATTTGCCCTTAGTGGGTACCAAAGGAGAGTATATTACTATAAAAGCACCCAATTTAAAAGAAAGCAATAGTATTAAATCATCAATTTTCTGTATTCCTTTAGGGAACGATGTATATAAGATAGGAGCCAACTACGAACGAAACGACAAAACGAACCATCCCACTGAAAAAGCCAAAACTGAAATTCTAAAGAAATTGGATGCCTTGATTACGTGCGATTATAAAATCATCGACCATGTGGCTGGTGTTCGGCCCACAGTTGTAGATAGGCAGCCCTTGGTGGGTAGGCATCCCGAGTATGAAAATGTGTACGTGCTGAACGGTTTTGGCTCTCGGGGGTTTTTAATCGCCCCATATGTATCTGAACGATTATTTGAATTGGTAGAAGCACAAAAACCATTGCCCCATGGAGTGGATATATCCCGTTTTACAAAAAAATGGTTTAAATAGAGGTCAGCGAATGGTTCACTATAATGTCAGGTCGAGCGCAGTCGAGACCTAATTAATATACGCTGTAGTCCTCGACTTTAGTTTATCTTGAGCGAAGACGAAAGGCTCGAACAGACAAGTTGTAAAATTTTTGACAACTTCGCTATATAATTTGTTTCCTTTTCGTAACATTTGCAAAATATTTTGGCAGAATGACCAAAGTGAAAAAACAGAGGTGGCAACAGCCAAAAACCTGAACCATGCCTACGGCAGGCAAGCTTGCACTTGAACTTTATACAATATGCTTAACATTCATAACCTTTCCGTTTCTTTTGGAGGCGAGTATTTATTTGAAAAAATATCATTTCGTTTAAATGGGGGCGATCGTGTCGGACTCATCGGAAAGAACGGGGCGGGAAAATCGACCTTGTTGAAACTGCTGACAAAAGATATGCCCTTTGATACGGGTACCATAGCCGTTGAAAAAGACATAAAAATCGGTTTTCTTAGGCAAGACATCGATTTTGAACAAGGTAGAACGGTTTTAGAAGAGGCGTATCAGGCGTTTGTTGAAATCAAGGCATTAGAATTGAAGTTGGATGACATAAATCACCAACTGGCAGAACGTACCGATTATGAGAGCGAAGGGTATAATCAATTGATAATAGATCTAAATGATGTCACCCATCAATATGAAATCTTCGGAGGCTATAATTACCAAGGTGAGACCGAGAAAATATTGCAAGGGCTGGGTTTTAAACGTGATGATTTTGATAAAAAAACCGATACTTTTTCAGGCGGTTGGCGTATGCGTATTGAGCTGGCAAAGCTTTTGTTACAGAGCAATGATGTTCTGTTGTTGGATGAGCCTACCAACCATTTAGATATTGAATCGATTATTTGGTTAGAACAATTTCTTAAGAACTTTACTGGTGCCGTGGTAATCGTATCGCACGACAAAATGTTCTTGGACAATGTGACCAATAGAACCATTGAGATTTCTTTGGGCCGTATCTATGATTACAACAAACCCTATTCAAAGTATTTGGTGTTGCGGGGTGAAATGAAACAACAGCAATTGAACGCCCAAAAAAATCAAGAAAAAGAAATACAGCAGGCAGAACGTTTGATCGAGAAGTTCAGGGCCAAATCGACCAAGGCGTCTATGGCACAATCGCTTATAAAAAAATTAGATAAGATAGAGCGCATTGAGGTAGATGAAGATGATTACAGTGTGATGAACCTTCGGTTTGCCGTTTCGATCATGCCAGGAAAAGTGGTGACCGAGATTGAAAACCTTTCTAAAAGCTATGGTGATAATCTTGTTCTTCAAAATATCAACCTGTTGATCGAGCGCAATAGCAAAACAGCATTTGTGGGCCAAAACGGACAAGGAAAATCGACCTTGGCCAAAATCATGGTGGGCGAGTTAGCATATGATGGTCACTTGAAATTGGGCCATAATGTAGAAATAGGTTATTTCGCCCAAAATCAAGCAGAGTATTTAGATGGCAAGAAAACCGTTCTTGATACCATGATAGATGCCGCAAACGAAAAGAACAGAAGTAAGGTAAGAGATATTTTGGGCTCTTTTCTCTTTAAGGGCGATGAGGTCGAGAAATACGTAAAAGTGCTTTCGGGCGGTGAACGCAATCGCTTGGCATTGGCAAAAATGTTGCTTCAACCTTTTAATGTTCTGGTGATGGACGAGCCGACAAATCACTTGGATATTAAATCGAAGAACGTTCTCAAACAAGCACTACAAAGTTTTGATGGTACCTTGATCGTGGTATCGCACGATAGAGATTTTCTACAAGAGCTTACAAATAAGGTATATGAATTCAAAGACAAAAAGATAAGAGAGTATCTTGGTGATATAGATTATTACCTTGATAGTAGAAAGGTGGAAGATTTTAGGGCTATTGAGAAAAAACAGAAAGTTTCAAAAAAGAAAGAAAAGCCCAAAGAAAGTAAAAACAGTTATCAAGATCAAAAAAAATTGAAATCTTTAAAGAACAAGCTAAGTTCAGTGGAAAGTAAAATCGCATCCCTAGAAAAAGAAATAGCGGAAATAGACCATAACCTTCTAATGGATTATGATACCACTATCGCCAAACCCAATTTTTTTGATGGATATCAAAAAATGAAAACCGATTTGGATGAGCTGATGAAAAACTGGGAGCAGCTTACCTTGGATTTAGAAAATGCGTAATAGGCTATTTCATTAGGCTCAACCACTTTTTTGCGATATTTTTATTGGTTTTAGAGTGAAAATAGATCATTCGATTGCATTTGGCCGAAGTAATTTGCAATATACACATAAAATTCACGTTAATTTGTAAGGCAATTCTTATATTGTATATTTCCCTTACCTAGAAATGTTTAAGAACGATGAAAGAAATACGATACATATTACTTTTTATTATCTCATGTAACGCTGCTTTTGCACAAATACCTGAAAAAGAAAAAGATGCTTTGATTGATTTGTATACCAGTACAAATGGGGAAAAATGGACAAAATCATGGGACTTGTCGAAATCGGTCTCCATGTGGCATGGAGTGGAAGTAGAGAATAATACCGTTGTATCACTCAATCTAATACAAAATAATTTGTCGGGCTCTTTACCCAGCTCATTGGGTAGTTTGAAGAATCTAAGGGTTTTAAATCTAGCCTTTAACGATATTCAAGGTACATTTCCCAATAACCTTGTTTCCTTAAAGAAATTACAGGTGTTGAGGTTGGGTAAGAATAAAATATCAGGTGCGATCCCTAAAAACATAGGTAACCTGAAAAAGCTAGAAGTTCTTGATTTTTTTAGTAATAAATTTTCAGGAACCATTCCGAAAAATATTGCAAAGATGAAATACTTGAAAGTTCTTTCACTTTCAAATAATGCTTTCATCGGTAACATTCCTGAAGAATTGGGCGAATTGAAATATCTTGAACGTTTAGAACTGGCCGATAATGAAATTGAGGGTGAAATTCCCTCGGTCATTAGTGGACTTTCAAACCTGAACACCTTGGTTTTGACAAAAAACAACCTTTCTGGCGAGTTTCCCCCTTCTATCTTTTCATTGCCCAAGCTTCGGGTATTGCAAATACAGAACAATGGTTTTGATAAAGATCATATGAAGAACAGTATTCCCTTAAAAACAGATTTGGCCTTATTTGATTTCAAGGATATTACCGATAAGGTCAAGAATGACAATATTAAAAATGGTTTTCTAAGAAAAGACGTTAGAACTGCCGACACTAAATTTGAAGATGTAGATTAAAACAATGAATTATGGATCCAATGAACCGATTTAGAAAAATACATATACTGACATTGACCGTTATTTGCCTATTGGCTTTTGGCCAAATTGCTATAGGGCAGATTTCAAAAAAGGAAAAAAAAGCGCTCGTAGATCTTTTTAACCAGACCAATGGTGAGAATTGGAACCATACTTGGAAGCTGACCGAAACCGCATCAAACTGGTACGGTGTTGAGATAAACAAGGGCCACGTTGTTGGAATCAATCTTTTTAGAAACAACCTCGAGGGGGTTATTCCTGAGAGTATCTCTGAACTAAGCCGCTTGACCCATTTGAATTTGGCATTCAATATGATAAGCGGTGAATTGCCCAAATCAATTGTGAATCTCACTGAATTGACAGTTCTCAAATTAGAAATGAACAGAATCAAAGGTAAGTTGCCCAGTAATATTGGTGTCTTGAAAAATTTAGAAGAGTTTACGGCCTTTAATAATTTTTTAAAAGGTAGAATTCCCGAGAGCCTTGGTGAGATTTCGAATTTGAGAATACTCAACCTATCTAGCAACGAATTAACGGGGTCAATTCCAAATTCATTGGGAAACCTCAGTAAATTGGAAAATCTTGGGCTTTTTGAGAATTTATTAATAGGTGCGATTCCCACAGAAATGGGTAAGCTTACCCGTTTGAAAGAACTGGTTTTGGCCAATAATCAATTGGGGGGTGAAATTCCGAGGGAATTCAGCCAATTGGCCAGTCTGCGTGTAATGCAAATTCAAAATAATAAATTCGACTCTTTTAAGAACCTTCAATTTATGAATACCGAAGGGTTTTTGGCATTCGATTATGACAAAGAAGATTTAAAGAGCGATTTTAA
>CAZEUV010000172.1:0-5374 GCA_964515285.1 uncultured Maribacter sp. | reverse complement strand
AAGAACATTGGGGATGTTGGCTGGGCAATTTGCAAAAGAGGGCACAAAGTAAGCCTCAATGTTTTCATTGCCATTGATTAGAATTTTCTCGGCACCATCAATATTTGGAACAAAGTTAAAACTTGTCAAACTGATCAACAGTGCCAGAGCAAGTAATTTTTTTGGTAGGTTAAGCATATAATTTTTTGGTAAAATAGAGCTGTCGCCAATCATAGATAGGCAAATAGCCCTACTTTAAACATTATATTACCTAACGTTATAATTGACCTTGCTATATGCGGCGCTTGATATTTGTTGTGAAAGAAAGGTTTTATGTGGTCAAACTAGAGGTTTTTGTATGCCTCCTACACGGATTCTATAATTGAAAACCAAGGCAAAGCATTGGAGAACACTCCTTTTTGGGTGTTTGCAGTAAAAACACAGAGAATAACAGGTCGATGAGCTGTATAGCTTGCCTAAGCTAACCCCAACACATAAATACTGATGAGTATATAATAAAAAAAACGTACTAGGAAACGGCTTTTTTGGAAAGTGGAAATAACAAAACCCATGACGCACCATGGGTTTTGTTCGTTATGAAATAAATAAAATACTATTCTTTGTTCTCCTCTAATTTTTCATCTTCTTTAGAAGCGTCTTTAAATTCTTTGATGCCACTACCAAGGCCGCGCATCAATTCAGGAATTTTTTTACCACCGAACAAAAGGAGAACAACTACCACCACCAAGATTATTTGCGGAGCTCCAATTGCTAAAAACATCTGTAAAGCTGTCATAATATTTGTAATTAAAATGGATATCAAAGGTACTAAAAAAGTATTTAGAATGCTGTATAAAATTAACGCAAGAGCTATACATTAATTGCATAGGCTCCTAAATGTATTTTTCTCGTATGTATTAAGGAGGCTATTAATTAATTAGAACACTATAAATTTCACCGTAACCGTCACAAAATTAAATTCTAACACTATCTTTGTATACTATGGCCAAGAAGGTAAAAAAGAGAAAAGAAATAAAAAAGAAGTTACTTCACAAGTATCGTTTGGTCATTCTCAATGAAAGTACTTTTGAAGAGAAAATATCTTTCAAACTGAGTCGGCTCAATGTTTTTGTATCAGGCTCATTGTTTATAATTGGTCTGATAGGCCTCACTACGCTTTTGATTGCGTTTACACCTTTGCGCGAATACATTCCTGGGTATTCATCTACAAAACTAAAGAAACAAGCTACTGAACTGACCTATCAAACCGATTCATTGGTGCGCGCCTTAAATAATACCAATAAGTATTTAGATAATATTAGAATGGTATTGAAAGGTGATATTGAAAATAATGAAGTTAATAGGGATTCTCTTTACCAGCGGTTTAAACTAGACCCATCAACAGTGGATTTGACACCGATAAAACAAGACTTGCAACTAAGGGCAGAAGTCGCCTTAGAAGACAAATACAATCTTTTCGAAAGAAATATTAAAAAGACAGATTTGGTTCTTTTCCCTCCAGTCAGCGGTACAATATCACAGAAATACAATGCAAAGAAAAAACATTTTGCAGTAGACGTTGTTGCCCCAAGGCAAACACCGATAAAAGCTGTTGCTGATGGCATTGTGATTTTCGCAGAATGGACTTCCGATACGGGTCATGTCATTATATTGGAGCATAAGAACGGATTGTTAAGCGTTTACAAGCACAATGGGTCATTGAACAAAAGCCAAGGGGATATTGTTCGTGCAGGTGAAGTAATCGCTTCTGTAGGCAATACAGGTGAATTGACTACAGGTCCCCATCTTCATTTTGAACTCTGGGACAAAGGAACTTCAATGAACCCATTGGATTTTATTGATTTCAAATAGAAAATATGAGTTCGTCTTTGAAATCTATTGCTGCTAAAATTTTCTCCAGAAATGTTGCGAAGAAAACAGCACGTTGGGTGAACAGCCCCGTAGAGACTCAGAATAAGGTCTTTAAGGACATTATAGCCCGAGCATCAAACACTCAATTCGGCAAAGACCACGATTTTTTAGAAATACGTTCACATGCTGATTTTGTGAAAAATGTTCCTATTCGCGACTACGAAGAATTAAAAAGTTATGTTGAAAAAACGGTTGCCGGAGAGACGGATATTCTATGGCCCGGAAAACCCCTCTATTTTGCCAAGACCTCGGGTACCACTTCTGGTGCCAAATACATTCCTATTACCAAAGAATCGATAAGACATCAGGTAGAAGCATCGCGCAATGCCATTCTGAATTATATACACGAAACGGGAAACGCTGATTTTGTAAACGGAAGAATGATTTTTTTACAGGGAAGTCCCGAAATGCAAGAGAAAAACGGAATTAAGTTAGGAAGGCTATCAGGCATATCGGCCCATTACGTGCCGAGTTATTTGCAAAAAAACCGCTTACCTAGTTGGGAGACCAATTGCATCGAAGATTGGGAAACCAAGGTCGATAAGATCGTAGAAGAGACAGTTAATGAAGATATGACCGTCATTGCGGGTATACCTTCATGGGTACAAATGTATTTTGAGAAATTGAACGAAAAGACAGGTGAAAAGATCGGCGATCTATTTCAAAATTTTCAACTGTTCATTTACGGAGGGGTCAATTTTGAGCCTTATCGTGCCAAATTTGAGAATCTGATCGGGCGAAAGATTGATAGTATTGAACTTTTTCCTGCAAGTGAGGGCTTTTTTGCCTATCAAGATTCTCAAAAAGAAAAGGGGATGCTCTTACTTTTAAACTCAGGAATTTTCTATGAATTTGTAAAAGCCGACGAGTTCTTTGAAGTAAATGCAAAACGAATTACCCTGAAAGAGGTCGAAATAGGCGTGAATTACGTCATGATTATATCGACCAATGCAGGTTTATGGGCTTATAATCTTGGAGATACCGTTCAGTTTATTTGCTTAAACCCCTTCAAAATAGTCGTCTCTGGGCGAATCAAACATTTTATATCCGCTTTCGGCGAGCATGTTATCGCCAAAGAAGTAGAACAGGCCATGCAACAGGCCATTTCTCAAACTAGTGCATTGGTGAACGAATTTACCGTAGCCCCACAGATTACACCTGAAGACGGTGAGCTTCCATTTCATGAATGGTTGGTGGAGTTTGAAAAAGAACCATCCGACAAATTAAAATTTATTGAGATTTTAGATACTTCCCTCCAAAAACAGAACAGCTACTATTTTGATTTGATCGAGGGTAAGATCCTGCAAACCCTAAGGGTGACTCCAATTAAAAAAGGCGGGTTTAGGAAATATATGAAATCCATAGGAAAATTAGGTGGGCAGAACAAGGTGCAGCGATTGGCAAATGATCGAAAAGTCGCTGATGGGATATTGCCGTTTAGAGGTTTATAGGTGTTTGATATTTGAACCTGCCCATCATACCTGCATTCTGAGTTATCTTAATTTTAAATCGTAATTTCGCATGAACTTACTTAAATAAGTTCAGTATATGAGCAAGATGACCAACAACACTAGGGCGCAAGAATCTACCAATGCCATTGAGCGTTTATATATTACCATGCGTCATTTGTTCAATAGGGGTTTTTACAAACCCACTGGTATATCGGGCGAAACACTTAAGAATGCCTTACTGCAATTACGCCCTGAAATTTATGGTTCGGTTGCTGAGGAAAAGGCAGAACTGAACGGGCTCATCTATGTTTTAGAACGCTTGCCAGAAGGTATCGAACAGTGTAGGTTTATCAACCTCACCTCTGATGAAGGCTACGGAAAATCACACTTTAAGGCTATAGTGCCCCCAAAGAGAAGGCGAAACTGTTATCGTATTGATGATGAGCAAATGAATATTGAAATAACACGTGGCCGCTCTGATATTTATGATATTCTTACCCACCTTACGTTTCTTTTTCTAGAATCTGAAAAAATATGCAAACGGGTATTGATTGAGGATACCAACAAGACCATACGTGATTGGTCGAAATTGGAAACCGTCGTAAAAAAGAAGAAATTGACCCAGGCCGAGCGTGAAATCGCCTTGATTCATACTGCTAATATTTTGGGGCGCAGTTTTGAAGAGATTTTGGGGGTATACCAAAAGTTCGCCACCAAAAACGACCCTGAACGTTTCCTCAAAATAATATGCTGGTTGGGTAAATTAGCCATTGAGGAGGAAGTAACCGGCGAAAAACGGGTAATTACCTTTAGCGCTCTGTTACGAGAACGTTTGGGCCACCATATTCACGGCGAAAGATGGGCCAACACCATAAAAGAGACCTTAAAGAGAAAAGGACTACTAGAGCGACCAATACATATAATCAGTGCCAATATGCACAGCGTAATGAATTCGCTGTTCGCGCGAAAGGCCTTGACAAAGGAATTTTCAAAGAACAGCTTGCTGGAAATCTATGAGGCCCTGAGTTCATCGGGCAATGCTAAATTGCGGAGCAAGGTAGAGGCAATGGCAAAGAAGAACGGAATGATCTCTATTGAAGACGTATCGGGTACGAACATCAATGTTCAGATATTCGATATGGCGAAATTGGGCAAAGATGCCTGTTGTTACGCACTTCCGAAAGAGCTGTCCGATATTCAAAAACCGGTTATTTTTGTGATGGATTATGCTTTTGGCGAACAGGCCTATGAGACTATTGATGAATTGTTGAAGCCATTTAAGGTTAAGGGCAAAGATGACAGTTATTTGAACGTAACCTCAATTTCGATAATGGGGAAAGCAGGTATTCTTGAAGGCGGAAAAGGTGATTTGATGATTCCGTCGGCACATATTTTTGAGGGCACGGCCGATAATTATCCATTTAGCAATGAATTGTGCGCTGCTGATTTTGAGAATCATGGCCTTCAGGTGTTTGAGGGTACAATGGTAACGGTTTTGGGTACCTCGCTTCAGAACAAAGATATATTGAGGTTTTTTCACCAATCAACCTGGAATGTAATCGGACTCGAAATGGAAGGAGCACATTATCATAAAGCAATTCAATCGGCCTCTAAAATACGAAAGAGCGTACGTGAAGATGTAAAGGTAAGATATGCTTATTATGCATCTGATAACCCCTTGGAAAGTGGAAGTACATTGGCCTCTGGTGGTTTGGGAACCACAGGGGTAAAACCCACTTATTTGATAACCGATAAGATATTGATACAATTATTCAATTCATAAAATATGGCAGAACAAATTCAACCCAAAGCCCCGCAACCATCTGATGAGATAGACTTGGGGCAGTTGCTTCAAATGATAGGTAAGGGCATAAAAAAGGTGGGCAATGTGTTTTTGCGCCTTTTTATTTACCTCAAGAAAAACGCCTTGATATTAATAGCGTTGGTTGCGTTGGGGGTTGCGGCCAATTTTTTATTGAACAGTTTCATTCCCAAAAAGCTAAAGACCGATG
>CAZEUV010000171.1:0-5404 GCA_964515285.1 uncultured Maribacter sp. | reverse complement strand
ATACTAAAATATATTCTTGAATTACTAATCGTTGCATTTGGTGTTTTTTTAGGTATTTATATTGGGGAACAAAACAACCAACAAAAAACAGACGCAAATACAATGAATGCATTGAATCAAATAATCTCTGAAATTGATTCAAATTCTGAAAGACTTGAATCTGCAATCAATTATCACGAAAAAGTCAGCGTTGAAATTGATAGTGCCGCAAATTTACTTGAGCAAGAAGATTATGAAACACTATATTATAAAAACACAAAATTTCAATTTATTGATTTACCTAGTTGGAAAGGTATGGGAACTGTACAATTGTCCAAGACTATTTATGAAAGTGCAAAAATTGGCGGTGTTTTTCAAGAACTGAACATTTCAACTATAAATCTCATATCGAGCATTTATGAAAGCCAAAATCTTTACAGCGACTTTAGCAAAGCAATTTTGGATAAATTTTTTAGTTTCGACTCAAATACAAAAACAGCCGATATTCTTGGAATTTTACAAATGACAACAAAATATGATGTTTTACGAATGGAAAAGAAACTACAGAGCGAAATGAAAACAATTAAGGGGGAATTGGAAACAATTAGAGACAATAAGAAGTATAAGAAATAACTTGTCTTAAAATAGGTTTACACAAAAGTGTAACAAAATGAAAAAATATGCTGCAGACAGCATCAATAAAACAAGTAAAAACATACTATAACATATTCAAGCTTTCTTTTTGATGTTGTAGGTGATGCTGATGGTAATAAGAATGGCAAAAGGCAAAGAAATAAGAAACGAATACAAAATCAACTCATTTTTGCTCAACCCTGCCGATAGTTCTCTAACAAAATATTCGGTAGCACCAGCTGCCCATAGGCCTAGGGCTGCTCCGTTCATACCAACGATATGCTTGTTCCGCCAGTTTGGTTTTCTTCTTTTGCGAAGCATAGGAGACATTCCGTAAATAAGAAAAATCAAGGAAACAGGTATCAAATAGTGAAAAATACTAATTTGACCATTGTTGAAATCATAGATGAACAGGGCCGAAGCATTGACCAAAACCAAGGAAACAGCAAAAACATAGCCGATTTTCTTATGGATTTTCGTTCCCTTTTTTGCCAATAATATATAAGCACCGGTAACAAGCCCGACAAGTGATGTGGTAAAATGTACCCAACCGAAAGTAGAGTGCACCCAATTTGAAATATCGATCATAATGGTCTTTTTATTAAAGTACTTAGAATAAAAGACTTTACTGTCTCTTATGGTAGGATAAGTTTTTAAGAGGACTAAAGTAGGTGTCTGCACGGGTTTATGATTTTTTGATGTTGGAACAGTTTTTGATTTATAAAAATATGGCCATAAAATCAATTCAGATACAAAAAGCAATTTCGTTATTAGGTTTTGTAATGCTGTTCGCCTGTAGTCCTCAAGACACACGTATCGATGATGTTGATAATCAAGAAAATGTCAAAGAAGATGGGAACGCCAATAACGGCGACAATACTGGTGAAACTCCTATAAAGAGAAGCAAGGAAACCATTCTTGCCTATTTTGATGCCCTTATCGAAAACAAACAAGTAATCGTAGGCCAGCATTGTGGTGATGGCCCCGATCAAACTACCGATTTTTATAATACCTATGTAGATGTGTTGGCTGATAAAACCGGAAGACATGTTGGCATCATAGGTGCCGACCTCGGTTTTTTCCCGAGTAGTGACTACCCTGTACAAACCTTGATCGATCATTGGAAAGCTGGTGGATTGGTAACCGTAAGTTGGCATGCCGACAATCCTTTTTTGGCGGGGTATGATGTGTATTGGAATACTGTTGAGAACAAAGACAAGATCCATTTAAAAACATTGTTGAAAGATGCCGATGAAAATCAGGCCAGAACCAGTTATCGAACAGAACTCGATACTATGGCCGGCGCATTACAAAAATTGAGAGATGCTGGTGTAATGGTCATTTGGCGGCCATTTCACGAAATGAACGGCGATTTTTTCTGGTGGGGCATTAATGCCTATAACAATGAGCAGACCAACGAAACGGATTACGTGGCACTTTGGCGAGATCTATACAATACGTTGACCTTCGATTATGGTTTGGACAACCTTATTTGGACGTACTCGGTTATTCCCCATAAGACATGGAATGCCGATGTAACAGCTTTTTACCCAGGATCTGACTATGTTGATTTAGTAGGGATGGATTATTACGGTACAACTCCGGATTTTCCTGGTTACAATGCCTTAAAATCACTGGGAAAAACAATTGTTATGAGCGAGGCCGGCCCCTCGGATAATAGCTACGGACAGTGGAACGAGGAGCAACTCGTAAATGCCATCAGAGGAAAAGCTGCCTATTTTCTACAATGGCATAGTTGGTCAGGGGCGGCCGTTGCTATAAAAGACAATCAGAATGCACTTGAGATGATGAACAGTGAACATGCCATCACTATAGATGAATTGTTCCCCGATCAATAAAAAACCCTCGAACCTCTTTTTAGTAGAAACCTTCAAGAAATCACCCCTAGCTTTAAGTTGTTTTTGGTATTAATCATATCTTTGTAAAAAACAATTTTCAATGCAAAAATACCATTTGGCACAAGTAAATGTTGCCCAAGCAAAAGCCGAAATGGATACGGATACTATGGCCGGTTTCGTTTCTAGGTTAGCGGAGATTAATGCGCTGGCAGACAAGGCACACGGCTTTGTTTGGCGTTTGCAGTCAGATGAAGGTGATTCTACATCGATTCGGGTTTTTGAAGAACCTTTGCTTCTGGTCAATATGAGCGTTTGGTCAACCATGGAAGATCTAAAAACCTTTGTATACAAATCATTTCATGTAGAACTGATCCGAGACCGTGAGGCATGGTTCGATAAAATGGGTGCTGCCCATCAGGCCCTGTGGTGGGTGCCCGTTGGCCATATTCCAACTACACAAGAGGCACAAGAGAAGCTTGAGCGCATTCGAGAACATGGCCCAAGCCAAGAGGCATTTACCTTTGGAAAATATTTTCCTCCCTTAAATTAAATATTGTGAAGGGTCTACGAGCGGTTTTCAATCTTTTTTAGAATAGTCTTTTTTTCATTCTCGGTATGGGCCAACTTTAATGCCTGTTGTAAATGCTCGGTTTGTTTAACCATATCGATTCCCCCATAGAGCTCGGCCAAAAGCAAATGGTATAAATGATTGTCTTTTAAATCTATTTTCAGGGCTTCTTTGATTGCTTCTTTTTTGCTGTTGGCCTTTGATAGGGCATAGGTACGGTTTAAGGCTACCATAGGCGAATATTCAATTTGTAATAACTGATTGTACAACTGTAGAATGCGTTCCCATTTCTCTTTTGAATCTATGCTTTGGGTATGCCAGTAGGCAATAATGGCCTCTAAATGATATTTTGTAATTGCTGTTCCGGTTCCCGATAGGTTGAGGTACTGTTCTCCTTTCTCGATAAGTTCATAGTCCCAAGCTTTCTCGTCTTGTTCGGCATAAACTATTTGCTCTCCAGAAGCATTCGTTCTGGCATCGAACCTAGAGGCATGAAAGCAAAACAAAGCCATTAGTGCATTTACCTGTGGCCTATTGGTCAGCTTATGGTTTACCAGTAGATAGGTCAATCGTATGGCCTCAAAACAGAGGTCTTTTCGTATGTTTTTTTCTGAGGTGGTCGAATAATATCCTTCGTTAAAAAGCAAATAAAGCACAGACAGCACATTGTTGAGTCTATTTTCCAGCTCTTTGGTAGCGGGTATGGTCAATCCTATTTTGTGTTCCCGTAATTTCTCTTTGGCCCTATGCAAACGTTTGTTTATGGTTTCTTTATTGCTCAAAAATGCTTTTGCGATTTCGGGTATTCCAAAACCACATAAAATGCGTAGTGCCAATGCAATTTGGGCTTCTGGTGATATAATAGGATTGCAAACGGCAAATAGCATTTGTAGCTGGCTATCTTGAATATTGTTTTCTGACAGGTCGATTTCAAAGGTTTCAGAAAACTGATGTTGACGCTCTAAATGTGGCTTTATTTTTTGATGGAATATTTTCTCCCTTCTAAACGTATCCCTAGCCTTGTTTTTGGCAACTTTGTATAGCCAAGCAGTCGGGTTTTCTGGTACCCCTTTTAGGCTCCATGTTTCTGTGGCGACCAAGAAGGTGTCGCTCACCATATCTTCCGCACGTTCAATATTTGAAAGTCCGAAGGTCTTACAGAGTACAGAAACGATTTTACTGAACTCCGAACGGAACAAATGGGGTAAGAGTTCTTTGTCTTTCATAAGCGGAGAGGTTATAACAAACACCTTTGCTTCGTGATGGCTGAGCGTAGCCGAAGCCATCATGAAGCAAGCTGTTGACTTGGAACACTAAACAACAGCTTGCTTCGCTATGCTCGCAAAGACGGTTTTTACATTTACATATCAAATACCATCACATCACGTACTTCTACCTTGCCTCCTCTAGTAAGAGTAGGGCAGCCATCGGATAGTTTAACGGCATTATCAAGATCATCGGCCTTTACAATGATATAACCGCCTACAATTTCTTTTACCTCGGCATAGGGGCCGTCTGTAATAACAGCATTTGCATGAACGGTCTTGCCTTCAAACCCCAAGGCATTGGTGCTTACGAATTTGCCCTGTGCGGCAATACCACCGATCCAATCTTGCCATTGTTTTACCATGGCCTGCATTTGCTCTGGTGAAGGTTTTGGCGCATCGCTTTTTTCGTTTCTGAAAATCATCATAAATTCTTTCATAATTATACATTTTTTGTTGTTATGCCCTTATGACGATTCAGGTTTGCGAAACTGGACATGTTATGTCACCTTATTTTTTATTCCTCATTAATTTTGCTATTCTTTTGCCTCCCATATCATCCCTTTCTTCTAGTTCTTGAATGATTTTGGGGTGGTCGTGTTCTCTGCCTTGTGAAAGCTTGTAGGCAGCATGAATCTCATCGATTGAAATATGAAACCCGACAATGCCTTTAACCTGCCTCATGGTCTTCTTTGATAGATTGTTAATGGAAATGGGATTTTTTGAGCCTTTTTCATACTTGTCAACCAATTTATGTAGCGACGCCAGTGTCGCTTTTTCATCAACAATTTTCAAGGTGCCGTAGATGTGTACGGCTATATAGTTCCAAGTGGGCACTTCCTCTTCTTTGTACCAAGAGGAAGACACATAACTGTGCGGCCCGTTAAAGATGCACAAAATTTCTTTCTGGTCTTTAAAATTCTTCCATTGTGGGTTGGCCTTTGCAATATGACCTGCTAAAATATCATTCCCCTTATCATCCACTTCCAATTCCAACGGAATATGAGTGGCCCAAGGTCGTCCATCAACTTGGCTTACCAAAATACCAAAACTGTTTTGCATCAAAAAGTCTTTTACTTCAGCGAGGTTCTCGTTTTTAT
>CAZEUV010000170.1:0-5453 GCA_964515285.1 uncultured Maribacter sp. | reverse complement strand
CACACCACACGCTATTCACTTGATATTGCACCCCGTGATATGGCAAACGCCGTGGCGAACAACCCTTTTTCAAATGATTTGGAGAGTCCGAAATGGAAATATTACGCCTACCTCACCCAAGTTCAGAAAAACGATTCCGCATTACAGAAACATGCCCAAAACTTGGCGGCATCAAATTCGTTTATCATGCCCACCATGAGCCTCTCTTATTTGGATCTGCCCGAAGCAAAAAATCCTTGGTTGGATCCCGTGGCCAGTATTCTTGATTCTGAAGACATCAACAGGCCCGCCGATCCACAAACGGGAAAACATGATATAGATGAAAAGGAACAAAAGGCATATACCGATTTGATCACCAACGAAACCTCAGTTATTGAACCCACCTATTACAAAGCCGGGGCGAAATACCTATCGGGCAGTGCTACCGATGTTTGGGGCACCATGCCGGGCATATCATTACATACCGAATTGATGCTCTTGCATACCAAGGCCGGACTCACCATTGAAGAAACATTGGCCGCCACCACTTCTAATTTTAGCGAAGCCTTCGGGTGGAAGGTGGGGAAAATAAAAGCAGGTTTTGAGGCCGACCTACTACTTCTGAACGCCAACCCCTTAGATAAACTTTCAAATCTAACGACAATCGATAAATTATTTGTGGATGGCAAAGAACTTATACCAGAAACCTTATTAAAACAGACCAATGACCACTAGAATTTTATTTTTCTTGTTTCTACTTCTTTGGAGCGCAAACGGAATGGCCCAAAACGGACGCATTCTTTCGCAAGAAACATTTGAGCTAAAGAACCACCCCGTACTTTTCGCCGACCTTACCCACGAAGACGAGACCCTCAAACCCAAGTACAGCTATCTCAACGAAGTGAAAATGAAAACGTTTTTTTATAAAAGCGACGGCCTTAAAGTAAAAGGGTATATGGCGCATCCGAAAGATACTACCCACTCCTACCCAGTTATAATTTATAACAGAGGTGGCAATCGTGAATTTGGTTCATTGAACGAGTATAAAATGGCATATATCATTGCTAAAGTAGCTAGTTGGGGCTATGTAGTGGTCGCCAGCCAATATCGGGGCAACGATGGCGGAGAAGGCATTGAAGAGTTTGGTGGTGCCGATGTTAACGATATTATCAACCTAATGACCATGACCGAAAACCTATCTTTTGCAGATACTGAAAGCATGGGTATGTACGGTTGGAGCCGTGGGGGCATGATGACCTATCTTGCGCTTATGCAGACCAAAAAAATAAAAGCTGCAGCAGTAGGCGGTGCGGTTTCAAACTTAAAAGTGATGGATGAATCTCGAAATGGTGAAATGGGCGAACATGTGTATAGTCAGCTTATGCCAGGCTACCAACGCAACAAAGATTCAGTCATGGCCATAAGATCCGCCGTTTTTCATGCGGATAAATTGCCGAAGACAACACCTATACTATTGCTACATGGTACGGCCGATTGGCGAGTCATACCTGAAGAGTCATTGCATATGTCGCTTGAATTGCAAAAAGAAAAAGTGCCCTATCGTTTGGTCATGCTCGAAGGTGGCGATCATGGCCTTAGCGAATATCGAGATGAGGTAAACGAACTTGTAAAAGATTGGTTTTTGAAATATGTGACCAATGGGCAGGCCTTACCCAACTTAGAGCCGCACGGAAAGTAAAGGATATTTAATAATTTTAAAAAGTATACCCGTTAAACAAAATTGTTTAACTTCGTTTAATTATCTAGTCTCCCCCACATTGCAGTGCTACAAAATAGCCGCTCGAATGACCCGACATTCATAATGGAACACTTCTAATTGAACGATAACACCCTTCGAATTTCAATTGGATTGTAATTAATATAATAACAAATATTAAACCACAAGTGAATGATGCGAAAACCGCTTGGCATCTATTTTTGTCAATATAAAAACCATACCGATTTTCTATTTTTATTGATTTTTTTTCTTGGATTACCTTTTCAAAACATATGGTCACAAAAAAAAATAGAAAGAGAATTATCTGATATTCAAACTTATAATTCCATTAAATTCACTCAAATAGAAAAAGAATTATCTGGTCAATATATATCATGCATACTACAAGGTAAGGAAGGTTTTTTATGGATAGGCACACAAGATGGGCTATATCGTTTTGATGGAAATAACACCAAAGCATATAGATATAATCCCATAAAAGAATCTCTACCAGGTACATGGGCCAGAGTTATTTCTCAAGATGAGAGCGGTGTTTTTTGGCTAGGAATTAATGGCATTGGACTTACCAATTTTGATAGTCAAGAAAATAAATTTAAAACGTTTTCTTCAGAATTAAACTCACCGAATGAGTATAATGGATTAATAGTACTTCAAATTTTAAGTAGTAAAAATGGAAATATTTGGATACAGACCGAACATGGTGTATTCAGGAAGAATAAATCAAATCAAAACTTCAAAAAAATAACAACTAGTTCACCAACAATTATTATAAGCGAGACTGCCAATGGCAAAATACTTATCGCTAAAGACCATAAATTATTTTATTACAATGAGAATACAAATAAGCTGATACCACAATTGAATAATGTTTCTATTGAACAATTAGAACCTACCGTTGATAGCCAAATAATATATAAATCAAAAGGAAACCTATACAAATACAATTTAGAAAATAATGATTCTAAGCAACTGGAGATTCCTGAACAGATAACCCTATTTTCTAACCATCAAAAAAACATTATCTATTTTTTAGGAAAAAACCAACTCTACAAATTCAATACATTAACAGAGAACTTTCAGGCATTCAATCTAAATAACTCAAACCTTAAAATCAATGACATAAAGACTTTATTTGTTGATGCGGAAGGAGTTTTATGGGTTGGTAGCCGCAAAGGTCTTTATAAAGAGAATATAACAAGAGGTGTTTTTAAAGAGAGTATCCCTTTACATGCGCGAGCGATTATTGCCGACAGTACTCATGTATACATAGGCGGTAGAAAAGGGTTTTACCAATACTCTAAAGCAAACAAAACATTGACACAACTAATCAAAAACACCTACATCTTATCAGTATACAGATCTTCTGCAGGGTTTTGGTTAGGTGACATCAATGGTAATATCCATTTTATGGATAATAAAGGAAATACTAAAATTTTTGATGCCATAATTAAAAAAGAAGACTCTCCTATACTCGAAATTTATGGTATCACAGAAGATACCAATGGCTACATCTGGATTGGTTCTTGGATAGGCCTCCACCTAATTAACAAAAAAGGAGAACTTATTGAAACATACTCATTAAAAACTGATGATGAGAATAAAGCGTTGAATGTTGCAAAATTATTTATAGATAAAAAAGAAACATTGTGGATTACAACTGTCGGAAATGGCATTTACAAAATACCCATGATTTCCAAAATAAGTTCTCGTATTAAAAAGTTCGACTATAAACGGTACGTTCATAAAAAGGGAGATACTTCAGCAATAAACTCAAATGTTCTTTATGAAATAATAGAAGAAAAAGATGGCACAATATGGTTTGGGGCAAACTATGGCATCAATAGATATATTGAAGAAACAGACTCTTTTGAATCGCTAAAAAAGGATGGTAAATTATTTGATTACAATGTTATGTCATTAAAAATCGATAAAAACAATTTGTTATGGATAAGCACTATCCGCAATGGATTGTTTATTTATGACCAGACAAAAAATCAATATTTTAATCTTAACCAAGATGATGGCCTGATATCTAACGGCTGCCTATTTAATTCAAGTTATTCTTATAAAGATAGATTGTATTTTGGAACTGAAGATGGTGTACAAGTAATCAATCCCAAAAATCTGGTTTACCCTACAATAGATAAAAGCCCTTTGATTACGAGCCTAAATGTTTATGGGGATGTAGAAACATCTTCAGCATCTACATTAAATAACAAGAAAATAAAACTTAAACACAACCAATCAAATTTCGCCATTCGTTTTCAATTACTCGATTTTCGTTTTTCTGATAAGGTGAATTATTTTTACAAAATCAAAGAAATTCAGGAGGATTGGAGAAAAACCAAAGAAAATACAGCTAGTTTCACCAATATTCAACCTGGTGAATATCATTTTCTTCTCAAAGCAACATACCAATCGCAATTAACCAAAGCATCCCCAGAGTCTTCAATGATAATAATCATTACCCCTCCTTGGCATAAAACATGGTGGGCTTATATTATTTACGCCGTACTATTAACTACAATTGGCTATAGGCTTTATCGTTTTCAACTGTCAAGAAAATTGGCAGTGGCAGAAAGCAAACAGCTTAAGGAAGTCAATAAACTTAAGAGCAGCCTATACACCAATATAACACACGAATTCAGAACCCCACTAACGGTTATTCTTGGAATGGCAGATGCTTTAAAAACAAATGCGGAAAAGAAAGAATTCAAACCAGCGGAAAAGCCATTGAAAATGATCAAGCGCAGCGGAAAAAAATTGCTACGCTTGGTCAATGAAATGCTAGATCTGGCAAAATTGGAGAGTGGCAATATGGAAATGCATCTAGTACAGACAGATGTGATTCCGTTTGTAAAATATTTGAGTGAAAGCTTTCATTCCCTAGCAGAAGAAAGAAAAATCAATCTTACCGTTTATTCTGAAATAGATGCCCTCGAAATGGATTTTGATGTTGATAAGCTGGCCTCCATCATTTCAAACCTACTGTCTAATGCCATAAAATTCACATCTGAAAATGGTAAAATAATCGTTCATCTCAATAAAATACAGCAGCAGGGCAACGGTTTTTTTACAATAAAAATCAAAGACAATGGGCTGGGGGTTTCTGAAGAAGAGCTCCCCAATATTTTTGATAGATTCTACCAAGCGAATACCTCAACATCACAGCTCGAAGGAGGTACTGGTATCGGTCTTGCACTTGTTAAAGAGTTGGTAGAGTTAATGAATGGGACTATTAGCGTAGAAAGTGCTCTGAAAAAAGGCAGCATATTTGCCATTCAAATTCCCATTACCAATAATGCGGTTAAAACAACCGCTGTAAAAACAACCCTAGAAACCCCTGTTGCAATAGCCAGTGAGCCTAGCAAAACAGAACAACCAGCCCCAGATGATGGCGATGAATTGCCTTTGGCGCTTATCATTGAAGACAATCAAGATGTGGCCCACTATCTACGAACATGCCTAAAAGGAAAATACCAAACCGTACATGCCATAAACGGAATTATTGGCATAGAAATGGCCTATGAGAAAATACCCGATATCATTATCAGTGATGTAATGATGCCCGGCAAAGATGGTTTTGAGGTCTGTCAAACCCTAAAGACCGATGAGCGAACGGATCATATTCCAATCATTCTTTTGACCGCCAAGGTTACTATGAAAGACAGGCTTACAGGACTTTCACATGGTGCTGACGCCTATTTGGCGAAACCCTTTGTAAAAGAAGAGCTGT
>CAZEUV010000169.1:0-5528 GCA_964515285.1 uncultured Maribacter sp. | reverse complement strand
TTGTATGGAAAAGCCTGTCATAATTGATAGGTTTTTTTATTTGTGACAATATTAACGCGCAGTTTTATGTTTCCTGAGAGGGCTGTTTGATGTTTGATTAAATCCTTCTTTTAACCGCAAGGGACGCAAAGATTTGCGCTAAGTCCGCAATGATTATAAGTTATTTACTATTCGTTTTATTCCGTTTTTAACTAATGAAACATTGAAATTAATCAACATTCCAAGTTTACAGTCTGACAATTTTAAATAGGTAAGTACCTGTGCAAGATGAACATCATTGAGAGATTCCACAGACTTAATTTCAATTATCACCTTGTTTTCAACAATTAAATCTACCCTATACCCTATTTCCAACTTCACCTCTTCATATACCAATGGCAAGGGTTTTTGTTTTTCGACAGCCATACCTGTTTTCTTTAACTCATAAAACAAGCATTCTTCATAAGCACTTTCAAGCAGCCCAGGCCCCAAAGACCTATGCACTTTTAATGCACAATCAAAAATCATTTTTGATATTTCGTTTTCTGTCATAATGAGTCTATACCAACTTTGCGCCCTTTGCGAAGCCCTTGCGTCCCTTGCGGTTAAATTACTACCCAATTCGAGAAGTCACCCCCGTTCGTTCCAACAATTCAGAAAGTGCATCTTTTGTATGGCGCATATCTTGCCAGTCTTTGAGAACGACCCCCAAGGTATCTTCAACGATCTGTTTGTCTAAATGTGTAAGGTGCATACTTGACAGGGCCATAGCCCAATCAATGGTTTCAGAAATTCCCGGTGTTTTTTCGAGCTTTAGCTGCCGCAGTTCTTTCATAAAAACACATATTTGATGCCCCAGTTTTTGATCTACTTCTGGCACTTTTGCAGTTACGATTGCCAATTCTTTTTCAAAAGTCGGGTAGTCGATCCACAGGTACAAACATCTTCTTCTCAAGGCTTCTGAAAGTTCTCTTGTCCGGTTTCCTGTTAATATGATCTGCGGTTTACTGGTTGCTTTTATAGTGCCTATTTCTGGTATGGTCACCTGCCAATCAGAAAGAACCTCCAATAAAAAACTCTCAAATTCCTCATCGGCCCTATCAATTTCATCGATCAATAACACGGCATTCTTAGAATGTGTTATAGCCTGTAAAACGGGTCTTTTTAATAAAAACCTATCTGAAAAAATGGTTTCTTCCAATGCTTTGACATCCTGCTCTTTCTGCTCTTGCATTTTAAGGTACAGGAGCTGGTGTTGATAGTTCCATTCGTACAGGGCATGGGTACTGTCTAAACCTTCATAGCATTGCAATCGAATGAGATCGGTCTGTAATGCTTTCGCCATCACCTTGGCGATTTCGGTCTTACCCACTCCTGCCGGCCCTTCTACAAGCAATGGTTTTTCAAGTTTCATCGCCAAGAATATAGACATGGCTATTGCCCCATCATCAATATAGCCATGAGTTTGGAGCATTTTTTGAACTTGCTGGAGTTCTTGGGTTTTCATTGAAAAAGCTTAAATGAGTTCTTTATCTAATTCTATCCCATAAAATAACACATATAAATTGAAACTGTGAAGAAGTATTACAAATTATCTAACTGATTGCTACTCTTATCAGTGCTGATCGTCCAAAAGAAGCCTACAAAGAAAAAGGTATCGGCTGTGGGGCGTATGGCGCGACGGTCAAAAATACCATTGGTATTTGGGGCATTGGCATATTGGTACCCGTTCACGTTCTTGAACCCGGTTACATTACTGACCGATACATAGAGGATCTTTTGTTGCGAGATCAAATAGGCCCAGTTTACACTCAAATTATTATAAGCCCTTGTTTTCTCTGATAAGAAACCAGCTGTATTGGGATCGTCATAAGGTCTGCCCGACCCATAATTATATGAAAGGCCCACTTGAGATTGCCAATCTTCTATAAAGTATTTGGTAACAATCGAAAGGTTGTGTTTGGGTGCGAAATTGGGCGTGGCCTTTTCCCTGAAATTGCGATAGTCACGTTCGGTATCCAAATAAGAATACGAGATCCAGTAGTCCAGTGATTTTATGCTCTTGTTATCCCTCCAAAAGATATCCAAACCCTGGGCATAACCGCTTCCTAAATTATTGAACACTGAATTGAATTGGGCAAAATCGGTATCGTATTTGGTCAACTTATCGTAATCTTTATAATAGGCTTCGACCCTGAACGTTTTACCGTTTCCTAAAAACTGGTAGTTTAAAATATAGTGCGATGTCTTTTCGGTATCTAAACTCTGGTTAAACTTTAAGTTTTCCGTAAGGGGATTTTGATAAAAATCTCCGTAGGCCAATGAAAACTGTCCGTTATCACTGCTCTTATACGCCAAAGAAATCCTTGGAGAGATTGTAAAGTCTTTTAACACAGTTGAATATTCGCCCCTAACGCCCAGTTTCATGGCAAAACTATTGCTAAAGAAAATATCGGCCTCTGTAAAACCTGCCGTTAGATTATCGGTATAGCCAGAATCAAAGATCGACCCATCTTCGGTCTTGATGGTATCAGCATAGTCGGTTATAAAATGTTCACCTCCAAAATTCAGATTAAATCGACTGCTGAAATTCTTTTTGAATTTTAGTTTTAAATGTGATCCGATCTCTTTGGTGTCAATGATATTGTTCAAGGCTTTTATATTATTTTTGTCGGAAGACACACTTGCCCCAGCGGTCAGAGACCATCCCTTTTCCATAAAATATTTGTACGACGAATTCAAATACAGATTATTGTTCTTTAAGGCATACCCTATAAAATCAGAAAAATTGATATCCTCCTGTTCTATATCAAAATTAGCATGGTTAAAACCAGTATAGAATTTGAACATACTCTTTTCTTTTTTACTTCGGAAGACCGCCTCGCCAGAAATCGACTCATAAGGTTTGTTCCAACGGGCACCTTGATCGGCAGGTATCAAACCTTGATAGGGTGCTAGGTTTATATAGGATGTATTCAGGCTCAATGACTCATCGCCCCAAATCTCGGTATGACCCAAGCCGCCGCCTACGGACATAATGGATATATCGGTTTTCTCTTGATCGGGCACATCGGTCGTGTTCAATAACAGTACGCTCGATAGTGCTTGACCATATTCTGCAGAGTAGCCACCGGTGCTAAAAGTGATTCCCTTAAATAAAAAGGGAGAGAACCTACCTCGTGTCGGTATATTATTGGCCGTGGCATTAAAGGGCTGAAATACCCTAAGGCCGTCAATAAAAACCTGGGTCTCGCCAGCTTCGCCACCACGCACGAACAACCTACCATCTTCACTTACCTTTGTTGTACCGGGCAAGGTTTGAAGGGCTGCGACAAAATCACCGGCGGCCCCTGCCGTGGTTACGATATCCAAAGGTTTTAATACAGATACTTTTGAGTTGTCGCCCGCTTCAAAAGTACCTGCGGTAAGGGTTACCCCGTTCAATTGGTTAATTGCTTCTCGCAGAACGATTTTCATATCCTTTAAATAAGATACATCACCTGCTTGCATAAACGTTTCAAACGAAATCATTGAAACTATAAGGTTTTGTGTGCCTGATTCGGTAGTCTCAAAGCTGAATTTTCCGTTGTCATCAGTAGATGCCCCATCATAGGTTCCCTCCAAATATACATTGGCTCCTACTATGGGAAGGTTCTTCTTGTCGGTTACCGTTCCTGAAATTGTGGTCTGGCCAAGTACAGTGGCAGAGAAAAAAAATGTGGTTAGAAAGATGAATTGTTTGATCATGATTGTTCGTTTTTTGATGCCACAAAGATGCATTACAATAACAAACAACCCTAAAAGAAATTACTGAATTGTAGAATTCTAAGACCGAACTGACATAGAAAATTTGATCGCAATTCAGTGTCAAAAAACGATAATTGGCAACATTGATTTAAAAATACTTTGAAACCATTGCCATTTCGAACCATCAATAGCAAATTGAACTCGTCTTGAGTTTTTAAGGAATAACAAAAAAATTCTTGAAACAGACTAACCCAAGGCAAGTCATAGTAAATCTTGCCTCCCGGCTCTTTGAAATCATTTCTTTGATTTGAATGAAAATTTAGTAAATTTAGGGAAGCATCTCTCTTTTTTAAATAAAAATGTATGAAGCCCAGTCCAATCCTTTATTCCTTTCTTGTACTAGTAGGCTGAAAAATCAACTCTTAAAGAAAAAAATACGTGCAACTGATATTATTGACCATTTATACGAAAAAGAAGAACTTAATTTTTTATCCATAGAACTCATCTTGAGTTTTTGTTTGGAACCGAGAATTATGGCTTTTGTACTCTAATGAAGGTGTTTTTTTGTAGCATAGCTATAATTACGATACTAAAAAATAGCAAAATTAGAGTGCAAAATTCATAGGTAAAAGAAAAACTCAAGATAAGTTCGTAAAACAAAAAAATATAAATTGACCACTTAACTGAAATTTTCAACCATTTACTTAATACGTTCAACTACTTACTATTTTTGGTTGTTGAATACAATAGCTATTTATTTTATTAGATACCTAAATACCGATTCAATCAGTGCCAATCAAAATAACCATATGCAGAAAAAGAAGAATCAAAACCAAGATTGGATATGAAATAACTGTAACAGAATTTGAACCTATAATAAATGCTAATGGAATTGTAATAATATCCCCTGCTACTGGTGTAAAACAATCTTTTTACTTCAAATTTGCAGAATTTTTACAATCTGAAGGATATGCCACCTACACATTTGATTTCTCAGGAATTGGTGAATCAAAAAATAGGTCTTTAAAAAAGTTTGACACAACCGCATCTAACTGGGGAAATAATGATCTTGAAGCTGTACTACAATTTTATAGAAACAAATACCTCAATAAAAATATGGTTGTTATTGGACATAGTATTGGAGGGCAGTTAATTGGTTTGGCCCCCTCGTCTTTAGGTATTGACAAAATTATCTTAATTGCTGCACAAGGTGGGTATTGGAAATTTTGGAAAGGAACAAAAAGATTCAGAATGCTACTCAATTGGTATCTACTATTTCCCTTACTTACAAGAGTATATGGGTTTTTTCCTGGAAAACGACTTAAGCTAATGGAAGATCTACCCCGTAGTATGTCTTTAGAATGGAGAAAATGGTGTACTAGTCCAAACTATTTATTTGACCATATTGATATTGATAAGCTTTATTATAGTAAAATTAATTGTGCATTAATTTCATACAGTATTAGTGATGATAGATTCGCACCAAAAAAAGCCGTTGATTGGATAACAGAGAAATATAATAATACACAGCGAACGAGAAAACATCTCAATCTGGTTCATTTTAGGACTACCAAGATTGGGCATTTTGGCTTTTTTAAAGAAAAAATGAAACATACGCTATGGAAAATGATAGTAGATGACTTAAACACCAAATTCAAACCTCTAAAAGCTTAAAATTCAGTTTTTTACTAAAAATGGTTCTCTTTGATAAGCTTTCGAAAAAAAATACGAATATGAGAAAATATAGTTTTTTACTTGTCGTAATACTGTTCTTACTACTATTTATGAATAAAGGGCTGGCT
>CAZEUV010000168.1:0-5529 GCA_964515285.1 uncultured Maribacter sp. | reverse complement strand
ATAGAGATGGACAACCGTTATGACCTCTTAAAATTGGCACTGGTTCGAAATATCAAAGAGTATAATGTAAAGTTCAAGGCACGCAAACTCAACCCCAATGATGGGCATAAATTCTTGCCCTATATTGTACTGGTCATCGACGAGTTTGCAGATCTGATCATGTCGGCCGGTAAGGAAGTGGAAACCCCGATCGCCCGCTTGGCACAATTAGCTCGGGCAATTGGTATACATTTGATTATCGCTACGCAACGACCGTCGGTAAATGTCATTACAGGTATTATAAAAGCCAATTTTCCGGCTCGTATTGCCTTTAGGGTCGCATCTAAAATAGATTCAAGAACCATATTGGATGGCCCTGGAGCCGATCAATTAATCGGTCGAGGCGATATGTTGTATACCCAAGGAAACGACATCACCCGTATTCAATGTGCCTTTGTAGACACCCCTGAAATTGAAAGAATAACGGATTATATCGGTTCGCAAAGAGCGTATCCTGATGCCTATTTATTACCTGAGTATGTGGGTGAGGATTCTGGCATAGGTATTGATTACAATATATCGGATAGGGATACCAAGTTTAGGGAAGCTGCCGAGGTCATCGTCATCGCACAACAAGGTTCGGCGTCGTTAATCCAACGCAAGCTGAAATTAGGGTACAACCGAGCAGGACGCATCGTAGATCAATTGGAAGCGGCAGGGATCGTCGGTCCATTTGAAGGTAGTAAAGCAAGACAGGTTTTGGTCACAGACCTTATCGCTTTAGAACATTTACTTAATAACGAAATTAATTAGCATGAGGAAGTTACTTTTAGTATTCGCACTATGTACGGCAAACTTGGCCTTGGGTCAAAATTCAGATAAGGCAAAAACCTTATTGGATGAAGTGTATACCAAGGTAAAAGGGTATGAAAATATTTTTGTTGATTTCAAATACGTGCTGAACAATACGGAGGCTGATATCAATTCAGAGACCAGAGGCGATGTTACTTTACAAGACGATAAATACCTTTTTAATTATTTGGGTACGCAACAGCTGTACGACGGTAACAAAGTATACACTATAGTACCCGAAAACGAAGAGGTGACCATTGAAGACAAATCAGAAGATGAAAATACCCTTACTCCATCAAAAATGTTGACCTTTTACAAAGAAGGGCACAACTATACCTGGGATATTCTACAAAATGTGCAAGGACGTAATATCCAGTACGTAAAACTTGTTCCTATGGATACAAATGCTGAGGTAAAATCAATACTAATGGGTGTTGACGTAGAAACAAAACATATTTACAAGTTGATTTACACCGGTGATAATGGTACGACCACCACGATTACTGTTAATTCATTCAAAACAAATCAAACATTGTCAAAAACCTTATTTACTTTTGACGAAAGCAAATATAAAAGCAAAGGGTACTACATCATAAAAAACTAGCGTTTGTAAATGTATGATGTCATTATTCAAGCCAATGCTTAAAGGTTGGTTCGAGCCATAAAATTATGGCTCTCATTATCCATTTATTATAAAACGGCAATTTTGAGAATTCTAGACCGGTATATTTTATCGAGCTTTCTTTTAAATTTGATCAGCTCGTTCATCATTATGATGTTCATCTTCATATTTCAATCTATTTGGTTGTTTATAGATGACTTGGCGGGCAAGGATCTTGATATGCTGATCATTGGTAAGTTCTTTTTCTACAAAATGCCCGAACTTACCGAAAAGGTACTCCCCCTGACAGTACTTTTGGCCTCGTTACTTACGTTTGGCTCACTTGCCGAAAATTACGAATTCGCAGCCATGAAAGCTTCTGGCATTTCGCTACAGAGATCTATGTTGAGTATTATCATCTTTGTTGTTTTCCTAGGTGGCGGCACCTTTTATTTTGCCAATACCATTATTCCCGCATCTGAACAAAAAATATACAACCTAAGACGTAATATAGCCAAGGTAAAACCGGCAGTGGCAATATCAGCAGGGGTTTTTAGTGATTTTGAAAGTGCCGACCTGAATATCAAAGTAGATAATAAATATGGTGACAACGATCGTTTTCTTGAAAATGTCATAATTCATCAAAAAACAAAGAGCAATGTCAACTTTAGGGTCATCAAAGCAAAAACAGGTGAATTAAAAAGTAGTGAAGATTCTGATATCATTCAGCTGGTATTGAACGATGGTCATCTATATCAAACGGTGGAGGCAAAAGGCCGGAAAAAACAAAAATACCCCTATGCCAAGGGCTGGTTTGAAACCTATACCATGAATATCGACCTTTCAGAATTGAACAATGTGGATCTAGAAGAGGAAAGGAGTGTTCGTACCGCTAAAATGAAAAATATTTCACGCCTGAACAAGGATATCGATTCACTCAATAGAGATAATCTTCGCGTTGTAAAATCATTCTCTAAGAACATTTCAAACAGAATGGGGGTCTTTGTCCCCAACCCAAAAATAGACACCACCTTGGCCAAGGTTCAAAAAGTAGATACAACCACCGTTGCCAAATTACAAGCAGGTTTTTCAATAGTGGATGTAGTTGGACTGTTTCCTGAATGGCAAAGGGTACAAATGATGAATTCGGCGAAAAACGCTACCTCAAATGTATTGACATCCATAAAAGGAAAAAAGAAAGAGATGGGCAAAAGATACGAGATTCATAGAAGGCATATTCTTTCATTGCACAAAAAATACGCTTTGGCACTCTCATGTATCATTTTATTTTTTGTTGGTGCACCCTTAGGGGCCATCATTAGAAAAGGTGGCTTGGGGCTGCCAATGGTCATAGCCGTTTTGTTGTTTTTGGTGTATTATTTTATTGGCGTATTTTCAGGAAATTATTCGAATAAAGGCAATATACATCCCATTTTAGGGGCATGGCTACCAACATTAATCATGTTACCTTTGGGCATTATTTTGACCAAAAGGGCAACCGCCGATAAAGGCTTAATGAGCTTTGGAAGGGTCTTCGACTTTTTTAAAGGATTGTTCAAAAAGAAAGATCAAACTATAACAACATGATTGCAGGTGTAGAATCCACAGAAAAAAATGTACAATTGAATACAATAGAAGAGGCAATCGCCGATATAAAAAAAGGAAAGGTCATTATTGTCGTCGATGATGAAAATAGAGAGAACGAAGGCGATTTTATTGCAGCGGCGGAAACGGTTACACCTGAAATGATCAATTTTATGGCCAAACACGGTCGAGGGCTTATTTGCGCACCCCTTACCGAAAAACGCTGTAAAGAATTAGATTTGACCATGATGGTAGAGAACAATACCGTATTGCACCATACACCCTTTACAATTTCCGTCGATCTTATTGGTCAGGGCTGTACTACGGGCATTTCGGTTCAGGATCGTGCAAAGACCATAAAAGCCTTGGTAGATAAAAAAACCCAGCCCCATGAATTGGGAAAACCAGGGCATATCTTTCCCCTGCGAGCGAAAAACGGAGGTGTATTAAGACGTACCGGCCATACCGAAGCCGCTGTTGACTTGGCGCGCTTGGCAGGTTTTGAACCAGCGGGAATCCTAGTGGAAATTCTCAACGAGGATGGTACCATGGCCCGATTGCCCCATTTGGTGGAGGTGGCCAAAAAATTCAATCTTAAATTAGTATCCATCGAAGATTTGGTAGCCTATCGAATGCGTCATGATAGCCTTATCACTAAACAGGAATCGTTTGAGGTGGAAACAAGGTTCGGACATTTCACATTACATGCCTATCAACAGACCACGAACGATCAGGTACATCTTGCCCTGACAAAGGGAAGCTGGAAACTCAATGACCCCATATTGACACGTATCAATTCTACCTTGGTCAACAATGATATTTTGGGTACGCTCACCAACAATGTAGATAAAAAGTTAGATGATATGTTCAAGGCACTGAATAACGAAGGCCAAGGTGCCATTGTCTTTATCAACCAACAAAGTGAGTCGCTTAATTTATTGAAGCGCATTACCGGACTACGTGAAAATCAGAAAAAAGGCATTCTAAAAGCCCCGAAAATAGATATGGATGTCAAGGATTTTGGCATTGGCGCACAAATTCTGCACGATCTAAATATCAGTAAAATGCGACTAATGACCAATACACCTCAATCTAAGCGAGTAGGTATTATTGGCTACGGATTGGAAATCGTTGAATATGTACATTACTAACTAGACTATCCATCGCCTAAAAGATCAATACTAAAGCCCCAATGCTCTAAAAACTAAAATCGTCTCCTAAAAGTGAGCGGTTTATCCGCACAAGGGTACTTTAAATATTCTTTCTTATTGTCTCCATCATTTTTTTTGCTCTCTGGCGTACTTCATCTTCTGACCAGCTTAACTTTATCAAACAAGAAATGTTACGGCTAATCCAATGGTCCGATTTCGAAAAATCCGCAATACTATAATCTGGCAACTGGTCGTAAATGGCCTGTGATAGCTTGCCCAAGGTTTTGAGGTCTAGTAGATGTTCCCACTTTCGGTAATAGTGCCAATTATTGTTGTACCAGCAAAAACAGGCATCCAAACCAGCCACGCCTAAGGCCTTGTACACGCTTGTTGCTGTATTTGCGTCAGGTAAAAAGAAACTTAAAAAAGCGTAACTCTCCTCCCCTGTTTCAGGTACTCTTCTAAAAGTGACTTGAGGAATACTTTTCAAGGCATCTCTAAGAATCGTATAATTTTTCTTTTGGATGGATAAAAATTCATCCAATCGTTCTAATTGTGCCAGACCTACCGCCGCGTTCAGTTCAGAAATTCTATAATTATAGCCTAAAAATGGATGTGCTTCCGCTCCCCTATCCGCTCCTACATGGTCGTGCCCGTGATCGGAATAATGATCGGCGTTCAATTTATATTTTTCGTTGTTGGTAACCACAGCACCTCCTTCGCCACAGGTAATGGTCTTTACGAAATCGAACGAAAAGCAGCCTAGATCCCCGTAACTGCCCAAAGGTTTTCCATCATAAGTGCCACCAATGGCCTGACAGGCATCTTCTAAAAGCAACAACCCATATGTATCACAAATAGACTTCAGCGCCCTCAAATCTGCCATAGACCCACACATGTGTACAGGCATGACAACCTTCGTTCTTTCGGTCACGGCCTTTTCTACAGCCGAGGGATCCAACGTCAAGGTATCATCAACATCGACCAAAATAGGCACTGCCCCTATGGCCATTATAGCTTCAAAGGAGGCTACAAAGGTAAATGTGGGCAAGATCACCTCGTCGCCCTCCCCTATACCAGCACTGGCCAAGGCAACCGTTAAGGCGGCCGTACCACTACTGACCAATTGCGCATGGTTTGTTTGCATTCGCTTTGCAAGGGCTTTTTCTAGCTCAAGGGCCTTCCAATGTCCATTGCGCGCACCCTCAAAACCATAGCGCATCAAAACTCCTGAATCGAGCACGTCGTTAACTTGTTTTCTTTCGGCATCTCCAAAAAGTTCGAATCCTGGCATAGTTTTGTGATTGGTTTATGAGTTTATGAGTTTATGAGTTTATGAGTTTATGAGTTTATGAGTTTATG
>CAZEUV010000167.1:0-5555 GCA_964515285.1 uncultured Maribacter sp. | reverse complement strand
AACTTAAGAATATGCAACCCCTGTAATCTTTGTATGTCTTTATGTATAACCACAATTCTAAAAATGGATATATGAAAAGATTTGTATTACTATTTGTATTATTTACCTCTTTGGTCTCTGCCCAAAACAACTATACGATCAGCGGAATAATAACGGATCAAAACAATGGGGAAACCCTTTTTGGTGCCTCGATTTTTTTAGAGGGTTCTTCAATTGGTACCATCACGAATGAGTACGGTTTTTATTCCATTACCGTACCCGAAGGAAAACAAACCTTGGTAATATCATATATGGGCTACGCCGATATAAGAAAAGAAATGGTCATAAACGAAAACCAAAAGCTGAATTTCGAAATTAAAGAAGTTTCTACGCAATTAGCCGAAGTTGTGGTTACTGCTGAAGAAACTGAGCGTGTAAGCCTTAGAAAACCCGAAATGAGTGTTTCGAAACTAAACATTAGTACTGTAAAAATGATGCCCGTTGTTTTGGGCGAAGTAGATATTATAAAATCCATTCAAATGCTTCCGGGCGTGACCAAAAATGGTGAGGGTTCAGGCGGGTTTCATGTGCGTGGCGGTGGGGCCGACCAAAATTTGGTATTGCTTGATGAAGCCATCATTTACAACACTTCACACATGTTGGGTTTCTTTTCTATTTTCAACGCCGATGCGATCAAGGATATTAAGTTGTATAAGGGTGGTATTCCTGCCCGTTTCGGTGGCCGGGTTTCCTCTGTATTGGATGTCCGTCAAAAAGATGGCAACAGCAAGAACTTTGCACTTTCAGGAGGAATCGGAATAATTTCAAGTCGTTTGGCAGTTGAAGCCCCTATTTTCAAAGACAGGGGCTCATTTCTAATAGCAGGTAGGTCGTCATACGTAAATCTTTTTTTAAAGATGGCAAATAAAAAAGTAAGAAAGAACAGAATAGGCTTTTATGATCTGAACCTCAAAACGAATTATAAGATTAATGATAATAACAAAATCTATCTCTCAGGATATTTTGGTAGGGATACCTTTAAATTCGGGAATTTTTTTAAAAGTAGTTATGGCAACCTTTCGGGGAATTTACGATGGAACCATATTTTCAATGACAAACTTTTTTCGAATGTATCATTGATATATAGTAAGTACGACTATGACTTGACTATTACCCAAGCGGAATTTGATTGGATATCGTCTATCGACAACTACAATATCAAGTACGATTTGAAATACTATGCTAACGATAAGTTCAAACTAGACTTTGGGCTAAGTGGTATCTATTACGATTTTGACCCGGGGCAAATAAAGCCAACGACAAGCACATCGCCTATCAACGAATTTTCATTAGATCAAAAAAGAGCCTTCGAAAGCGGACTGTACGCAAGTGTAGAACATAGGGTATCAGAGAAACTTACCGCACAATACGGACTACGGTATAGTTTGTTCAGTCGTATGGGCGGTCAGGCAATGACCGATTACGAGAACAATCAACCTGTGGTCTACAATACCCTTCTCGGAATATACCAAAATGGTACAGCAATCGGAAAGACAGACTTTAAAAAGAGTGAAACTATTAAAAGTTATGGCAATTTTGAACCCAGGGTATCATTGGCATATCAATTGAATGAGGTATCATCGATCAAAGCCGGCTATTCGCGCATGGCACAATACGTTCATTTACTGTCGAACACCTCTTCTGTTACACCCTTGGATGTTTGGACCCCAAGTGGAAAATATATCAAACCACAGCTCACCGATCAATATGCCTTGGGGTATTTTAGAAATTTCAAGGATAAATTGTATTCCTTGGAAGTCGAAACCTATTACAAGACCACTGCGAATAGAATTGATTATATCGATGGATCCGATTTGATAGGCAACAACACCATTGAAGCTGAAATATTAAACGGACAGTCAAGAGCCTATGGCCTAGAAGTATTACTTCGCAAGAACGAGGGCAAGTTCACTGGATGGATTGCCTATACCTTATCAAAAGCCGAACAATTGGCCTTGGGCGGTAGTGCAGGTGGTCCTGGCATCAACAATGGAAAGTGGTATAATTCAACATACGATAGAACCCATGATCTTTCAATTACGGGTGCATGGCGATTTAATGAAAAATGGAGTGTTGGTTCGAATTTTGTATTTCAAACAGGCCGGCCTTCCACCTTTCCGAATAGTCAGTACGAGTACGAGGGGCTTTCGGTCGCCAGCTACTCCAATAGAAATTCAGACCGATTGCCCGTATACCACAGGTTAGATCTTTCGGTCAACTACAAACCCAATCGAAAACCAAATAAAAGATTGAAGGGTGAGTGGGTCTTTGGCATATACAATGTATACAATCACAAAAATGCCGCGTCGATATCATTCGGACAAAATTTTGATACCGGTAAAAATGAGGCCTCAAGAACAGCCATTTTCGGTATAGTACCCTCTATCACTTATAACTTTAAATTCTAAGAACTATGACCCATATAAAATTTATAGCATTCCTATTGGTTTTGGCCCTAACTGCCTGTACTGATGTAATAGACGTAGACTTGCAATCAATACCTGCAAGATTGACCATTGAAGCCTCATTGGATTGGGAAAAAGGCTCTCAGGGCAATAATCAGCTCATAAAATTAAGCACCTCAACACCTTATTTCGATACCACCACAAATACCGCCGTAACCGATGCCTCGGTACGCGTAATTAATGATATAAGTGGAGAGGAATTTATTTTTATACATCAGAACAATGGTGCGTATACGACCTCGTCTTTTCTACCTGTAATCGATCAAGCCTATACTTTAGAGGTTATATATAAGGGAGATACCTATATAGCAAATGAAAAACTAATGCCAGTTGCCGATATTACAGATGTTGTTCAAACGACCGAAGAAGGCGATGAAGACTTGTTAGAGGTGGTGGTGGTGTTTACAGACCCCATAGATGAGGAAAATTACTATCTCTTTAAATTTAAAGAACCTGGGGATCTATTACCTGATTTGGAATACGGAGAAGATGAGTTTATCAATGGCAATGAGATTACTTGGTACTTTGAAAAAGAAGAGGACGACCCTGAGAATTCTGATGAGCTAGTGGGATTTAAAACAGGTGATGTCATAAACATAGAGATGCACGGTATTTCTAAAAACTACGCCAATTACCTCAATATTTTGATTACGCAATCAGAAAGCGATGGTGGTCCCTTTGATACCACTCCCGTTCAGTTAAAGGGCAATTGTACGAATAAAACAAACCCTGACAATTATGCAAATGGTTATTTTAGGGTAACACAGGTAAATAAGAGGAGCTATACGTTTGAGTAATTCTAAAATATTCACTTTGACACAAGAAGTTAGTGCGTATATTTTTACAGGTTCTTTATTCGAATATTTCGGTATTCAACTTTCATAGGTGGCCCAACATGAACTTGAACGCCCAAAAAACCTGAAAATTTACGATTGATCGTGTCATTATCGATTACATCGCTCATCAATATGTCATTAATGTAGTGCTGTAATCGATTACCTTTTATTACTAGGTGACAACTGTTCCAGTCCCCGGTTTTAATTTTTGTTTTTAAAGAATCAGAATTTCCAAGAGATGCCAACACTTCCCTGTTCTGCCAAGCGTTCTTTTTAACATTGGCACGTAACGACCCCTGTTCATTGGGGTTTTCTTGTGAAGTAATACTCGTTTTTTCACCTCTATAGGCTAGGGTAGTGCGTTTTCGCTCTTCGTAATTCTGTCCAGTATACGTGTTCTTTCCATCAATATCGGCCTGATAGCCCCGTAGTGCATAAGCAATACTATCTAGTCTTTCACTACGGTAATTGATACCGCTATTGCCCGCCTCGGTAATACGAAATTCCAACTTTAGTTCAAAATCATCCGGTTGGCCACCTTGCCAAATGATAAAAGTGTTTTTTTTCAATAAGGTCGTCGGGGTCACCTCGCCGATTAAGCTGCCATTTGCAACGCTCCAATAGGTAGTATCTCCATCCCAACCATCCAAAGATGTTCCGTCAAAGATTTTGGTATAGCCCATCTCGGCCTTGGTCGTATCTACACTAAATTCGTTCTCGCTGGCAGTATTTTTTTGTTCTTTACAAGAACTAAGGCCTATTAAGACAAGTGCCCATACCATGCCCAGATTTCTTTGTCCATTACAAAACGTACTCCTGTTTTTCATAATATCGGTAGTTGAGGTATTCTTAAAAAGAATTTGGTTCATACTAAAAATACATCTAATTAATGAAAAGGCCCAACATTACCTTTTCACTAGTGTATGACCAATGAACGAAAATTTGGTAAAGCGCTAAGTACTACCTTACCTATTCCACTTCTGCCACCTGTTACTATGCTTATTTACTTTTTTAGATAAGTGTACCCATTAATACTAATAAGGCGAGGGACTAACTGAAGTCCAACCCCCATCGACTACCAAACTCTGTCCCGTGATATGTTTGGCCTTATCCGAGACCATGAACAAAACCGATTGGGCTATATCGTCAACAAATGCAGGTCTGCCCATCGGAGTTATCTTTTGCCATGCTTCAGAAAAATTTTCTTCTTTTAGGGTACGCTCCGTTAGGGTTGCACCGGGAGCAATTGTATTTACATTAATCTTATATTGAGACAGTTCAATTACCAGATTTTTTGCAAGCATTTCCAAGGCTGCCTTGGTCATGCCATATGCCGCAAGGTTTTTATGAGCCTGATGCCCGGTCACAGAGGACATGAATACTATGGAGCCACCTGAATTCTGTTTTTTCATTTGATTTGCCGCCGCTTGTGCTAAAAAGAAACTGCCCCCAAGATTTACCTCCATTAATCTAAATAAAGATTCGGGTGTGTAAGTCAAGAAATCACCATACAAAGTAATTCCAGCATTGGCTACTACAATATCTAATTTTCCAAATTCTGAAACCGCCTTGTCTACCATACTTTGAATCAGAGTTATATCACTTGAATCCCCTGAAACGGCTATGCAATTTCCTCCGTTACCATTAATCTGTGATTCTGCTTCTTCTGCCAAGACAGGATTTAAATCATTCAATATTACGTTGGCTCCCTCTAAAGTCAGTTGCTTACATATTTCAAGGCCGATTCCTTGACCTGCACCAGTAACAATTGCTACTTTTTCTTTGAAATTCATCTTCATTTTATTTTAATTAATGAGAATCTCTCGGAACATCACTTCCTGATTTTCCTCTTAAAAAATCCATATCAGCACCTAAATGAGCCTGTTGCACGTGGTTCACATATTGATTTACATAACCCCTATCTACACTAGGCAGCGTTGGTTCTATCTGTTGTTTTCTCATGGACAGTTCGTCATTACTTAGCGCAACATTTAAACTGCGGTTCGGAATATCCAGCGTTATGACATCTCCATTTTGGATAACAGAAAAATTACCTCCCATGGCGGCTTCTGGAGATACGTGGAGAACTACTGTTCCAAAAGCGGTGCCGCTCATACGCCCATCAGAAATACGAACCATATCCGTAATTCCTTTTTTTAATAGTTTTCTAGGGATTCCCATATTGCCAACTTCTGGCATACCAGGGTACCCTTTA
>CAZEUV010000166.1:1507-5597 GCA_964515285.1 uncultured Maribacter sp. | reverse complement strand
ACCAGCTCAAAAGCAAAAGTGGGCAAATCTTCATTGATATAGTCCAATTGGGCTTTTTCGTCGACCAAAAATCGTTTCCCGTTTGTTTTGTGCACAAGGATCAAGTCAGCGCCCTGCATCTGTCGCTTTAGATTATGAACACGCTCAAAAGTGTAGTGTTTCAAGTGTTTTTTGTAATAGGCATCTAAAAAGACCGATAATTTTTGCTCCTTTTCCAAATCGTTTTTAAAACTACTTTGGAGCTCCATAGCGTTTAAGAATTGATTTTTTTAAAGAGTGATGCGCCAATTTTTTCGATCACACCCACCACTAGGGCATTTCCCATAAAAAAGGCTCGTTTGGCATCGGTAATTCCCTCTAGTTTAGTGTGGTCGTCAGGAAACATATTCAAGCGCTCCAACTCTATGGGAGTAAGCCTTCGCAGCCCTTTTTCGGTTCGAATGACATGTTTAAAACGAGACGGACTTTTACCGCCCTCCCCCGTAATTATAGTGCGAGAGGCATTGTCAAGCGCATCGGGAAAAACCATACTTCCTTCACTATAATTGTATTGAAATCCGTTTTTTGCAGTACGGATTTCCTTTTTACTTCCTTTTAGGTATTCCCACTTTGGCAGGTTTTTCGAGGGAATAAAGAATTCTTCGGTCACTTTGCCATTTTGTAGTATATCGCCCAGCAATGTTTTTGAACCATTATATTTAGGCGTGGTTTTAGCAGTAAAGACCCTTCTGTTGACACAAACCCCTGTATTGTAAAAAGGGGATAGTTTTTCATTTTTATTGAATTGCTCTGAGATTTCGACCAAACTCCCTTTTAATTCAAAATCAATTGTTTTTTTCGATGGCTGTTCAACAAGAAAAGCGTTGGCAATCGTTCCAAGTTTATGCATCCAATCCACTTTGTCGTTTTTTTGCAACTCACGATATATGGGGGTAGATTTATGGTATGCCAAGAAAAAGATACGCCTACGACGTTGTGGCATACCATATTCAGCAGCGTTGATTACCCTCCATTCCACAGCATAGCCCAATTCACCAAGACTTTTTAGCATAATGGCAAAATCCCTACCGCGTTGTGAGGAGGGAGACTTTAGCAAGCGATCCACATTTTCTAAAAACAAGTATTTTGGCGGATTCTTTTTTTCGGAAAGTATTTTATGAATAGACCACCACAGCACCCCTTTTTTGCCGATTAGCCCTTTTGAATTATGAAGTGTCGTTGCCACGGAATAATCTTGACAAGGAAAACCGCCCACCAATATATCGGCATCTTCAATTTCATTCGGATCAACCTCTGCAATATCTTCATTGCTATGGCCATTGCTCCCAAATCGGTTTTCATATACCATTGAAGCGTGTTGTGCTTTGGTGCTCGGCTCCCATTGATTGCTCCAAACCACCTTGAATTTTCCAGTGTTTTCAAGACCAATACGAAAACCCCCAACTCCAGCAAAAAGCTCTATAACCTTTAGTTTTTTCATGTTGGGCCAAAATTAAGAAAAAAGACCTAGCTAGATAGTTTTATTGAATTTTATGGGGAAATACCGAAAAAGCATTAATTTCCCTAAAGAAATCAAATTACTTAAATCATGGGTCTAAAAATTGTTGGAAAAAGGGCGGTATTATTATTTTTAGTGACTTTTGTCGCCTGCGAGACCGAAAAAGAAGAAGAGAACCCGTTAGAAGAACAGATTACGGTGATAAAAAAGGAATATGCCCCAGACAAACGCGTAGCTCTTTTTAATGTTGAAGCCATTAAAAATACCGAAAAGTATATTTTAAAAGGAGAAAGCAATTTACCCAATGCTGTGTCCGCTCTAAAAGAAAAACTATCCTTAGACAATATAGCGTTTATCGACAGTATTCTAATATTGCCGCCAGAAGAACTTAAAGGAAAAATTCACGGTTTGATTACGATTTCAGTAGCCAATTTACGTAGTAACCCGAAACATTCTGCAGAGTTGGCCACTCAAGCCACTTTGGGCACACCTGTTAAAATCTATAAAAAAGAAGGTAGTTGGTCACTTATTCAAACACCCGATAAGTACCTTTCATGGGTAGATTCAGGAGGCATAGCTGTGTTTTCAGAGCAAGAATTCTCTCAATGGAAATCAGCTAAGAAAGTAATTTACACGGAAACAACAGGGTATTCATATTTGAAACCCGACCTAGACGCTCAAGTAGTTTCCGATATGGTCGCGGGGGCAGTGTTGAAATTGGTAAAAGAAGAGAATGAATTCTATGCAGTTGAATATCCAGATGGTAGGGTAGGGTATACCAGCAAAGCAGAATCAGCACTTTATTCTAATTGGTTATCGAATTTAAACCCAACAAGTGAATCGTTGAGGGCAACATCAAAAAAGTTGATGGGACTACCTTATTTATGGGGAGGCACATCTACCAAAGGGGTAGACTGTAGTGGTTTTACCAAGACAATTTATTTTTTAAACGGCATGGTCATTCCGCGTGACGCATCGCAACAAGTGCATATGGGAAAACAAACCGATGAAGACAAAAATTTTGAAAATCTAGAAGTAGGCGATCTTTTGTTCTTTGGACGGACGGCCACAGATTCAACAGCGGAAAAAGTAGTTCATGTAGGCATGTGGATCGGCAATCAGGAATTCATTCATTCTTCAGGGCAAGTTCGAATAAGCAGCATGAACAAAGAGGCCGACAACTACGACGAATACAACCTCAATCGATATTTACGTTCTAAACGTATTCTTAAAAAAGAAGACAAAGACCTTATTGATTTGACACAAACCCCGGTTTTTAACGATTGATTTCTACAACGCACGCTACAAAACCACAGTTTTTCCGGTTCGGAAAGATTCATCTGCAGCCAAAACTATTTTTAAGCTATTTACCGCATCGTTCATATGGGCGGTCAAATCTAAATCTTCGTTAATGGCTTTTAATAGATACTCTTGCTCTAAAAGACAAAGCCCGTCATGGTCGGGCTCGTCTGAGGTATCGATGATTTCGTCAGATTTCGTAAATTTTCCATTAGCATCCATTTCGCTATGATGAAGCTTTAACCCCCCTGTTTTAGTATGGCCTTCAACATTATCCGAACCGTCTTTGATTTCGTCTATTATTGAAACACAGCCTTTTGGCCCGATCACATCTTTTACAAAAAAAGCAGTTTCACTCATCATAGGGCCCCAACCTGCTTCATACCACCCAACCGAACCATCTTCAAAACGAACTTGCAACTGGCCATAATTGTACATATTCTTATCGATTTCATCAGAGAGTCTAGCCCCAATAGCACTTACGCTGATAGGGGTAGATTCGGTCATTAAACACATAACATCAACATAGTGCACACCGCAGTCTACAATGGGCGACATAGAGCGCATTAGCTGTTTGTGGGTATACCACATAGTTTCTGAACTTTGTTGGTTGAGGTTCATTCGCATGACTAAAGGCTTGCCCAGGGTTTTTGCCACCTCTACAAATTTCGCCCATGCCGGGTGTACCCGTAAAATATACCCCACAACCATTTTTTTGTTTTTTTCAAGGGCTAATTTTACTAGGCTCTGAGCTTCTTCCACAGTTAAAGCCAATGGTTTTTCGACAAATACGTGGGCATCTGCCGCCAAGCTTAGTTTCACGTATTCGGCGTGGGTATCTGGGTAAGTGTTTATAGATACTATGTCTGGCTTGGTCAGCTCCAAAGCCAAAGCAAAATCACCGAAGGTCGCAACATTGTTCAATTCTTTTGACAGAAGTTCTCGGCTTTCAGGCTTTCTGCTCACCAAGCCCACCAACTCGAAACCTTCTAAATTATTATAGGCACGGGCATGCGAGGTTCCCATATTTCCACAACCAACGACCAATGTTTTTAATTTTTTCATATTTATATAAATTTATTCCAATGCAAAAGCAATGATCTGATTTCCTTTTTCAGTTCCCAATTTCTCTCCGCCACAAGCGATTGCGATATATTGTTTCCCATTCACTTCGTACATGGCCGGAGTAGCAAATGCGGCAGCCGGCAGTTTGTATTTCCAAAGCACTTTTCCTGTATGCTTGTCAAAAGCCCTAAAGTAACCATCTTTGGTCGCACCAATAAACAATAGGCC
>CAZEUV010000166.1:0-1407 GCA_964515285.1 uncultured Maribacter sp. | reverse complement strand
CTCATTGAACAAAAATTTCAACAAAGCTTCTTTTTCTTTGGATGGAATTTGTGGAAAACCGGTCATCATACCCTTGCCTTCAACAATGATTTTTGACACCTCATCTTTGGTCTTGGTAGATTTAATATCTATGAGCGAAGGAAAACCGCTTGCAGCGATTCCTTTTTTATCTGCTTGGTGGCAGGTGATGCAATAGGCTGTATAGGCGCGCTCACCCATAGGAACAGAAACGTCGGTAACACTGCTATCACGGGCTTTCATTTGTAAGAACCACGCCATTTCGTTAGAATTCACATAGATGATTCCCTCTTCAGGGTCAGCAGCGGCACCTCCCCATTCCGCGGCTCCGTCATACCCTGGCAACAAGAGTACAGGGTCAAGGCTTGGAGGGGCGTAAAGTCGCTTATCAGCTCTTTTGTATACAGCCAACAAGGAGTCTTTGTTTTTTGCATACGGACTTATATTGTTCACTGTTAAATCAGCTGATTGTCGTGCAAAAGGTTTTGGTGCGACCGGAAAAGGCTGGGTTTGCCATGCTCGCTCTCCCTTCAAAGTTGATGCAGGTACGGGCACTTCTTTAATGTCAAATAAAGGTTTGCCAGATGCTCGGTCAAAAACATATACATATCCTTGTTTGGTCACTTGGGCAACGGCAGCTATCTTTTTTCCATTGTGTTCAACCCTAATTAAATTTGGTGGAGCGGGCGGATCTTTGTCCCATATATCATGATGTGTAAATTGAAAATACCAGATAAGTTTCCCGGTTTTCGCCTCTAAGGCCAATAGACAGTTTGCATATAAGCCCGCCCCCTTTCTTAAGCCTCCATAAAAATCGGGTGCGGCCGAACCTGTTGGCACATATAGAACACCTGTTTCTTCATCTAAAGCCATTCCGGCCCAATTATTGGCCCCCCCAATAGTTTCGTTTTTATAAGCTTCTTTGTTTTCCCAAGTTTCATAACCTTGTTCCCGAGGGAGGGGAATCGTGTGAAATACCCATTCCACCGCTCCGGTAACCACATTGAATGCCATAACATTACCAGGGGCGGCACCAACACTTTCAGAAAGGCGTATGGGCATTATTATAAGATCGTTAAAAATGGTTCCGGGTGTATTAGAAATCACAAATTTGTCTTTGGCCGATGCAGGCATTCCAGAACGCAAATCGATTTTTCCGTTGGTGCCAAAACTTGATATTGGCCGCCCTGTTATGGCATCTAGTGCAAATAGATCAGCACCAACGGTATAGAGAATGCGTTTATCAGCAGCTTTTTGCCAATAAGAAACCCCTCTACTGGTCGAATGCCCTGCTTTTAGCAAATCACCAAAACGCCAGATTTCTTTTCCGGTAGCGGCATGTACGGCAAAAACCTGCAAGTCGGCCGAAACCCCATAAAGCATCGTATC